>NZ_JAAAHS010000099.1 GCF_009908195.1 Streptomyces boluensis | reverse complement strand
TGCTCCCCCGGCGTGGCCAGCTGGTCGACCGCCTCCGCGCCGACCACCGCGCCGGTGGACCTCTTCCCGCGCCGCAGCCTGCCCTCCAGCCAGCTCGCGAACGATGTGAGCGCGAAGTTCAGTACGACGAAGACCACCGCGACCACGGTGAAGCTGGCGATGGTGTTCGCGCCGTAGTTCGCGCTCATCGGGCGGACCGACGCGAGGAGTTCGGAGAAGCCGAGCAGCGCGCCGCCCAGGGCCGTGTCCTTCACGATGACCACCAGCTGGCTGACGATCGCCGGGAGCATCGCGGTGACCGACTGCGGCAGCAGCACATGCCGCATGACCTGGTTCTTGCGCATGCCGATCGCCTTGGCCGCGTCGCTCTGGCCCCGGGGAAGGGACAGGATCCCGGCTCGTACGATCTCCGCGAGTACGGACGCGTTGTAGAGGACGAGACCGGTGACCACCGCGTACAGCGGCCGGCTGTCGGGGCTGACGTCAGTGAACTCGGAGTACGCCGCGTTCGCGAACAGCATCAGGATCAGCACCGGGATGGCCCGGAAGAACTCCACGACGGTGCCGGCCGGCCCCCGCACCCACCAGTGCTCGGAGAGCCGGGCGATGCCGCACAGCGCTCCGAGCGGCAGCGCGATGACCATGGACAGGGAAGCGGCGATGAGCGTGTTCTGCAGCCCCGGCAGGAGGTACGTGGACCAGGCGCGGGAATCCGTGTAGAAGGGCCGCCACTTGACCCATTCAAGTTGGTTCTTCTCTGCGAGGCTCTGGGCCACCCACCACATCACCACGGCGACCGCGACCAGGAACACCACCGTGAGCAGCACGTTGCGCCGCTTGGCACGCGGCCCCGGGACGTCGAACAGAACAGACCGCGAGCTCATCGCCGCACCGACACCTTCTTGCTCACCCAGCCGAGGAACAGCCCGGTCGGCAGGGTGAGGCAGATGAATCCGAACGCGAAAATGGCGGAGATCAGGATGAGTTGAGCCTCGTTCTCGATCATCACCCGCATCAGCGCCGCGGCCTCGGCGACACCGATCGCGGCGGCCACCGTGGTGTTCTTGGTCAGGGCGATCAGCACACTCGCCAGCGGGCCCACCACGGAACGGAAGGCCTGCGGAAGCACGATGAGCATCAGCACCTGGGGGAAGTTCAGGCCGATGGCCCGCGCCGCCTCGGTCTGCCCGACGGGCACCGTGTTGATGCCGGCCCGCAGCGCCTCGCAGACGAACGACGAGGTGTACACGGTCAGACCGAGCACGGCGAGCCGGAAGTTGATCGTCGTGAAGTCGTCGGCACCGAGCGTGACGCCGAGCGTCTGGAACAGGCCGAGCGAGGTGAAGACGATGACCACGGTGAGCGGGATGTTCCGGACGATGTTGACGTAGCCGGTACCGAAGCCCCGCATCAGGGGCACCGGGCTGACGCGCATGGCGGCCAGCAGCGTTCCCCAGATCAGGGAACCGACGGCGGAGTAGAGGGTGAGCTGCACGGTCACCCAGAAGGCGGCCAGCAGGTCGTAACCCTCGAGAAAGTCGAACACGGTCGGCCTTCCGCGTGCGTGAAGGGCGAGGTGAAGGGCGAGGCGCGCCGCTCAAGAGGGCGGCGCGCCCGTGCGGCACCGGCGTCGGTCGACGACGACGCGTCAGTTGACGACGACGCCGATCTTCGGTGCGGGTTCGTTCTTGTAGTCGGCCGGGCCGAAGTTCTTCTCCACGGCCGCGTCCCAGGAACCGTCCTTGACCATCTTCTGCAGGGCGGTGTTGATCTGCGCCTTGAGTTCGCTGCCCTTCTCGACGCCGATGCCGTAGTTCTCGTTGCTCAGCTTGAAGCCGCCGAGCTTGAACTTGCCCTCGAACTCGGGCTGCGCGGCATAACCGGCGAGGATCGAGTCATCGGTGGTCAGGGCGTCGATGACCTTGTTCTCGAGCCCGGTCAGGCACTCCGAGTAGCCGCCGTACTCCTGCAGCTGGGCCTTGGGCGCGATCTTGTCCTTGACGTTCTGCGCCGAGGTGGACCCGGTGACCGAGCAGAGCTTCTTGTTGTTGAGGTCCTCGGGCTTCTTGATGGTGTCGTCGTCGGCCCGGATCAGGACGTCCTGGTGGGCGAGGAGGTAGGGGCCGGCGAAGTCGACCTTCTTCTCGCGCTCGGGGGTGATCGAGTACGAGGCGGCGATGAAGTCGACATCGCCGCGCTGGAGCAGCGTCTCGCGGTCGGCGCTCTTGGCTTCCTTCCACACGATGTCGCCGGGCTCGTGCCCGAGCTGCTTGGCCACGTACGTGGCCACGTCGACGTCGAAGCCCGTGTACTTGCCGTCCGGGGTCTTCAGGCCGATGCCCGGCTGGTCGAATTTGATGCCGATGGTGATCTTCTCGTCGCCCGAGCCCGTGCCCACGACGGAGGCCGAGCTGGTGTCGTCGCCGTCGTCCGAACCGCAGCCGACGGCGGTCAGGGACAGCACGAGTGCGGCGGCGGCCGCGGTGGTGACCGTATGAAGCTTCATGGTGATCGTTCCTAGTACTCAAGGCCCCCGGAACAGTGGTGCAGGTCAGTGGTGCAGTCAGTAGTGCGGGATCAGTCATGCAGGTCATGCGTGGGATCAGTGGTGCAGGATCTTCGAGAGGAAGTCCTTGGCCCGCTCGCTGCTCGGATTGCTGAAGAACTGGGCGGGTGTCGTCTCCTCCACGATGCGGCCATCCGCCATGAACACCACGCGGTTGGCGGCCGAACGGGCGAACCCCATCTCATGCGTGACGACGACCATGGTCATCCCGTCCCGGGCGAGCTGCTGCATCACCTCGAGCACCTCGTTGATCATCTCGGGGTCGAGTGCGGAGGTCGGCTCGTCGAACAGCATCATCTTCGGGTCCATGGCAAGGGCTCGGGCGATGGCGACGCGCTGCTGCTGGCCGCCGGAGAGCTGCGCGGGGAACTTGTCCGCCTGGGACGCGACACCCACCCGTTCGAGCAGTCGACGGGCCCGTTCATCGGCGGCCTTCTTGTCCTTCTTACGGACCTTGACCTGGCCGAGCGTCACGTTGTTCAGAACGGTCTTGTGCGCGAAGAGGTTGAAGGACTGGAAGACCATGCCCACATCGGCCCGCAGCGCGGCCAGCTCGCGTCCTTCGGCGGGCAGGGGCTTTCCGTCGATGACGATCTCACCGGAGTCGATGGTCTCCAGGCGGTTGATGGCACGGCACAGCGTGGACTTCCCGCCCCCGGACGGCCCGATGACGACGACGACCTCGCCCCGGGCGATGGTCAGGTCGATGTTCTGGAGGACATGTAGATCCCCGAAGTGCTTGTTGACGTTGCTCAGCACGACCAGATCGCCCGTGTCAGGGGCCGGATTTTCCTTGCTCACGGCTACTCCGCTCATTGATTTCATGGTCCGGCTTCCCAAGGGAAGCCGCACGCCGAGAGCGGGGCTTTTACCGGTTCGAACGCGGGCGACACCTCACGGCACGATCCGCAGATGCCAGACCAGCATGACGGCGTTGAACACGAGGGCAGCCGTCAGCAGGCCACCCATGAGCGGACCCAGACGTGGGCGGCCGGGGCGGGCCAGCGGTGCGGCGAGAAGGGGCGCCGAGCGCGGCAATGATGACCGCGTGGGGCCGGATGTTGTCGGTCCAGGCGATACCCAGTGCCTCTTCCACGGCCGGATCGGTGAGCAGTAGTGCTCCGATCGCCAGGAGGAGGGACGCTACGAGTCGCAGAATGCGCAGGGCGAGCACGGCCGAACCGTCGGCCTCGACGGGGTACGGAACCGGCATGTAGCCGGGCAGCGGCGGCGCCGCCGCAGGGTTGTACGCCGGAGCGGTCGGAGCCTGATGAACCGGGACGGCGTGAGCCTGGACTGGATGAACCGGGACTGCATGAGCCACGCCGGCCTGATCCGGGGCGGCATGATCCGGGACGGCATACGACGGTGCCGTCGGGGTCGGCGGCGCGGCGGCGTGGACCTGCGGAGGCGAAGGCGAAGGCGGAGGCGCGAGGTCGAGCAACTGCGCGGCGTGGCTGCCCAGTTGAGCCAGGAGTTTCCCCGGCAGCCACACATCCTCCCGGCCGTCGCCCACCCGCGCGGCGACCTCTGCGGAGGAGCAGCCGGACCTCGACGGTGTCCCGCAGCACCGGCCGCTCCCCAAGCGTCTCCAGGGCCCGCGTGATGCCGAAATCGATGACGCGCGGGCCGTCCACGGTGATCAGGATGTTGCCCGGCTTGAGGTCGCGATGGACGAGCCCGGCGGCGTGGATGTCGGTGAGCGCGTGCGCGAGTCCGCCCGCGAGTACTCGTACGAAAACCTCGGGCAGTGGACCGAAGTCCGTGGCCACCACCTCGTGCAGGGAGGGGCCGGGAACGTACTGCGTCGCCACCCATGGCACCGGCGCCTGCGTGTCGGCGTCGATCACGGCCGCGGTCCACTGCCCGCCGACCCGTCGTGCCGCATCGACCTCGCGCGCGAACCGCCTGCGGAACTCGGGCTCCGCGGCGAACTCACGTTGGACGACCTTGACCGCGACGGTCCGCCCGACGTCGGAACGGCCGAGGTAGACACGCCCCATGCCGCCCGCGCCGAGGCGGGCGATCAGACGGAACGGCCCTATGTGCGCGGGGTCTTCGACGGTCAGCTGGACCACGGCAGGGACGCTAGGGGATCAGCTGATCATTGTGGGCGGCAACCGTCATCGGAGTTCGTCGGTGGGTTCTGCTGCCGGAGGGCGAGTGGCCGCGGGACGAGCCTCTCCGTCAGGCCGACCCGACGAGGCGATTGGCGAGTGTCGACATCGTGTACGTGCCTATGCCCATGACGACTTCCAGCGCGTTGCGTTCGGTGTATCCGTGGGCCAGCAATCCCTTGACGGTGCCCTCGTCCACGGCACCGGCGGTGGACAGGACATCGAGGGTGAACGTACGAATGGCTTCGAGTCGTTCGTCGGCAACTGAACGCCCTTCCCGCAGGGCGCTGATGAGTTCCGATTCCGCGTCCAGCTTGCGGAGCTTGCCGGTGTGCATGGCTATACAGACATGGCACTGGTTGCGAACAGCGACCGTCATGATGACGACCTCTCTGGACAGCGGATCCAGCGTGCACTGTTCGAAACTGGCGCTCAGGGACAGGAATCCGTTGAGTAGTTCGGGCGATCCGGCCAGCCGTGCGACGGCGTCCGGCACTACGCCGCCCGACGCCTCGGCGATGGCCTGCATCGTCGGCCGCGATGCCTGCGGGGCACTCTCCACGCTGTGTGCAGCGAACATGAAACCCTCCTAGAATGGTCAACATGGTTGACGATCAGATGGTAAACCAGGTTGCCCATCCGGGGAAGCAAGTTGAAGCGACGGACGGCAGCCCCGGCCCGGCGCGGCCCGGCTACGAGTTGCCCCTGCTGCTCTTCGCGGGCTTTCGCACACTCGGCGATGCCCTGCACGCCGAACTCGCACGTCAGGGGCACCCCGATGTACGTCCGGCGCACGGATTCGCCCTGCAGGCGATCGGCCCTGCCGGAGCCGCAGCCAGCGATATCGCCCGCAGCCTGGGAATCTCAAAACAAGCAGCAGGCAAGACCGTCGACAGACTGGCCTCCCTCGGCTACGTCGAACGCACCAAGGACCCCACAGACGCGCGGCGCAAGCTGGTGCGGCTCACCGCGCGAGGACATGACGTACTGGCCCGATCGGCAATGATCTTCAACCAGTTGCGTACGGATTGGGCCGCCGCCCTGGGAGAGGACCGGCTGCGCACGATCGAGGACGGCCTGCGAACCGTCGCGGCACCCGGGGCGTTCCGACTCGATGCGGCGGGATGGATCGGCGGAATGGGCTGACCCCGCACGCGGGGACACCCTGGTGGCCGCACCGCGCCTTGTACTGCGCCGCCACCATCCCCGACTCGACGTCCAGGGACCGCAGCAACTGTTCGAGCACCTCGCCGGGGTCGCAGGTGCCGTCCAGCCGGAAGTCGTCCAGATCGACGGCCGGCACCCCGTGCGGAAACCGCTCCATCTGCTTCCGCGCCAGCACCCCCGCCGGCTCCGTCTCGCCAAGCCCCGCGGACCTCCGCAACGCTGAGGGCCCGCGGCGATGCGCTGTTGATCCAGCAGGCCCTCGGGCCCGGCCGGTCGCGGCCAAGCGCCAATTTGGTGACGTCACATCCGCAGCACATCGAGCACGCGTACAGAACCACGACATATCGCGCATGCGTTGCTGTCACCACATCTGCCTGCGTGATCGAGCGATACGACCTCGCGCCGGCGTCGAAAATGATAGACAGGGCAGGTAAATCGAATAAAGCCCACCACAGGGCCCGATCAGCTACACCAAGGAAAGCGATGCCAACGCTCACACACAATGAACAGTTACACCTGGCTTCCCTCCGGGAAATAGAAGGATGCCCTCTTGTCGAAGCACAGTGCAGCGGAACAGGGCTGAGCCGCTCACTGGCTCATATCCTTCCCGAAGAATACGACGACGCATGGGAAGGTGTGCAGTTCAGTTCCGCCATGGTGCGCTGCTCCCTGCGCTTCTACGAGCTCGGAGCCGCATGGCAGACGCTCCCCTCACTACCGGAGGTGGTCGGGGAGTTCAGCCTCGGCAATTTCCACGACGCCCTCCAGTGCAACGAGGGCATACCGGAGGACGCCACCACAGAGTTTCATCACCGATTCCTGACCCAACTCCGCCCGGTCGACCGAACTCCTCGCTACGGCGCCGGAATGCAAACTTATATTCGCATGCAGCCGGACGTCGAGGAGCTGGAGCTCTGGTACACCAGCAAATCTGACATCGGGCAACCACCCCACCCACCCGGGTACATCAAACTCGACCTCACCTACCACGAATACCTGGAGGCATTGCTCCTCACCAAGGGGGCGTACTCCTGGCAATATCTCTTCGCAGATATATCGCTGAACAGGCCGGACTTTTCGGATGACGTGAACAACCTCACGAACATGCTTCGCGTCTTTCCAGAAATCTTCCCTGAGCACGACTACACACAACTGTCCGCCCGCCTGGAGGCCCGTTTGTAACCCACCGCCCCGACATTCCTGCCCCGGGCGGCCCGGCGCCCCCCTTGGCGTGAGAGAGGCGCCGTACGCGTCAGGAGAAGATCGCGTGCACCTGGTCCACGGCCTCGGGACCGTAGCCGACCACGCCCACGGGGACCCCGCCGTCGATCGCCTCGATCACGCGCCCCGCCCATACGGGGCCGAACCCTCCGCACAGCTCGATGAGTTGTACGCCTTGGTCCACCAGGCGGCGCGCGGCCTCGATGCCCTCCTCGGGCTTCTCCACCCCGACGAACACGGTGCGGCACGCGCTCGTTTCGACGACGTTGACATCGCCGCCTGCCACGCTGCCCGCCGCCGTGTAGATGAACCCCCAGTGCGTAAGCGCCATGGGTATCGACCTCCTGTGATCTTCGGAGCCACCAGCCACGTACAGCTGGGGCGGAAATGGGCGTGCCCGGCGAGCGCACTCACGCAGCAGCGCTCGCCGGGAACGGCCCGGCGTGATCGTCGGAGTGCGGCACGGTGATCGTGCCCCTGCCGACGACTGTGGTGAAGCCGCCCACGGTGAGGGCGACGAGCTGGCCTCCCTCCGTGCGGGCGCCCGCCTCGATCAGACTGGGGCGCCCCATGCGGGAGCCCTGCCGGATGCGGAGCATGTGGTCGCCGTCGGAGAGGGCCGACCGCCGGGTGAGGCTCCCGATCAGCCCGGCACCGGCGGAGCCCGTCGCGGAGTCCTCGTCGACACCGACGGCGGGAACGAACGCCCTCGCGTACAGCGTGCTGCTGCTGCTGCGGAACTCTCCGGCGAAGACGTAGAGGTGCGGCGAATAGCCGTCGGCGAGACCGGCCGCCCATACGGCCTTGTCCAGGACGGCCCGGTCGACCGCGTCGGCGGACGCCAACTGCACGTAGCAGAACGGCAGTCCGGCCCCTCCGTACCAGCACTCCAGCACATCCTCCCCGGTCAGGGAGAGCGCCTGGGCGACCGTCTCCACCGGTGGGCGGTGCGAGGGGGCCTCGTAGGGAGCGGGCACGGCCAGTCGGCTGAAGGTGCCGCGGACGTCCACGGTGACCGGGCCGATGCCCTCCTCGAACGTCATCCTCCGTTCCTCCGCCCGAAGGCGTCCGTGCCCGCCGGCGGCGAGCACGGACGCGGAACCAATGGTCGGGTGGCCCGCGAACGGCAGCTCCAGGTGCGGGGTGAAGATCCGCAACCGGTAGCTGTCCGGGTCCGCGAGCGGGCAGGCGAAAGCCGTCTCCGAGAAGTTGAACTCCTTGGCCAGAGCCTGCATCGTCGTCCCGGACAACCCCCGTGCGTCCGGGAAGACCGCCAACTGGTTCCCACCGAAGGGCTGTTCGGTGAAGACGTCGGCGAGGACGAACTCGTACTCCACGGTCAGCCGACGATCACATCGACCTCGACAGCGGCGCCGAGCGGAAGCGCCGCGACGCCGATCGCCGTACGGGCGGGGTACGGCGCGCTGAACACCTCCCCGTACACGGCGTTCACCGCGGCGAAGTCCGCCATGTCGGTCAGATAGACGCCCACGCGCACCACGTCGTCGAGCGTTTTCCCGGCGGCCGCGAGGACCGCGGACACGTTGAGGAAGACCTGCTCGGTCTGTGCCGACACATCACCGTCGATCAGCGCGCCCGTCGCCGGGTCCTGGGCCACCTGCCCGCTGACGAAGGTGAAACCGTCCGCGCGCACGGCGGCCGAGAACGGCCCCACCGGCTTCGCGATCTCATCGGTGCTGATCTCTTCACGGGTCATCTGCGCTCCTGCTCCTGGTGCGAGTGCTGGTGCCGGTACTGGTGCGGCCGTCCCGAGACGTGGTCAGCGGGCCATCAATTGCTGGGTCTCCGCGAGCAGTTCGCGGAGACTGACGAGCAGGTCGCCGGTGGGTTCGCTGCCGAAGGCGTCCGCGACCCGTCGCTGGACCGCCTCCCAATGCGGTCGCCCCTCGGCCAGTTTCGCCTCGCCCGCAGGCGTGAGATGTACGACGCGCTGCCGACGGTCGGCGCCCTCCTCGACGGTGACGAGTCCGGAACGGGTCAAGGGCTGCAACTCCCGCGTACAGGTGGTCCGTTCGATCGCCAGGCGATCGGCGAGCTGGCTCACCATCAAGGGCCCATCGGCGGCCAGCCGGGAAAGGAACGCGTAGTTCATGGGCCGCAGGCCCACCTCGCCCAACGCCTGGCTGTAGAGGCGGTCGATCCAGCGCGTCGTCATGCGAAGTGTGGTGCACACGCACTCTGTTGTCGCGGGTTCCATGCATTGAGTGTATTTACACGTATCGGGATGGCGCAAGGCCGAACCTCCCTACGCACAGGCGGCGTCAAGATACGCCCGTAACGTCTATGCCGCCCATAACGCACATCGACAAAACCGCAGGTCAGCGGCCCTTTCCCGCAGGCTCAAGGATCGCGACGCACTCAAGGTGATGAGTCATCGGGAACAGGTAGACGGGGCGCGCGGACGCCCCGCCCCCTCACGGCACAGCGTTCGGATGACACCTCACCCATCGCACGCCGAAGCACACTCGGCCACCAAGATCCGGACCATTCACGGACCAACTCGGCTGCGCATCAACCAGTTCCACCCGTTGCCGCAGGTCAGAAGCGAGCGCGGCCGTGTACCACCAGCAGACGAAGAACCTGGCTGAACGGTCAGGCCGAGGCCGAGCGGACGTGAACGCGGCCGTCGGTGACCTTCACCTCCCAGCGAGGTGAGTCGACCGCAGCAGGGCCGCGAACCGCGGCGCCGTCCTCCAGCCGGAAGCAGCTGCCGTGCCAAGGACACCGGATGCAGCCGTCCAGGACCTTGCCCTCGTCGAGCGGGCCGCCGGCATGGGTGCAGACGGCCGACAGCGCGTACACGGTCTCGCCCTGCCGTACGAGTACGACTGGAACGTCGCCCGCCGTGCCTCGTAGAGGCTTGCCCTCGCCCAGCTCGGACAGCGCCGCGACATCCGTCCATTCGCCGACCGTCGACTGAAACGCGGTGTGGTTGATGCCGACCCCCCGCACGAGCGAGAGGTGACCACCCAGATAGGAGGAGCTCAGGGTGAACCCGAGCCCGATGCCGCTCAACACCATGCCGGTGCCGCGCCGGCCTTGTCGGCGTGCCAGCCAACTCGCCGCCTGCAGCGCGCTCGCGGTTGCATTGCACACCGCGTGCACGATCCCGACCCGCTGTTCGGGGCCGTAGGTGTCAGACCAGTCCGATGCGCCCGAGGCAGCGGTCGGGGCCGAGGCGAGCAGACCCACGCCCACCAGGCGACGCGCGGCCCTGGCGCCGGCGCGGCCCGCAGTCACGTCCAGTACGGACGCCATGGCCCACGCACCGATGGGCACATCAGTCAGCACAGGGTGCAGCTGGTGCCCCAACCACGTTCCGGACAGTGCGTTCTTCACCTTTGCGGAATGCGTGGCCCGCCCTACCCAGCCCGAGACCTTCCGGCAGACACCGTCCAACGCTTCCATGGTCTCGATCTGCCTGATCAGATTCTGTGTCATGGGTCGTTACTCTCGTTGGGGCGTGAGTCGCCGAGCGGTTTCACGGACATGGCGTCACGGTCTCACCGGTTGCAGACCGCGGCCAGCGGAGGGGACCTACGGTCCGGCGGACCTGCCTGACGGTGTTGCGTCAGGAAGTCAGCAAGAGGTCAGCGCACGCCCTCACACCCGACAACACGTGGCCACACATGCGGCTCGGTGAATGCGCCTCAACACAGCCGGCGAGCAGCGGGCGTAGCCGATGCGGATGTTCACCCCCCTCCGGGTCGATCGGCGTCGGGGGCGGTGACCCGGGCGCCACGGCCACCCCGGTCCCGGTCGGCGAGGGTCGGCACCCGCAGCCGCTTCGCAAGCTGCGGCACCCTCACGAAGCGGCCGGCGTGGTAGGCGCCAGCGACCACCCCGCCGCGCGAGCGGCACGGCGAGCCAGGCTCGGCGCCGCACCGCGGGCAGGGGTGGCGCTCGACATCGTCAGCGACGGACGCGGGTGCGGTTGCCGTTGCCGTTGCCGTTGCCGTTGCCATTGCCGTTGCCGTTGCCGTTGCCGTTGCCGTTGCCGTTGCCGTTGCCGTTTGAGGGTCCGTCATGAGCCCGGATTTTCGCGCATAGCAAATCGCAGAAGGGGACCTCTCCTGCTCTTGAGCGAGAACGACTTGCGCGAAGAGATTCGGGGGTCCGGCACCCCTCGGGGCGCCGAACGATCTCGCCCGGGCAAAGGAACGTTTGCGAGAACCCGGCTCAGCGCGCACGTACGCCGTCGATGGCGATCGCAAGCAGGAGGTCGGCCTCGGCCGGGCCATCGATGTCCTTCTCCGTTGCCAGCGCGATGGCGCCGACGAGTTTCAGCAGCTGGGTGACGGTCATATCGGGGCGCACGGCGTCTGCCGCTCGGGCACGTGCGAGGAGGGCGTCTCCAGCATTGGTGATCATGTCGTGGCAGGTCTCGCCCAGTGTCGTGTCTGCGTCGCGCATCAGGGACGCCCCCAGTCCCCGGTTGGCCACGGCGTGTGCGCCGACGGCGCGAAGCCAGGCGGACAGGGCCTGGCCCGGATCGGGGTCGGCGAGCAGATCGCCGGCCTTCGCGCACAGAGCCTCCACCCGGTCCTTGAAGACCGCCTCCAGGAGCGCCTGGCGGGAGGGGAAGTGGCGATGCAGGGTGGCCGAGCCGACTCCGGCACGACGGGCGACCTCCTCCAGCGAGGCGTCGGCGCCTTGCTCGGCGATCAGGGCTCCGGCCGCGGCCACGATCTTTTCGGCGTTGCGGCGGGCGTCGGCGCGCATCGTCCGGCGCGGCGGGGCGGCGTCCTTGGGCACGGGCACTCCTGACGGCTTGAAAAGTGGGGTGGCCCTCCATATCGTATCGAACGCGAAACGGAGGGCCACCCCACTTACTGGGTGGCTCCTCTTCCGCATGGACGCGATGGAGAAGAAGAACATGAAGCTGAGCCACAAGACCGTCGTGGTGGCGGGAGCAACCGGTCTACAGGGCAGGGCCGTGACGCATCACCTGCTCCGGGACGGCTGGCACGTGCGCGCACTGACGCGCGACCCGAACGGGACGCAGGCCACCGCACTGGCGCAGACCGGGGCACAGGTGGTGCGGGCGCAGATGGAGGACGTCGACTCGCTGGTCGCCGCGGCCGAGGGTGCCTGGGGCCTGTTCAGTGTCCAACCCACCGTAGGCTCGCCCGGCACCGCGCCGGACTTCAGCACCGAGGACGAGGTGCGCTGGGGGGTGAACGTCGCCGAGGCCGCGCACGCCGCAGGCATCGGGCACTTCGTCTTCACCTCGGTCGCCGAAGCGGACCGGCACCTTGACGAGAAGCTACCGGCGAACCTGGTCAGCAAGTGGCGGATCGAGCAGCACATCGCCGCGCTCGACCTGCCCGCGACGATCCTGAGGCCGGTGTCCTTCATGGAGAACTTCACCGGCGGATACGCGCTGCGGAACGGGAATCTGTCCACCGGGCTCGCGCCGGAGGTCCCGCAGCAGATCATGGCCGTCGACGATGTCGGCGCCGTGGCGGCGCTGGCGTTCGCCCGGCCGAAGGAGTGGATCGGCCGGGAGATTTCCCTGGCCGGGGACGAGCTCACGCCGGTTCAGATCGCCGCGGCCATCGGGAAGGCACTCGGTATACCGCTGCCCTACGTACAGGTGCCGATCGACGCGATCCGGGCCCTGAGCGAAGACTTCGCCTACGCCAACGAGTGGCTCAACACAGACGGCTACCGCGCCGACATTCCCGCCACCCGGAAGATCCGCCCCGCCACGATGGACTTCGGCACCTGGCTGGAGCCAACCGGTGCATCCCAGATCGCCGCTTTCCTGGACTCCACGCGCATCGCAGGGCAGGACGCGTGAGCGCCCGCGCCCACGGCCTCGGACGCATCGGAATCTGGGCGGGGGACTTCGACCACCTCTCCGCACCCGAGGTCCGCAAGGCCGCCGCCGTGATCGAAGACCTCGGCTACGGCACCTTGTGGTTCCCCGAGATCATGGGACGGGAGGCCATGGCGCAGGCCGCGATCCTCCTGTCGGCCACCCGGCACATGACCGTGGCCGCCGGCATGGCCGACATCTACGCCCGCGACCCGGTCACGGCCGCCGCCGCGCAGCGCACCCTGGAGGAGGCATTCCCCGGACGGTTCCTGCTCAGCCTGTGGGAGAGCCACCCCAGCCTGGCCGAGGGCATCCGTGGCCATCACTTCGGCCCGCCCCTGGCCACCATGCGCTCCTACCTCGACGCGCTGGACACCGCCCCGTTCGGGCCACCCGACGCTGCTGCCTCACCACACCGCGTACTCGCCGCCCTGGATCGCGACATGCTCGCCCTTGCCGCCGAACGCGCCCGGGGCGCAACGGTCCTTGGCATGCCCATCGAGTACACCCGCACCGCCAGGGCCATCCTCGGAGACGACAGCGTGTTGGCCGTCACCCAGATGTGCGTGCTCAACCACGACCATGCGGACACCGCCGACCTGGCCCGCACCACGGCCGCGGCTGCCCTGCCCAACCGCCGCGAGCTGCTGCGAGGCCTTGGATACGAGAACCCGGAAGCGCTCAACGACCGGCTGGTCGACGCGCTGGTGGCCCACGGCAGTGCCGAGGACATCGCCCACCGCGTCCAAGAGCACTTCGACGCCGGAGCCGACCACGTCAGCCTCCACCTCATGACCACCACACCCGATTCCCCGCCCGCACGACAGTGGGAGCAACTCGCGATGCACCTCCCCGCCTGACCGGGCACACCCGCACAGGAACCCCTTGATCCGCTACAGAGAGCTACTTGGCTGTCCCGGAATCCGATGCCGCGCCGGGGCGCCACTACCCCAGGGCGGAGGTGGTAGCTACTGGCCTGGCACTTGAGTTCGACGCCTGCCCCGGAGAGAGTTTCGCGGACGCAGTTCGGTGCGAAGTCGTGGGTGCAGGGGCAGAGAGATGTGTGTGATGGATGCGGCGGTCAAAGAGGCTGCCGTTGCTCGGTTCCTCCGCGAATATCCGCAGGTGGAGCGAGCTGCATGCGACCACCCCGCGCTGCTGGGCTGCGCTGATGTCGACTGGTCGCGGATTCCCGGGTGCCCTGCCGGGATCCCGGTCCTGCTCCGCGGTCTCCTGGATGAGACAGCCGGCCCCAAGGCCCTGTCCGTGCTGGAGAACGTTCTGATGAACAGCGTCTTCCACGTGAGCGCCGCGATGCCGGCTGCCCTGCCCTTCCTGATCCACCTGGCAGCCGTCCCTGACATCGCGGTGCGGCCCGGCCTGGTCGACCTCCTGGTCGTCGCCGCGGAGCTGTCTCTGCCCGTCGACGCCGACGATGAACGCCAGGTGCTGCTATTCGGGAAGGACTGCGATCACCCGGAACGCGAGTGGTGTAGGGCCGCCTTCGCCGCACACGCTTCCGCCCTGCGGGCGTTGCTGGAGGACGAGACTCTTCCGGACGGACTCATCAGCGCAGATAATCGCGAGTGCCTGCTCAGGGCTGTGGAACCGCAGCCATACCCCTCCTGAGTATCCGCAGGCCGGCACTGCGGCCCGTGAAAAGATCTTGCGGTGTCTGGTGTGATTACGGCGTCGGAGCCTTCCTGGATAGCCCCGTTCACCGGGCTGAGCCCCCGCTGTTTTGGCACGGTAGTGACACCGCTGCGGCGTGAAGGAGCTGACGCGGTCCGCAGAGGCCGGCCGTGGAGCCTGCCGCTGGAGGACCGGGTGCTGCTGGTCACGGCCTACTGGCGAACCAACTTGACGCTGCGCCAGCTCGCCCCGCTGTTCGGCGTCTCAAAGTCCGCGGCCGACCGCATCATCAGCCATCTCGGTCCCCTGCTCGCGCTCAAGCCCCGCAGACGGTCCGCAAGGGCACCGTGCTCATCGCGGCCGGAACCCTGGTCCCCACCCGCGACCACACGGTCGCCGAGCAGTCGAAGAACCTACCGCTACTCCACCAACCACCAGGTCGTCGAAGGAAGAGCACAACACTTCCCACCGCAAGGTCCGCGCCCGTGTCGAGCACGCCTTCGCCCGCATGACGACCTGGAAGATCCTCCGCGACTGCCGCTTGAAGGGCGACGGCGTCCATCACGCGATCAGAGGCATCGCCCGCCTGCACAACCTTGCCCTCGGCCGATGGCCGAGCAGAGCGGACAGCAGCCGATCACGGTCCCACTGACTCGAAGATCTTTACGGGACAAGCCTCAGGTAGTGCAGCACCAGCGACGCGACCACGTCGTCGAACGCGCCGTCCTCAAACGGCAGACGGTCTCTCAGATCGACCACATGCAGGTCCACATCGTCACCGAGCCACCGCCTGGCCAACGCCAACATCCCGGCGCTGACGTCGATACCGGTAACGAAAGCACCCCGGTCGCGCAGCGCAGCGGACAGCGGGCCTGAGCCTCAGCCGGCATCCAGAATCCGGCGACCGGCCACATCTCGGGCGAGGGCCAACATCGCGGGCCGCGCATAGTACGCGGTCACGAGGCTGTTCTCGGACTCCGCCGCGTACGCCTCGGCGAAGCTGTCGTAGTGCTTCGCCCGGTCCGGATCCGCAGACCGGGCGAAGCTCTCGGGCACGTTGGTGAGGCGTTCCATCGGCGCAGCCCAGTAGCACTGATCCGCGAACGTGGGGCGTGGCCCGGTGGTCAACCGGTAGCCACGGCCCCCGCCTTGGCAATGAGCATGTCCAGCAACGACAGCAGCGCACCGCGCACGTCGTCGCGGGAGCGGGCGTCGAGCATGAGGACGGGGGTGTTCGGGTCCCGCAGGTGCAGGGCCGCCCGGATCTCCTCGGCGTTGTACGGCTGTTCGCCGTGGAAGCAGTTCGCGCCGACCACGAACGGCAGCCCTCGGTTCTCGAAGAAGTCGACGGCCGGGAAGCTGCGGTCGAGGCGTCGCGTGTCGACCAACACGATCGCCCCGAGTGCCCCGTTGAGCAGGTCGTCCCACATGAACCAGAAGCGCTCCTGGCCCGGTGTGCCGAACAAGTAGAGGACGACGCCTGCGTCGGTGAGGGTGAGGCGGCCGAAGTCCATCGCGACGGTGGTGACCGCCTTGGACTCGATGCCGTCGAGGTCGTCGACGCCGACGCCCGCGCTCGTCAGCCGCTCCTCGGTGCGCAGCGGCTCGATCTCGGAGATCGTCTCGACCAGGGTCGTCTTGCCGACGCCGAATCCCCCAGCGATGAGGATCTTGACGGGGTCCGCTTCCTGGGCAGGGGTGTCATATCCGGGCAAGGTTGTCCCTGATTCTCATGAGCAGGTGGACATTGGTGGTCTCGGCCCCTTCCAGGGGCGGCCGGTGTTCGATCAGCCCCCGATCCGTGAGTTCGCCGAGAAGAAGCATCATCGGAGTGAGGCGCATGTGCATGCGCGCCGCGATCTCGGCGACCGCCAGGCCGCCCGGCGGCGGGCACATGGCGAGGATGGCCTGCCACTCGGTGGGCAGGCCGCCGTGGCTGTCAGCGACGGACACCGCCGTGATCGTGGTGTCCATGGTGAGGACGTTGCGGGCGGCCGCAGCCGCTGTACGCCCATCGGTCAGCGCGTACAGCCGTGTCCGGCGGCCGCCCTGCTGCGGGCCTGACTCGTCCGCCATTACGAGGGCTTCGCCTGACCGCGCTCGGGCGTGCTCAGCCACTCGCCCAGCGCCTGCGCGGTCCGCACGGCCTCGCCGCCCAGCTCCCCGAGCCGCGCCTTGCGGGAGGTCACCACGATGAGCGTGCTGCCCTCACCGCACCCGACGATGCAGAGGTAGCAGTCGTCCATCTCCACGAGCTGGCGGATCACCCGGCCGCCGTCGACCTCCCGGGATATCGCCTTCATGGTGGCGGCGATGCCGGAGGACGCGGCGGCGATGCGCTCCGCCTGGTCCCGTTCCAGCTGGTACGCGCTGAGTTTGATCCCGTCGTTGGACAGGAGCACGGCGCCCTTGACACCGGCGATCCTGCCCAGGTTGTTGTCCAGGACGCTGTAGATCATGTCGTTCGCTGTCGTCGTCATGGCTGATCCCGTCGGAGCTCGTCTTCCACTGTCTGGGTGCCGTGTTCGTAGTCCGCCCAGGCGTCGGCCACCTCTTCGGGCGTCGCCGAGTCCTGACCGGCGCCGGCTTCCGCCGCGCGGGGCGCGCGGAGCTGCTCGGTGATATGGGCCTGCGGGACCCGCTCGGGAAGGGCGGGCTTCGCGCCTCCGTCGCGGGTCACGGCAGAGGTCGGCAGCTTGCTCTGCACCGGCCGCTCGGGCGAGCCCTCCGGCGTGGTACCGCCGGACAGGCCGGTCTTGGTGTGCAGGACCAGCTCGGGCTTGCGTTCCTCGGGCAGGGTCGCTGCCGGGGAGGACGGCGCCGCGGCGCGGGGCGCTGTCTCTCCTGCCCGGACCGGTTCGGTCGGCACCAGGAGTTCCCCGGGCAGGATCACCACGGCCGACGTCCCCCCGAACACCGAGCGGCGCAACGTCACCTTGGCGCCGAGCTGTTCGGCGAGGTGGCCCACCACGAAGAGGCCGAGCCGGTGCGCGTTCTCCGCCAGGACGGAGTACGGCGGGGCCGAGTGCAGGCGCCCGTTCATCTCCTCGTACGTCGCGCCGGTCACCCGGGGCCCGCGGTCCTCGATCTCCACCGACAGGCCGTCCGTCACGAGTTCGGCCCGTACGATCACCTTGGCCCTCGGCGGCGAGAACCGGGTGGCGTTGTCCAAGAGTTCCGCCAGGAGGTGGCTGATCTCGCTGATCACCCGCGGCGTCACGCTGATCTCGTCCAGGGACTGGCGCTCGATCCGCCGGAAGTCCTCGACTTCCGCGGCGGCTTCGCGCAGCAGGTCGGCGACGCGCATGGGTTCGGTGTGCGGATCGGGGATCTCGCCGCCCGCCAGAATCAGCAGGTTCTCGATCTGCCGTCGCATACCCACCGTCAATTGGTCGGATCGCATCAACTGGGCGAGCAGTTCCTCGTCGTGACCGAAGCTGTCCTGCAGTTCGTCGGTGAGGGTCAGCTGGCGGCTGACCAGGTTTCCGGTGCGCGAGGCGATGCCCGCGGCGAACATGCCGAAGCCGTGACGCTCGGCCGCGAGCTGCGCGTGCCCGTCGACGGATACGGAGACGACCCGGGCGAACGCGTCGCTGATGCGCCCGACCTCGTCCTGCTCTCCGGTCACCGCGGGCAGCGCGTCGTCGTCGACGGACTGTCCGCGCTGGAGTCGGGCCACAACGTCCGGCAGCGTGTCCTCAGCGATGGTCACCGTACGCCGGTGCAGACCGCGCAGGCGTTGGAGCACGGAGCGGGTGGTGAACACGATGACGGCCACGACCGCGAGCACGGCTCCGCCGTTTCCGACGATCAGCCAGGTGACCTCGGTCTCCAGCTCCGTGGCCTTGGCGTCGGCGCGTGCGATCACGCCGCGCGCCTGCTTCACGTTGAGCGCGTCAAGGCGCTCAACGAACTGCTCGTGCGCGGCGTGCCAGTCGTCGACCTCCTTGGGCAGCTTGATGCCGGACTCGACGTTCTGGTGGTCGGAGATGACCGCGTTCTCGATACGGACCTTCGTCTGCCAGGCGTCCGAGCCGAGGATCTGGTTGTAGGCCGCTCGGTCCTCGGCCGCCAGATACGGCTCGACCCACTCGGAGTACTGGTATCGCTGGGATCCGACGGAGTTGACGAATTCGGTGAACGCGGAGGAGCTCAGCCGCTTGGACGGCCCGGCCAACACGAGGACGGCGGTCTCGCGCGACACCATCTCGGACACCGAGAACATCGTGACGACCACGCCGTTCTCCTGGATGAACTCGGCGTCCTGCACGTGGCTGAAGTCGTCCATGTACACATGGATGATGTGGTCGATCAGGCCCGAGTAGTAGTCGATCGTCCGTTCCGCGCCTCCGCTGCGGGCGTCCGCGCGCTCGCGGTACGTGCCCAGGTTCGCGAGGTTGCGCTTCAGCTTCGCGAGGGGACGATCGTCCCCGCGCCGCTCCGTCGGTGCTCCCTCCGCCGACCGGATCAGTTCGTCCACGGCCCGGTCCGTGGCCGCGCGCTGGTCGCGCAACTCCTCCGCGGACACGGAGTCGCCTGTCCACCGTGCGGCGGTCGCGGTCCGCTCGGCCTGCACTTCGACCATCAGCCTGGACAGGGGTATGCCGACCCGCTCACCGACGGCCACGTCGGTGCGCAGGTGCTCCGACTCGTCCAGCAACGGCTGTGCGGTCAGGACCACTTGGGCACTCATCGCCAGAATAGGGACGATTGCCAGCCAAATGAGCAGCGTACGCAGCCGCACGGTAGGTCGCCGACGCGTCGTCGACTGCCCTGGTGGGCCTTCGGGTTCCAGTGGGCCTTCGGGGTCTATAGGAGACATCAGTCCTCAGGAGCGGTTGAACGGTTTTGGGTACGGCTCAACAGCCGAGACCAGACGCAGTCCTGAGGCGCAAGGCACGGACCGGGGGAAGTCAGGTTTCGGCTACGGCAGGGTGTGGGGGTGCAGATCATAACCAGCCACACCAGGGAAACGGAGGGCTAACTTCCGTTGACACCATGTGGTATTGCCGATGAACACGTTGCACACCGGAGCCCAGATCGGAACCGAACCGCGACGTCCGGCCAGGCCGGCGCCTGCCGTGGAGTGCAAGATCGGCGCGGTGACGTCAGGCCAAACCGTTGGCAGGGGTCCTCACAGCTGCGCTTCCAGGCCGAAATACGCAACGACCAGCCGCCGTTGAAGAACTGGCGCGTAGCGCGAAGAAGGTCTGAGCGCCTCGTTCGAGCACTGCAGCTGACATCTGAGCCGTCGCACCCACGCCGGACAGAGCGTCACCGTGTTGGGTGTCGGATGGAGCTAGGGCCTGTCGTTTGGATCAGGCCGGATCCGGTCGGCGGTGCGAGGTGGTCGAGTCGAGCGGGGGCTGGTGCGTGCAGCTGCAAGGCGGAGGAGGGCGCCACTGCGGAGCATTGGCAACCGACGACAACGCCGTGGGGGTCCCCCCTGCTCGAGCGAAGCCGAGAGCTTGGGGGCGTGCGCACCAGCCCCCGCGACCCCGGCAAGATCCAAACGACAGGCCCTAGGTAGCGTCTTGCCGATCACTCGGCGAGCCAGATGAGGGTGCTGGCGAGGGTGATGACGGCGTGGTAGCGGTCGGGGTGCTTCTCGTACCAGGTGGCGATGCCGCGCCATTGCTTGAGGCGGTGGAAGCAGCGTTCGACGACGTTGCGCCGCCGGTAGGCGGTTCTGTCGAAGCCGCAAGGTCGTTCACGGCGCCTGGCCCGGCCTGCGAGTTGGTCGGTGCGCTCGGGAATGGTGGCCTTGATACCCCGTCGACGCAGGTAGGCCCGGAAGGTGCGTGCCGAATATTCCTTGTCGGCCACGACCCGCTCAGGCCGTATCCGTGGCCGCTCCGGTCCGCTGCCGGCGACGCGGATGCGGCTGATGACGGCTTCGGCCTGGGTGCAGTCGTTGCGGTTGCCCGCGGTGACCACGAACGCGAGCGGGCGGCCGAGGCCGTCACAGGCCAGGTGGATCTTCGAGGTCAGTCCGCCGCGGGACCGTCCAAGTCCCCGTTCCTCGAGCCCCCTTTGGCGGCCGTGTGCTGGTGGGCCCGCACGATTGTGGAGTCGAGCGCGACCATCCAGTCCACCTCCGCCCTCGCCTGGGCCGAGGCCAGCAGCCGGTTGAACGTGCCATCGGCGGACCAGCGGGCGAAGCGTCCGTGCACCGTCTGCCACGGGCCGAACCGCTCCGGCAGGTCTCTCCAGGGCACCCCGGTCCGGAACTTGAACAAGTTGCCCTCCAGCACCTGGCGGTGATCACGCCACCGGCCCCGAGCCCGCCCCACCGGCGGCAACAACGGCGCGATCACCGCCCACGCAGCATCAGAAATCTCCCCATCCCTCACGACCAGCACAACGATCGGTGATCGGAAAGACACTCCCTAGGCCGTTTCCTTCGGATCAGGGCCCGCGCCCCGGCAAGATCCGAAGGAGACGGCCTAGGCGGGCAGGACGGGTGGTCAGGCCGTGTAGCCCTTCGGCGGGATCAGGGAGGCGAGTTGGGCGAAGGAGAGCCAGTAGATCTGGTTGCCGCCGAACGACGCCGGGTCGGCGATGAGCACCGTGCCCTGCGCGTCGTCGTAGCCGATGACGGTGAAGTAGTGGTACACGGTCTGGTCCGACGGATAGCCGGGCGGCTGGTTGCCGGGCGGGGCCACTATGTTCGCCACGATCGGATAGCCGTTGTCGACGTCCTGGACGATGTCGCTCCACAGCAGGTCCTTGTCGGCCTGCGTCGGCGGGTCGTTCGGCATCTCCTTCGTCACGTACTGGCCCGCGTCCACACGGGAGTTGAGGACAGTCGTCACCTGGCTGATGTGGCCTGTGCCCCACTCCGTGGTGCCCAGCTCGGCGGCGAGCGTGGCCTGGTCCGGGACGGCGACGCGGGCCGAGAGTGCGATCCGGGTCGCGGCGGGCCCGCACCAGTAGCCGGTCTCCTGCACTTGGTAGTCGACCTCGACGGTCCGCACGTTCGAGGTGTGCACGGACTCCACGTGCATCCTCGTGCCGGGTTCGCCGTGCCCGCTCACCAGGGCGGTGCCGGCCCGCGTGGAGTGCCCGGCGGCCGTGACCGAGGCGGGTGCGGGCCGATCCTGCGCACCGGCCGGGGTGATCAGCGCGGCGAGGACGGCGCTCACGGCGAGGCCGGTCGTGAGGACGGACGGGACGAGTCTTTTGCGCATCAGGGCTCCTGGAGGTCGTCCGGGTGTGGGAGGTCGCCCGTACGGGGGGTGGGGCGTTCGTGCTCGCGGCTCCGCGTACTCAGGTACGGAGACCGGGCGCATCGGATGCTAGGGAGAC
>NZ_JAAAHS010000098.1 GCF_009908195.1 Streptomyces boluensis | reverse complement strand
GCCCGGGAGGCCGCGTGGGGCGTGGCGGGAGGTCGGGTCGCCGATGCGGGGGAACGCCGCCGACAGGGCCTTGGCGTACGGGTGTCGGGCCGCCTCGTACACCTGGGACGCCGGGCCGTGCTCCACCACGCGGCCCGCGTACATCACCGCGAGCCGGTCGCAGGTGTCGGCGAGGACCGCCAGGTCGTGGCTGATCAGTACGAGGCCGACGTTCTGCTCGGCCACCAACTGCTCGATCAGGCGCAGGATCTGGGCCTGGATCATCACGTCCAGGGCTGTCGTGGGCTCGTCCGCGACGATCAACTTCGGGTCGCAGGCCAGGGCCATCGCGATCATCACGCGCTGGCGTTGTCCGCCGGAGAGTTCATGCGGGTACGAGGAGGCCCGGGACGCGGGCAGGCCCACCTGCTCCAGGAGTTCCGCGACCCTTTTCCGTACGCCCGAAGGGGGCACCGTGCCGTGCACCAGCATGGGCTCGGCGATCTGGTCGCCGATGCGGTGCACCGCGTTCAGGGAGTGCATCGCGCCCTGGAACACGATGGACGCGCCCGCCCAGCGCACCGCGCGAAGGCGGCCCCACTTCATGGCGAGGACGTCCTCGCCGTCGAGCAGGATCTGCCCGGTGAGCTTCGCGTCCGCCGGGAGCAGCCGCAGCAGCGCGAGCGCGAGCGTCGACTTGCCGCAGCCGGACTCGCCCGCGATGCCGAGTTTCCGGCCCGCTTCGAGGGAGAGGTCGACGCCGCGTACGGCGGCGGCCCCGGAACCGTAGGTGACCGTCAGGTCCTTGATGTCGAGCAGTGGTGCGGAGGTCAACGGGACGCCCCCAGCCTGGGGTTGAGCACCGACTCGACGGCACGGCCGCAGAGGGTGAAGGACAGGGCCACGAGCGCGATCGCGAGGCCGGGCGGCACCACGTACCACCACTTCGTCGTCGCACCCGCGTCGCGGGCGTCCTGGAGCAGGCCGCCCCACGACGTGACGGTGGGGTCGCCGAGGCCGAGGAAAGCGAGGGTCGCCTCGGTCAGTACCGCGGACGAGATCACCAGGGTGGTCTGGGCGAGCACGAGCGGCATCACGTTGGGCAGTACGTGCCGGGTCATGACGTGGGCGTGGCCGCCGCCGAGCGCCCTGGCGCGTTCGATGTACGGGCGGGACTCCACGGCGAGGGTCTGCGCCCGGACCAGGCGCGCGGTGGTCGGCCAGGTGGTGACGCCGATCGCCAGGATGATCGTCCAGATGGAGCGGGACAGCACACTCGCGAGGGCGATGGCCAGGACCAGGGTCGGCATGACCAGGAACCAGTCGGTGATCCGCATGATCACCGTCGAGTACCAGCCCTTGTAGTGCCCGGCCGTGATGCCGATCAGCGTGCCGATCGCGACGGAGAGCGCCGCCGCGAGGAAGCCCACCGTGAGCGAGAAGCGCGCGCCCCAGATCAGCAGCCCGAGGATGCCGCGGCCGTCCTTGTCGGTGCCGAGCGGGAACTCCCCGTCGGGCGCCTGGAGGGGCAGCCCAGGCGCCTTCGTCACGCTCTGCGCGTCGGCGCCGACGAGCAGCGGCGCGAACAGCGCGAGCAGTACGAACAGGGCGAGCGCGGCGAGGCCGAAGAGGCCCGCGCGGTGGGTGCGGTACTGCCGCCAGAAGCGGGCGAGTGACCGGCGGCGGCGCTCGCGGGCGAGCGTGCGCGGGCCCTTCGCGGCGGTGTCCTTCGACAGGGTTGTGGTCATCGGCCCACCCGGGGGTCGAGCAGCGGATAGATCAGGTCGGCGAGGGTGTTCATCAGGATCACCCCGGCGGCGAAGACGAAGAACAGGCCCTGGAGGAGGGGGAGATCGGGGATCGACAGGGCCTCGTAGAAGAGGCCGCCGAGGCCCGGCCAGGAGAACACCGTCTCGACCAGGATCTGCCCGGCGACCACATTGCCGAGGTTGACGAACAGCAGGGTCGCCGTGGGAAGGAGCGCGTTCGGCACCGCGTGCCGGCGGCGCACGAGGGCGTCCCGCAGGCCCTTCGCGCGGGCCGTCGTCAGATAGTCGCTGCCCATCTCGTCGAGGAGCGAGGAGCGCATGACGAGCAGCGTCTGCGCGTAGCCCACCGCGACCAGGGTCAGCACCGGCAGGACCATGTGGTGCGCCACGTCCAGGGCGTGCGCGAGGCCCGTGGAGCCGTCGCCGGACTCCATCAGACCGGTCGGGAAGAGGCCGGGCACGAAGCCGACGCCCACCGCGAACACGTTGATCAGCATGAGGCCGAGCCAGAACGACGGCACCGAGTACAGGGTCAGCGAGAGCCCCGTGTGGAAACGGTCACCCAGGCCGCCGTTGCGCCACGCGGAGCGGGTGCCGAGCCAGACCCCGATCAGCGAGTACAGGACGAAGGCGGTGCCGGTGAGCAGCAGCGTCGCCGGGAGCCGGTCCCAGATCAACTCGCCGACCGGGTCGTAGAGTTGGTACGAGTTCCCGAAGTCACCCTGGAGCGCCTGGCCGCAGTACTGCGTGAACTGCTCCCACAGCGGCTTGTCGATGCCGAACTGCCGCCGCAGGGACTGCAGTTGCTCCGCGGAGACGGCCCGGCCGTGCGTGATGGTGCGCACCGGGTCGCCCGGGATGATCCGGAACAGGAAGAAGCTCGTCACGAGCACGGCGAACAGCGACACCGCCGCGCCGAGCAACTTGCCCGCCCCGTACCGCAGATAGGCGACGGTGTCGCGGGCGCGTGGTCCGCGGCCCGCGGGCCCGGCGGCGGCCGGACCCTCCGGGTCCGCGAGCGCCGTCGGACTGGAACTGGCGTCGGTCATGGAACGGAATCCGCCTCTACGCGAGCGTCATTGACGTGCCGGTGCACGGGGCGCCACCCACGGAAGTCGCGGGTGGCGCCCCGTACTTGCGGTGCTACTCCCGCTCCTCCGCGGTGGAGCGGCGGCGCAGGACGACGAACGTCCCCGCGCCCAGGGCCAGGACGGCGGCCGCGGCGATGCCGATGACCACCCCGGTCGACGAGCCGTCACCGGACTCCTCGCCCGCGTCCGCCGGAACCGCCGACCACCAACTCCAGTACCCGTCCTGGCCGTAGATGTTGCCGGCGTCGGAGGGCATCGTCGTGATCGACTTGATCTGGTCGGTGCGGTAGGCCTCGACCGCGTTGGGGTACGCGATGATGTTCATGTACCCGGTGTCGTAGAGCCGCGACTGCATCTGCTTGACCAGGTCGGCGCGCTTGGCCGGGTCGTACTCGCCCTGCTGCTTCGCGTACAGGTCGTCGTACTTCTTGTCGCAGATGAAGTTGTCCGTCGGCGAGGTGGCGCCCGGCTTGGACGGCAGCGCGCCGCAGATGTGCAGTGCGAGCACGTAGTCCGGGTCCGGGTTCACCGACCAGCCGTCGAAGGCCAGGTCGTACTCACCCGCGTACCAGGGGTCCGTGACGTTGTCGAGGCACTGCACCTCGAGGCCG
Source organism: Streptomyces boluensis (assembly GCF_009908195.1). GTDB lineage: Bacteria > Actinomycetota > Actinomycetes > Streptomycetales > Streptomycetaceae > Streptomyces > Streptomyces boluensis. The sequence goes on along the minus strand of NZ_JAAAHS010000098.1, from coordinate 18,579 downwards.
ATGCCGAGGTCGCCCCACCACTCCTTGAGGTAATTGCCGATGGACTTGTCGACCGGGTCGGTGGCGTGGCACAGAATGCGGAAGTCGAGCGGCTTTCCGTCCTTGCCGACGCGCTTTCCGTCCCCGTTCTTCTTGTAGCCGGCCTCGTCGAGGAGCCGGTCCGCCTTCTTCGGGTCGTACGCGAGTTTCTGGTCCGCGCCCGGCTTCCAGAAGTAGTCGGAGAAACGCGGCGGGATATAGCCCTCGCCCTCGACCGCATAGCCCTGGAAGACCTTGTCGACGATGGTCTTGCGGTCGACAGAGAGGAAAAGGGCCTGCCGGACCTTCTCGTCGAGCAGCGCCGGATGGCCGTTCCCGAACTTCTTCCCGTCCTTCGTCCGCGCCCCCGGGTTGGTGGCCAGGGCGAAGAAGCGGCGGCCCGGAGCGTCGTTGACCTTGACGTTCGGCACGTTCTTCAGGTCGGCGGCCTGCGCCGGGCTCAGCGAGGGCTGGCCCGCGACGAAGGACACCTCGCCCTTCTTCAGGGCGGCCACGGCGGCGTCCTGGTCCTTGTACGTCTTGAAGACCAGTTCGTCGAATTTCGGGGCACCGCGCCAGAACTTCTTGTTCGGCGACAACTTGACGTACTTGTCCTTCTTGTAGTCCGTCAGAATGAAGGGGCCGTTGCCGACGATCGGGAACTTGTCGTCATTGCCGAACTTCGTGAAGTCCTTGACGCCGTCCCATTCATGCTTGGGCACGATCGGCACATCGATGGCCGTCATCGTCGCCTGCGGCTTCTTCAGCTCGATGACGAGCTTGTCCGGTGAAGGAGCCGTCACCTTCTTGAAGTTGGCGACATAGCTGGCGCTGATCGTGGCGGCGCCCTCGTCCGTCATGATCTTGTTGAACGTCCAGGCCGCGTCCTCGGCCGTGGCCTGCTTGCCGTCGGACCACTTCGAGTTCTTGCGGATCGTGAACGTCCAGGTCAGCTTGTCCGCCGACGGCTTCCACGCCGTCGCCAGACCCGGCACGGTCCGGGCGTCCTTCGCGTCGTAGTTCGTCAGGTACTCGTACATCAGCTTGTGGATGCTCGTACTGACCAGACGCTGCGCGAGGAACGGGCTGAGCGAGTCGACGCTCTGCGCCACCGCGACCGTCAGCGTCTTCTTGCCGGTGCTTTCCGCCTGCGCCTGATCCGGCGCCGGATTGAGCGGGGAGGCGAGCCCGGCGGTGAGGGTGAGGGCCACGGCACCGGAGCCGAGCAGCACTCGCACCCGGCGGCGCGGCCTTCTTCTGGCTGGAACTTGCTGAACTCTTGTGTCCATGGGCAGTTGACCTCGCGTAGATGCTCGCTCATAAGGGCGGACGTACAGCGGGACGTACTGGATGACGTGCAGGAACAGCTCAGTTGGATTGAGGTGTGTGTCTATCAGCGGTGGTCTAAACATGTCAACGGCGCGTGAATACCGTGTGGCCTGCGGGAACGCGCCCGTTATAGGGCCGAGTTGAGCCCGTGATGGCCACTGGTCCAGTCCTCTGAACCGTCCTGCTCACCCACCGCTACGACGGTAGAGTCCGAGCAGCCCGAACGGCCAGTGGAACGGAGTGATCCTGATGTCGACCGAGCAGGAACAGGCGGAGTTGAAGGCGCGCAAGGAAGCGGAGAAGGACGCGCTGTACGCCATGGACATCAGCGGCGTCGAGTGGCACAGCGCCCCCGGCGGACCTGAGGACGAGAAGGTCGAGATCGCCTATCTCGACGGCGGCGCGGTCGCGATGCGCAACTCCAAGGAGCCGGAGACGGTGCTGCGGTACACCGAGGCGGAGTGGCGCGCGTTCGTCCTGGGCGCGCGCGACGGGGAGTTCGACCTGCGGTAGCCACGCGCCCGTACGTCCGTGGCCACGGCCGGGTGTGCGCGTACGCGAAAGGGGTTGACGTCGAGAAGACGTCAACCCCTTTCGCTCGTACGGGCGTTACCGCTCGCGCGTGACTACTGGGTCCAGCCCGGCGGCACGGCCCCGCCCTGCTGCTGGCCCTGCTGCGGCTGCTGCTGCCAGCCCTGGCCTTGCTGCGGCTGACCCTGACCCTGCTGTGGCTGCTGGCCCTGCTGCTGCCAGCCCTGGCCCTGCTGCGGCTGGCCCTGCTGGGGGTAACCCTGCTGCGGCGCCTGCTGCTGCGGGTAGCCCTGCTGCGGCTGCTGCATCTGCTGTTGCTGCTGACCGCCGTAGCCCTGGCTCTGCGAGGCGCGCGCGAGGTCCTCGGCGACAAGCGACGACAGGTTGAAGTACGCCTCACGGGTCTTCGGGCGCATCATGCCGAGGTCGACCTCGGCACCCGCCGCGAGGTGCTCGTCGAAGGGCACCACCTGGACGGCGCGGCAGCGCGTCTCGAAGTGCGCGACGATGTCGTCCACCTTGATCATCTTGCCGGTCTCGCGGACACCCGAGATCACGGTGATGGAGCGCTGCACCAGATCCGCGAAGCCGTGCGCCGACAGCCAGTCGAGGGTCGTCGACGCGGAGCTCGCACCGTCCACCGACGGGGTCGAGATGATGATCAACTGGTCGGCCAGGTCGAGCACTCCACGCATCGCGCTGTACAGCAGACCCGTACCCGAGTCGGTGAGGATGATCGGGTACTGACGGCCGAGCACGTCGAGCGCCGCGCGGTAGTCCTGGTCGTTGAACGTGGTGGAGACCGCCGGGTCCACGTCGTTGGCGATGATCTCCAGACCGGAGGGCGCCTGCGAGGTGTAGCGGCGGATGTCCATGTAGCTGTTCAGCTGCGGGATCGCCTGCACCAGGTCACGGATGGTCGCCCCGGTCTCGCGCCGCACACGACGGCCCAGGGTGCCCGCGTCCGGGTTGGCGTCGATCGCGAGGATCTTGTCCTGCCGCTCGGAGGCGAGCGTCGCGCCGAGCGCCATCGTCGTCGTGGTCTTGCCGACACCGCCCTTGAGCGAGATGACCGCGATCCGGTAGCAGGACATCACCGGCGTACGGATCAGCTCCAACTTCCGCTGCCGCTCGGCCTCTTCCTTCTTCGCGCCCAGCTTGAACCGGGACGGAGCCGCGTTGTTCTTGCGCTGCTTGGGCTGGTTACGGAGCAACCGGTCCGAGGAGAGCTCCACCGCGGCGTTGTAACCGAGCGGGGTGCCGGGCGCCGCCTGCTGCTGCGGCTGCTGCTGCGCACCCGGACCCGCCTGACCGGCCTGACCGCCCTGCGACCAGCTCTGGTTGGCCTGCGGGGCCTGCGGCTGCTGGTGCTGCTGGGGTGCCTGCTGCTGCGGGTACTGCTGCTGTTGGGGCGCCTGCTGCGGCGTGGGCTGACCGTGCTGCTGCCCTTGCTGCGGCTGCTGCCCCTGCTGCGCGGGGTGGGCCTGCGGGTGCTGGGGGCTCTGCTGGCCCTGCGGGTGCTGCTGCTGCGGCTGCTGCGGCTGCTGCTGGGGGTAACCGTAGCCCTGCTGCTGGCCCTGCTGCTGGCCCTGCGGGTGCTGCTGCTGCGGGTAGCCGTAACCGGCCTGCTGCGCCTGCTGCGCCTGCTGCGCCTGCTGGGCTTGCTGTGCCTGGGCTGCCTGCTGAGCGGCGGCGGCCTGCTGGGCGGCCTGGGCCTGTGCCTGCTGGGCCTGCTGCTGCGGCATGGGCTGGCCGCCGGTCTGCTGCGGGGGCAGCGGCTGCGCAGCCCCGAACCCGCCCTGGGCAGGCGCCTGTTGAGGCTGCTGACCCTGCTGCGGCTGGCCCTGCTGAGGCTGAGCCTGCTGGGGCTGGCCCTGCTGCGGGTACCCGTACCCACCGGTCTGCGCCTGCTGCGCCTGGTCGGGCTGCGCCGGCTGGTAGCCCTGCGGCAGCGGAGGCAGTTGCTGCTGCGGGGCCTGAGGCACCTGCGGTGCCTCCGGGGGAGCGGTGGCCGCGGCCGTCGCCGTCTCGGCAGCGGACTCGCCCTCGGCCGCCGCCTCGGCGGCCTCCGGCTCCTCGGCCGCCGCGGGCTCGTCGTCGGAGGAACCGAACAGCGCCGCCGCTTCGGCGTCGGCCGCCGCGAAGTTCAGCGGACCCGCCGGCTCGGAGTCGTCACCGGCACCGTCGTCCGCGTCAGCCGGAGCGGACGCCTCCGGCGCGGCGGGAGCGACCGGGGTCGCACCGCTGTCCTCGTCCTCCACGGGCCGCAGTACGGGAAAACCGGGCGCGGCAGGCGCGTTGGCGGCGGGCGCCGGAGTGGCCGGAGTGGCCGGAGCGGGAGTCGCCGGGGCGGGCGCGGCCGGAGCCGGAGTCGCGGGTGCCGGCGCGGGCGGAGCCGGGGACGCGTCCACGGACGGCGCCGGGGAGGCGTCGGCCGACGGCGAGTGCGCGGACTCGTACCCGGTCTGCGGGTAGCCGTACCCGCCCGACGTGTCCTGCGCGCCCTGCTGCGGGTAGCCGTACCCGCCGGAGGTGTCGTACTGCTGCGGGGCGCCCGGCGCGTACTGGCCCTGCTGCGGGGCGGGTGCCTGCGGGGCCGCGGCCTGCGCGGGCGGTGCCTGCTGCGGGTAGCCGTAACCGCCGGAGGTGTCGTGGCCGCCCTGCTGCGGGTAGCCGTACCCGCCCGAGGTGTCGTACTGCTGCGGGGCCTGCGGCTGCTGCTGCTGCGGCGCGGGGGCCTGCTGCGGGTACCCGTAACCCCCGGAGGTGTCGTACTGCTGCGGCGCGCCCGGCGCGTACTGGCCCTGCTGAGGCGGCTGCTGTGGCTGCTCCTGGGCCGGGGGCTGCGGCGGTCCCTGCTGGGGCTGCCCCTGCTGGCCGAGCGGCGGTCCCGCGGGCGGCGGCGCCGACGTCTGGCCGGTGTTGCCGCCGCGCGAACCCTGGTCGTACCAAGAGGGAGGCTCGTAGACGATTTCGAACTCGCCCGTGAGATCGAGCTCACGGTCGTCCCCGTCAGGGGACTGGCCGCCTTGGTAGTCGGACCGATCCCTGTTCACTGCTTGCCTCCTGGTCAGCCACTGCTGCTGAATGCGTTACGTCGCGGTCGGGCGGATGGGGTGGCGCGTCCCACGCGTCTGCGACGCAACCGCATCACCAGACGAGCCTAATCACTCGCACCGCGGTACGGAAAAGCGCCCTTGTGTGCGCTCCGTCTCCGCTGCTCGTCCGGATGACCATGATCCCCGTTGTTCCCCGGCTCTCCCACGCCTGGTCCCCGGCGTCGGGCGCCGGGGCCGGGAGGTGCGGAACTTCCGGGCGGGGCAAGGAATTCTCGGCCCGTACGGACGGACCCCGAGCATCCAAGGGCATGGAACCAGCCCCCGGAAGTCTGAATCCGGCCGGACGTGACGGCCCTGGGCGGAGCGGCCGTCCTCTCCCTGAGAGTCGTACCCGGACGGGAGGCCCCGGCGACAAAGATCCCGCAACCGGACATCACAATCCGGTTGCGGGTCGCGAACGCTTCAGTCCATGCGGCGGGCGGCACCGAGGAGCCCGTTCTCCGCTTCGGTCGGCTCGGTCATGACGTACTTGCGGTGCTTGCGAGTGCACCACAGGGCCACGTTGTCCGAGAGCGTCGGAAGCAGCTGCAGGTGGTCGGCCGGGACGCCGAGGGTCTCGCGGACCACCTCGGTCTCCTGCGGCGAGATCCGCTGGATGCCCACGAGTTGGGCCTGCGCGAGCCAGCGCGGCGCGTGCTCGCCCACGTACGGCAGCACCGTCACGACGGCCTGCCAGGGCAGCGAGGTGACCCGGCCGCGCGGCGGGCGGACACCACAGTCACGGATCAGCACGACCGGGCTGGAGACGGACGGGCCCTGCGCGGGCACGCGGCCCACCGGGTACACCGTCACGCACTGCTGGCCGCCGCCGGCCGCCTGCGCCAGCTGCGTCCACACCTGCGGGCGGCCGGTCTCGACGGCCACCCGGGCGCCGGTCGCGGCCGAGCGAAGGGCGAGCACCTGGGCAAGCCAGAGACCACCGACGACACAGACGTCGAACGGGGTGGGGCGGGCCAGGCCGAGCACCGCGGGAGAGTTCTCCGTGTCGGTGCCGATGATCACGCCGTCGTCACCGATCGGCATGCTGATCGCGGCGATCTCCTCGGAGGTCACCACATGCCGGTTACGGCGCGGGCCGCGCAGGCCGAACCCCGGGCTGACGATGCGGCGTTGCTGCTCCTGCTGCTGCGGCGCCTCCGGCTGCTGCAACAGCGGGATCATGCCGGTGTCGGTGGGCGACGCGACGTGGGCGGGCCTGCGCTCGGGGTTCTGGCGCTGCCCCTGGTTCATGCCCTGGTTCATGGTCGGCGAGGGGTAGGACATCAGGACGTACCTCCGAGCGGCAGGGTGGCGAGGGCGCCGGGGACCTGTTCGCGGTCGAGCCGCACGAGGCCGACCTTGGAGGCACCCGCGGCGCGCTCCAACTCCCGGCGCGCCTGGCCCAGTTCGTTCTCGCCGCGGCCGGTGATGCGTACGTGACCGGCGATGGCGATGCCGCGGTTGCCCGCGCGGCTGAGCGTGGTGCTGAACGTGGTGGCGAGCACCGGCAGCGAGGTGAACCGGGTGACCAGCTGCGGAAGCCCGACCCCGCCCTGACCGAGCTGCGGCCAGCGGGAGATCCAGTACGTGGTGTGCCAGCGGTCGTCGACGCGCCAGGTGCGCACGGCCTCGACCGTACGACGCTGGCCCGGCCGACCGTCGTTGCTGCGCTGGGAGTTGGCACGCGGGTTCAGGCAGCTGGACGTGGCGAGCGCGTTCACCAGCTCGTTCTCGTCCAGGATGGTCGCCTCGAAACCGGCGCCCGCGAGCCGGCTGGCCAGCTGGTCGGCGGTGCGAAGGAGGGCGCGCTGGGCGCCGGGCACGCCGCCGCCGCGGGCCTCCACGGCCTCGGGGCACAGCTCGGGGTCGAGCTTGAGCGCGACCCAGGTGAGCCGCAGGGCGGGCGAACCGGCCTGGGCCTGCAGCGGTCCGTACGACCGCGCGGCGACCGACTGCTGCGGCAGGTGCGGCGCGGGCGCGGGCTGCGTGTGCTGCACGACCTGCGCGGACGCGAGCTGGATCCCGTCGACCTCGAGCGCGTCCTGGATCAGCTGCAACGGCAGCTGGCGGCCCGCGAGTTCGGGTCGCAGCGGCTCGTCGCTCGGCTGCACGAACAGCACGGCCGTCAGGAACGAGCCGTCACCGATCATGCCGATGGACCGGTCGTCCCGGGAGACGAAGCTGTACGTACGCAGCGCCGCGTCGCACTCGACGGCGGGCGCCAGCATCGGGTCGGTGCCCGGCGGCACCGGCGACTTGGCCTCGCGCTGGCGCTGCTTGAGCGCCCGCGCGGTCTCGTACCACTCGGGGAGTGGACGGTGGTGGCGGCGCAGGATCGCGAGGAGCACCAGAAGCGCGGCCACGGCGCCCGCGGGCGCCAGCAGCCAGCGCTCGGTGACCCAGGCGGCCACCATGATCGCCGCGGCCAGCTCGACGAGGACCAACTGCTGCAGGCGCAGCGGTCCGAGTCCGCCGGGACGCGGCAGGGTGCGCGGTGCGGCGGAGGTCGAGGGCGGCGGAGCGGCTGCGGGAGCCGGCGCCGGGGTGGGCCTGCCGCGACCCCGGCCCCTCGGCTGCTGCTGTGCGCGGCGTCCGCGCCGACTGCTCGTAGCGCTGGTCATCCCCCGGGACATCCCTTTCGCAATGTGGCAACGGTTTACTGGGCGGCCCACGGCCTGTTGTCGCCGCTGCGACCGCCGTGCGCTGCGGTGCCCTGTGTCGTGTGGGAGGTCACGCTACCCGCTGATGAGGGCCCGGCGACACGGGGGCCAGGACAGGGAAGTGGGGTGGCTCTGTGAACTTCCGGTACAGAGCGGACTCGCACCCGGAACCTGGTGGACCACAGCCGTGCGGCGCAGTGCATAGTAGGTGCCCTGTTGTGCTGAACCGGTCCTTGGACGCTCGTCGTTGCCGTCGGGACCGGTCGGGGGCCCAACAACTGAGCATGGCAAAACGGGAGAAACGGGAGAGCTGGGACACATGGCAAAGCGTCGGGATGAGCTCGCCGCCTATACATTCGCGCGAAAGCGCACTGTCGCGGCTTTCCTCGCACCGGAGCCCGGGGGGTCGGAAGAGGGCGCACCGCGCCCGATTCGTACGGTGATGCCCAGCCTGGCGGTCGGTGTGATCCTCGTCGTCGGGTTCATCGCGTGGGGCGTCATCAAGCCTGCGGCGCCCAAGGGTTGGGACACTCCGGGCGAGTACGTGATCGTGGACAGTGACTCGACCACGCGGTACGTCGTCCTCCCGGACGGCAAGGACGGCAAGGACAAGGTCCTTCATCCGGTCCTCAACTACGCCTCCGCGAAGCTCCTGCTCGAGAAGGGCAAGGGGACGGTCATGGAGGTGCCGGCCAAGGAGATCGACAAGAGCGGTATCCGGCACGGTCCGACCATCGGCATCCCGTACGCGCCGGACCGGCTTCCGGTCGCCGGTGAGGCGGAGAAGCCGAAGACCTGGGCGGTCTGCGAGCGTCCCGCGAAAAGCGGTACGACGCTCGACCGCGCGGTCTTCGTCCTGAACGCCGAGGACGCCAAGTCGGTCAAGGACAAGGGCGAGGTGGGCGCCAAGGAGGCCCTGTACGTCCAGGACCCCAAGGGCCAGGTCCGGTTCCTGGTGGACGGCAAGGGCACGGTGTTCCGCCTCGGCAGCAACGCGGTGAACGCGGACAGGACGCTGACCCAGAACCTCCGCACCGCCGTCATCGGAAGCACGAACGAGCCGCGGACGGTGAGCGAGGAGTGGCTGAAGTCGCTCAACGACGGCGGGCAGATCACCTTCCCCGTGATCCCCGGAGCGGGCGAGCAGACCGGGGTGCAGGGGCTGCAGGGCGACGCGGCCAGGGTCGGCACGCTCCTCCAGGCCGATGAGGCGAACAGCAAGCAGGACTACGTGGTCCTCAAGAACCGGGTCGCCTCGATCACGCCCTTCATGGCCGCCGTCCTGAAGGCCTCCCCCTCGGCGGAGCTGGCCTACCCGGGCGGCGACCCCGAGGTGATCGACGTCAACCCGAACGACGTCAACGCCGCAAACGACGGCCAGGCGGAGCCCCTCGGCATCGGTGAGAACTGGCCGCACGACGTGCCCAAGCAGGCCAACGCCGCGGACGCGACCACCGGAGTCGACAACGACACCTCGTGCAGCGTGTACGACGGCACCATCAACAAGGCCGCCAGTAAGCCCAACCTCAGCGCCTGGGCGGGCAACAAGTACCCGAAGACGGTCATCGCCGACTCCGCCAACGCCTTCGTCTCCTCGGGCTCGGGTCTGCTGTTCAAGCAGGTCGCCGCGGGCACCGGCGGGGGCGGCGGCATGTACCTCATCACGGACACGGGCCTGCGCTACTCCCTGCCGGTCGGTAACGACAGCGCCTCCGGCCAGGCGGACGACAAGGGCAGCGGCGCAAAGGAGGGCGAGCAGCCCTCCGAGACGGACAAGGCGCGCACCCGGCTCGGCTACGAGAAGGTGAAGGACTCGGCGTACGTCCCGCAGAACTGGGCCAACTTCATCCCGAAGGGCCCGATGCTGGACACCCGAAGCGCCGAGCAGGCCCAGAGCCAGTGACGCCTCTGACGTACGCCAGGACCCTGTCTCTGTGACGTACGAAGGTCGCGGCCGACACGGTGCGCGGGGCCCAAAAGCCCTATGCCTGCCCGGAGTTGGCCGCGACCAATCACAGTCCGGTCCCCGGACTGTGTGAAGTCTGTAACTGATCGCCGCTGTCGCTGGATGTGTCAGTGGCGGGCGATAGAGTGCTGTCAGCGCTCATTGATGTTTAGGCAGAAGTGACGCCTCAAACCCGAGAAGCGGTACGGGCTTCTCGGTCCACAACGACATGGGGGAAGGTTCACCATGGCCGGCCAGTTTCGGGTAACAGAAGATCAGCTCGCCAAGCTCTCCGGAGACATTGACACGGCGAACGGTCAGATCCAGGGCGAGATCCGCCGCCTCAACGGCGTGATCGAGCAGATCGCGGGCGGCTGGGAGGGCCAGGCGGCCAAGTCGTACCACCAGCTGCAGGAGCGGTGGAACCAGGACGCCAAGAAGATGAGCGACATCCTGCAGGACATCAAGGAAGCCGTGGACTCCACGCGGAGCAACTACACCGCGTCGGAAGAGCAGCAGAACTCCGAGATCAGCAAGATCATGTCGGACTTCGGCTGATCGTCGCTCGATCGAGCGGGCACGGTGTGACGCGCTCGGAGTCAACTCCGGGGCCACCCGCAGGGCTTGCTCACCGCTCCACCAAACTTCCGCAAACTCCCTGAAGGGAACGACGATGTCCATTCTCGTCAATTACGCCACAATCACCAACGCTTCGACCGACGTGCGCACCACCGCCGGTCGTATCAAGCAGCAGCTGGACGACATCGAGGCCGCGGTCAAGAACGTCGCCCAGTCCTGGGAGGGTGAAGCGCAGGAGGGTTACCAGCGCAAGCAGCGCGAGTGGGACCAGACTGCCGCTGACCTGCACCAGACGCTGATGAAGATCGCGTCGGCGCTGCAGAACTCGGCCGAGAGCTACCAGGCCACTGAGAAGCAGAACGCCAACACCTGGGGCTGAGCCGCCCTCAGCCCGAAGCGGGCCTGAGCCGGTGTGACCTGAGGCGTTGAGGGAGGCCCGGTCTGCGCGATACGCGCGGACTGGGCCGAACTCAGCTCAGTACCCGGTTGCCTTTCGCTTCACTTGCCGGACATCCGGCGTTTGCGGTGACCGAGTCACCGCAAGAGTTACCGAGTCACCGCACCAGTTATTGACAGCCATCCCTGGGGGTCCTGAGCATGGGGGTCCTGACACCCCGTACGCGTACGAGTGGAACCCGCGCACTGCAGCGGGCTGTTGGCGTACTCACGATCACCGGGATGTGCCTCGTCACTACCCCGCCGGCTTTCGCCGATTCCGGGTACGACAATCCCGAGTTCCACCTCGATTCGAGCTCCGAGTGTGAGTTCGGCGGCAACAACATCGCCTCCACCCCGTGGTCGCTGCAGCGGATCATTCTCGACCAGCTGCGCGAGAAGGCCACGGGCAAGGACGTGACCGTCGCCGTGATCGACACCGGCGTCGACAACAGCAACAAGCAGCTCGCCGGCCAAATGGCGCCCGGCGGCAAGGACTTCGTCGGCAGCACCGACGGCACCACGGACCTCGAGGGTCACGGCACCAAGGTCGCCGGCATCATCGCGGCCAAGCCGTGGCCGGGCACCGGCTTCTCCGGCATCGCACCCGGCGCCAAGATCATGCCGCTGCGGTACACGGGTTCCGGCAACAAGGAGAAGCCCGGCAACTCGGACACGATGGTCGCGGCCATCAACCACGCCGTCGACCAGGGCGCCGACATCATCAACATCTCCTCCGACACGGAGGACAACAAGGACCCGGAACGGCTCCGCGCGGCCATCAAGAACGCGGTCGACGCCGGCAAGCTCGTCATCGCGGCTTCCGGCAATGACGGAGCGAAAACCAAGCCCCAGAAGACCTATCCCGCCTCGTACGACGGCGTCGTCGCGGTCGCGGCTTCGGACCGCAACGACGAGCGGGCGTTCTTCTCACAGTGGGGCGACTTCGTCGACATCGCGGCACCCGGCGTGGGCATGGTGTCGACGGTTCCGAAGGGCGGCCAGTGTTCGGACGACGGCACGAGCTTCGCCGCTCCGTATGTCGCCGGTGTGGCCGCGCTCATGATGGACCGGTACCCGAACTGGACGGCCAAGCAGATCATCGCGCGCATGCAGGAGACGGCCGAGCGCCCCACCGCGAAACCGGACGAGTACGTGGGCTGGGGTGTCGTCGACCCGCTCGCGGCGCTGTCGGACAGCACGGAACCCGGCGAGACCCCGAAGCTCGCGGCACCGCAACAAGCCGGTGCTTCACAGGTGACCCCGATGGAGGTCACCATGGGAGAGACGGACGCGGAGCGGGATCGCCGGATCGCCATCTACGTACTGGGTGCGGGACTGCTGTTGGTGTTCGTCGCGGGCGGCAGCGGGATCGCTGTTCGGGATTGGCGACGGAAGAAGTCGTCTTCGGGCTTGCAGTAGCAGACGTCAAGGCAGTTGAACCGCAGGGGAGAGGAACGGGGAAATGGGCGACAGTACGGGTATGCGAGTTGACCTCAGCGCCCTCGATGAGGTCGTGAGCAAGCTCAGGACTTTGGTCGACGACATGGAAGAGGCGGGTAAGACGTCCAAGTACCGGACGGACATTCCGCAGAGTGCTTTTGGGCAGGCAGCGACCTTCCTGGAGGCCGGTGACCTCTTCACCGCCCATGAAACGGCCAAGTCGGACCTGAGTCGAGCCATCACTGACCTTCAGGACCTGATCGAGCAGTTCGGTACGAGCACGTCCAAGGTCAGGGGCAAGTACACCGAGCAGGAGTACGCGACCAAGCAGCAGATGGGCGGGGGGTCCGGGAAGTGGGACTAGTAGAAGTCGTCCAGGGGCCGTCGTTGAGGGGAAGGGGACACCATGTCAGGTGACGAACAGAAGCCGGTACTTGAGCAAGAGGTCTGCGTCGGCGGTCGCCCGGAGACGAAGACGCAGTTCATCGACTACTCGCTCAAAGAACTCAAGCAGATGCTTGACGGCTCGGACTGGAAGAAGATCGAGGCCACGAGCGATAACTGGGGCCATGTGCACCGGATTCTCGCCGGTGGCCAGGATAACCTTGCCGACAGGCTCGAAAAGGCGATCAATAATGTCCTGGAGCACTGGTCTGGAGAAGCGGCTAATTCGTTCGCGAAGAAGGCTCGCCAAATCTCTAAGAACATCAGGAATGCGGCCTGGTATGCAGACCTGAACCGTGGACAGTTTGCTGACGCCGCTGGGCAGCTGAAGGAGTATAAGGGTCAGCTCGACGATATTAAGGAGCCCGGTTTCTGGGACAAGAGCGGCGATGCTCTCTCCGACTGGTCCTGGGACAATGGTGAATCCACTGCCAAGGACCTGAACAACAAGAACATGACTGCCAGTCAAGTTGCCGAGGCCAACGAGGGCAAGATCGGCGCGAGCCGTGAGGCGCAGCTGAAGGCAGTTGCCGTCATGGAGAACCTTGGGGTTCAGTACGCGCGGGTGACGCGCAATTTGAACGCGAACCCCGTCCGAAAGGACGACAACGGAAACATCAAGGACCCAGATGGCAACGTCGAATACGCGCCGCCTGTCGGTGGCGGTGGCGGAGGCGGTGCCTCGGTTCCGGGAGCTGGCGGCACAACCAAGCCGTGGAACGCTGGTCCGCCGAAGGGTATCGGTGCTACACCCGAGATCCCGCGCGACAAGGGCATCAGCGGCGGATCGCAAATTCCGCCCACGAAGACGAACATCGACAGTGCCGGACCTGGGCTGACCGGTAAGGGTTCACTTCCGGCCGGCGGTGGCGGGATTTCAGGTGCTGGAGGTGGAACCGCTGGTGGCGGTGGAGCGGCTGGTGGAGCGTTCGTGCCCACCGGTGGCGGTGCTGCAGGCGGGGGGCGGGCCGGCTTGGGCGCGGGTGGCGCTCGTGCGGGCGGAGCCGGAACCGGCCGTGGCGCTGGAGGCCGCGCTGGCATGGGCGGCATGGGCGGCGGCATGGGCGGCGGAGCTGGTGCTGGTCGTGGCGCGGGAGCTGGCGGTCGCGGCGCCCTTGCGAAGGCTCGAGGGGGCGTCGTTGGCGCTGCCAAGGGCATCACCGGCAAGGGCGGCGGCGGAGGCGGAGGTCTCCATGGCAGTCGCGGTGGCTCCCAGCGTGCAGGTATGGCCGGCGGCATGGCCGGAGGCATGGGAGGCCGAGGCGGTCGTCGAGGTGAGGAGAATGAGGGGCGCGAGCGTCCCGACTACCTCGTTGAGGACGAAGAGACCTGGGTATCGGAAGAGGACCGCAAGCGAAACGTGCCGAAGAACATCGACTAGTTGACTGAGTGAGCCGAGTTGATCTATTAGCCGGTTCGCGAATGACGACTGGGGTAATCCAGCCGTAATTGAGTGAGGAGCAAGGAATTGGGAGTCAAGCGAGTCTGGTCCACGACGGGAGTCGTGGCATTGACGGGAGCCTTGCTCCTCACCTCGGCCCCTGTGGCTTCGGCGGACTATGTCCGTGATCAGCAGTGGATGATGGACGTGTACTCCATGCCAGAGACCTGGGGTGAAACCAAGGGCGAAGGCGTGACGGTAGCGGTCATCGACACTGGAGTGGATGGCAGTCATCCCGATTTGGCGGGACAGGTCCTTAAGGGCAAGGACTTTACCGGTGGAGGAAATCCGCAAGAGGATCAAGCAGGTCATGGTACGGGAATGGCAAGTCTCATCGCCGCTCGCGGGCATGGGTCCGGAAATGCTGACGGCATGATGGGTATCGCCCCGAAGTCTAAGATCATGCCGCTTCGCGTCCTGAAGAGTGAAAGTGACAGGCTCCTGGACGAGGACTGGGGCGCTGCCGTGCGTTATGCCGTCGATAATGGCGCCAAGGTGATTAACCTGTCGGTGGCCAATGAAACTGGCAAGACGATTAGCGCTGGCCGGGAGGCGATTGCCTACGCGCAGGCCAACGACGTGGTTGTAGTCGCGTCGAGTGGTAATGAGGCGGGCGCAGTTGGCTATCCGGCGGCACTCCCTGGCGTGATCGCAGTCAGTGCAGTCGATAAGAATGGTGAATTCTGGGACGGTTCTGGCGCGGGGAAGGAAGTGACTCTAGCTGCCCCTGGCGTCGATGTCCTTTCTGCGAATCCCGTTAACCCCAAGGGGTACGACATTTCCACCGGCACGTCAGACTCTGCTGCGGTGGTGTCCGGAACCGCCGCCCTGGTCCGTGCCAAGTACCCCGACCTGACCGCTGGCCAGGTTGCCAACCGGCTTATCAAGTCCGCTTCCTTCCTTGGCCAGAAAGGGCTGAAGGCGCCGGACGACAAGTACGGTTACGGAGTCGTCCGCCCCAACAAGGCAGTAACCATGGACATTTCCAAGGGTCCCGAGGCTGGGCCTCTGGGGAAGGTTCCCGCCGAGGCGACCTCGAAGGCCGGCGGGACTGGAGCGGGCGAGGATGATGGGACGAGCGAGAGTGGGAACTCTTCCTCAAGCAGTAACCTCCCCATCGTCATCGGCGGAGCGGTAGCCGTAGTAATTGTGATCGGCGTCATTTTCGCTGTGCTTCGCGGTCGCCGCAGCTGAGAGTCTCATCACGTCACGGACGCAGATTCCAGTACGCGTCACCCCCCCCACACGGGGAAGGGCGAGGCGCGCCCCCAGTACGGAGGACCACGACATGCGCTCGCCCTTTGGGGCGGGGTGATTTGTGCCTGGTGGCCGTCACCGGAACTTGCTGAAAGGCATCGAGTATCCCCACGGTGGGCCGTACGGGCAGCCTCCGAGGCAGTAACCGTCGAAAATCAGTGAGCGGGGCCCGGGAAGAATCCCGGGCCCCGTTCGCGTGTCTGGAGGAAATGCCGATGAGCCATGAACCAGGTGCCCCCGTACGGGACTTCAGGGTCGGCCTGCCCAGCCGGCGGCGGCGTGGGGTGGTCGACTTGAGTGGGGTCGAGATTCGGGCGAAGGGTGATCGGTCGTCCGATGCTGCTCTCGCTCGGGTTGAGTGGTCGGCGCAGAATCCGGGTGGGTATGCCTTTGCGCTCTACGGGGCGGGTGATTCGGTTACGCCGCTCTGTTCCGTACGGAGTGTGGTCGCCGGGGAGTACGAGGTGTACGGGGCGGGCGGTGAGCCCTTGGGGCGGATCGAGCGGCGGAAGGGGCGGCTTGTGCCGTGGCCGCGGCGGCGCCGGTGGAGCGTGTTGTCCGAGGGAGCGGGGCGGGACGCCGTCGGGAAGGCGGGGAGTTGGTACTCCTGGGCGTTCTACGTTCTGCTCTCGCCGCTGTGGGTGCCGTTGTGGCTGGCCCTCATCCTGTTCGCGCTGCTCGACGGGGACACCGATGTGAGTCCTGGCGTGCCTCGGCGCGTTCGGTGGTTCGGTGCTGACGGGGCGCTCGTCCTCGACCGGCATGGGCGGGGCGTGTACCGGATTCCGCCGGGCGGGATGGATGTCCGGATCGCTTATGCCGTCGCTCTCGTCGTCGCTGCGTGAGGTGTGGAGCTTGAGTCTCAGGAACCGGACAGTCGGGGTGTGGTGTGCCGGGGTCGGGTTTGTCGTGGCCCTCGGCGTGCTCGCCGTGTGGCTGTTCCTGCCCGAGCCCGAGGTGCGGCGGGCCGTCGTGCTCGCGGGGCTGGCCTGCGCCGCTGTGTGCGTGGGGCTGCTGGTGCGGCAGCGGGACGATGCCGCCGCGGTGTTCCAGGTGGGCGACAGTGCCCCGGCCTCGACTCGGTTCACGCCGGTGGACGTGGATGCCCCTGTTCCGCCGCTGCCGCTAACCGTGCCGTCCCGGCGGGGGCAGCAACTCCGCATGCTCGCCTATGGAGTTGGTGTCGCCGCTGGGCTCCTCGCGCTGATCGCTCTGGCGTGGGGGCGGCCGCAGCCTTCGGACAAGGTGGCGGGGATCAAGGCCGCCGGCGCGGAGCTCGGGACGGTCCGGGTGGTCGAGGCCGGCGCGGCCGAGCGCATCGACCCGAGTCGGGGCAGCGCGTACCACCTCACTGATGTCGTGGTGGAGCTGCGCGGCCCGGACGGCGACCGGGACACCGCGACCGTGCGCGGCGCCCGTTCCGACGAACCCCTGCGACCCGGCGACCGTACGAGCGTGCTCTACGCGCCGAGCGACGTGACCCTGGGCGCGGTCGCCGACCGGGCCTCCCTGCGGGATGAGTTGGCGGGGCGGACCTTCTCGACGTTCACCAGCTGGGCGTTCGTCGTGGCGTGGCTGATGGGCGTGGCCCTGGCGGGCGGCCTTGTGCTCGCGAAGCTGGGGCGGGGAGCGTTCGGCCGCCTGGAGCCGGAGTACGTCGCCGTGCGCGGTACGTGCGTCGGTGTGCGCAAGGCGGAATCGCTCACCGTCGAGACGGCCGTCGGGGCCCGGCGCTCCGTGGGGTTCCTGACTCCGTTCGACGCGCGCGCCGTCCCTGACAGCGTGAAGGGGCGTGCGCTGTGGCTCAGTTGGGCACCCACGCCCGCACCCGCACCCACGCCCGCACCCTCGGCTGAGGCCGCCGGTTCCGGGCGTACCGCTGCCGTGCTCGTCTTCGATACGGGGCTTGTCGTGCACGGCATGCTCAAGAGCTCCGAGGCCGCGGCGCTCGCCGGGCGGTCGCGTACGCGTACGGGAGCGGGGGCCGAGTCCGTCGTGACCGTGCGTACCGCCATGGACGAAGGGCTGGTCGCCGACGACCGTGCGCTCGAACTGTGGGACCCGAAGGGGCGTTGGGCCGCGACCGTCGGTCGGGGTGCAGCCTGGAGTTGCGGCGCCGTCCTGCTCGGCGCGGCCGTGCTCACGTACGACATCTCCGGAGTCGTCCGGTGGATCGTCGGCGGCGCCACGCTGCTCACCGGCCTGGTCGCCCCCTACGCCCTCGTGGAAGGCGCCACCGGGGAGAAGGACGGGAACGGCGAGACGTAGCCGTACCGCTCGCTCACACGAACAAGCTCACCAGCCAGCACAGTCCCGCCCCCACAAGCCCCACCGCGAGGAAGCCGATCACCGTGGGGCGTAGCGCGCTCCGGCCCGCCGCTTCCCAGGCCGCGTCGTACGAGATGCGGCTGCGGCCGAACGGTGCGTAGCCGGAGGCCGTGCAGAAGATGCCGAGGCCGAGGAAGGCAAGGCCCGCGAACGTGCCGGAGAACCAGCGCATCGCGCGCTTCGCGTCCGTGGCCACGTAGTCCCGCTCGGAGCCGAGGTGCGTGAGGGAGAGGGCCGGGCCGCCCTGTTGTACGTCGAGGACGGCGCCCGCCGGGTAGCCGCGGCGGGTGTCGACGTACGCCTCCCGGTCCCGTGCGGCCTTGCCCTCGGCGGCGACGAACGTGCCGTGGCAGCGGACGTTGTCGGTGCCGCGGCGGCTGCGCCGGGCCGAGTTGTGGAGGAACTTCGACTCGCACGAGGTCACCTTCAGCGTGCCGGCGGTGCCCGCGAACCCCGCCGCGTACACACCCTCGTACGCCGAGTAGCCGCTGACCAGCAGGCCGATGATCAGGAAGACCGCGCCACCGAGGCGGCCGAGAAGTGCGTGCGTCACAGTGATGCCACCCTTTCCGTACGGACTGCCTATCACACCGCCGTCCGCGCGATACTTCATGGGACGAGAGTGAGGAGCAGCGACATGGCCAGGCACGGCGACAACTCCCCGAACCCGAACAACCCGCAGGGTCCCGGCAACGAACGGGGTGCGTGGGACGAAGCGCTCGAACCGGAGCAGCAGCGCGCCCTGAACGCTTCGCTCCGCCAGGTGTCCGACCTGCCGGGCGCGAGCCCCGAACTGAAGGACATGGCGAAGAAGTTGCTGTCCGGACAGGTGTCGCTTCGCGACGTCGTGGACGACCCGTCCGGGGCCCGCGTCTTCGGCGGCGGGGACTTCGCGAAGCTGCGCGGGCAGTGGGAGTCGGCGTCCGAGGAGGAGCGCGACCGGCTCAGCCACCCCGACGGCGACGAGTCCGGCGCCCGCCCCGACGAGGGGCAGCCGCGGAGCACGCAGGACGAGGAGCGCCCGAAGAAGGGGCAGGGGCGGCACAGCGGGGGATTCTCGCTGTACTAGGG
>NZ_JAAAHS010000097.1 GCF_009908195.1 Streptomyces boluensis | reverse complement strand
CCCCCGTGATGCGAAGGCGCCGGGTGAACTGATCGATCAGTTCACCCGGCGCCTTCGTCGTACGCCCCCTTCCGCACCCCTTCTGACCTGCGATGATCGATCATCGCTCAAATGAAGCGGCTCTCTGACAACTGAGAGAAAGTCATGGCACCGAGTGCCTTGTGCACTGGCACGGCGTGTCATACGTTGAAGTCAGTCCGGGCGGCCGGCGTATAGAGATCCTCCGTACGCCGGCTGTCCCAGCAAGCTCCTTACGGGGCTTCGCGCCCGCCCGGACGCCTGCGTCACAGGCACCTCCCGCGCCCACCAGGCGCTCGCCGAGCACCACCACCTCCGCCGAACCGACGGCACCACTCATCGCACCGCTTCACCGCCCCGCCGCCCCTCAAAAGCGTTCCCGCAACGCACGCTTTTCGCCGGAGGAAACCCCCGTGAAGGAAATCCTGGAAGCGATCCAGTCGCAGACCGCCACGTCCGCCGACTTCGCCGCCATGCAGCTGCCCGACTCGTACCGCGCGATCACCGTCCACAAGGACGAGCAGGAGATGTTCGCCGGGCTCGAGAGCCGCGCCAAGGACCCGCGCAAGTCGCTCCACCTGGACGACGTGCCGGTGCCGGAGCTCGGCCCCGGCGAGGCCCTGGTCGCCGTCATGGCCAGCTCGGTCAACTACAACTCCGTGTGGACCTCGATCTTCGAGCCGGTGTCGACCTTCGGCTTCCTGGAGCGCTACGGCAGGCTCAGCGAGCTCAGCAAGCGCCACGACCTGCCGTACCACGTCATCGGCTCCGACCTCGCGGGCGTCGTGCTGCGCACCGGCCCCGGCGTGAACGCCTGGAACCCCGGTGACGAGGTCGTCGCGCACTGCCTCAGCGTGGAGCTGGAGTCGTCCGACGGCCACAACGACACGATGCTCGACCCGGAGCAGCGCATCTGGGGCTTCGAGACCAACTTCGGCGGCCTCGCCGAGATCGCGCTCGTCAAGTCCAACCAGCTGATGCCGAAGCCGGACCACCTGAGCTGGGAAGAGGCCGCCTCGCCCGGCCTGGTGAACTCCACCGCGTACCGCCAGCTGGTCTCCCGCAACGGCGCCGGCATGAAGCAGGGCGACAACGTCCTGATCTGGGGCGCGAGCGGCGGACTCGGCTCGTACGCCACCCAGTTCGCGCTCGCCGGTGGCGCCAACCCGATCTGTGTCGTCTCCTCCCCCGAGAAGGCCGACATCTGCCGGGCCATGGGCGCCGAGGCGGTCATCGACCGCAACGCCGAGGGCTACAAGTTCTGGAAGGACGAGCACAACCAGGACCCGCGCGAGTGGAAGCGGTTCGGCAAGCGCATCCGTGAGCTCACCGGCGGCGAGGACGTCGACATCGTCTTCGAGCACCCGGGCCGCGAGACCTTCGGCGCCTCCGTGTACGTCACCCGCAAGGGCGGCACGATCGTCACCTGCGCCTCGACCTCGGGCTACAACCACGAGTACGACAACCGCTACCTGTGGATGTCGCTGAAGCGGATCATCGGCTCGCACTTCGCCAACTACCGCGAGGCGTGGGAGGCCAACCGCCTGATCGCCAAGGGCAAGATCCACCCCACGCTCTCCAAGGTCTACTCCCTGGAGGAGACCGGCCAGGCCGCGTACGACGTGCACCGCAACCTCCACCAGGGCAAGGTCGGCGTCCTCGCGCTCTCGCCCGAGGAGGGTCTGGGGGTGCGCGACCACGAGAAGCGCGCCCAGCACATCGACGCCATCAATCGCTTCCGGAACATCTGAACTCCCGGGGGAGCAGCAGCAGATGACTGAGCGTCAGAAGGACCGGCCGTGGCTCATGCGCACGTACGCCGGTCACTCCACGGCCGAGGCGTCCAACGAGCTGTACCGGCGCAACCTCGCCAAGGGCCAGACAGGTCTGTCGGTCGCCTTCGACCTGCCGACCCAGACCGGCTACGACCCGGACCACATCCTCGCCCGCGGCGAGGTCGGCCGGGTCGGCGTACCGGTCTCCCATCTCGGTGACATGCGACGCCTGTTCCAGGACATCCCCCTGGAGCAGATGAACACCTCGATGACCATCAACGCCACCGCCATGTGGCTTCTGGCGCTCTACCAGGTCGTCGCGGAGGAGCAGGGCGCGGACATCACGCAGCTCCAGGGCACGACCCAGAACGACATCGTCAAGGAGTACCTGTCCCGGGGCACCCATGTGTTCCCGCCGGGCCCCTCGCTCCGCCTGACGACCGACATGATCGCGTACACGGTGGCGAACATGCCGAAGTGGAACCCGATCAACATCTGCAGCTACCACCTCCAGGAGGCGGGGGCCACACCGGTCCAGGAGATCGCGTACGCGATGTCCACCGCCATCGCTGTTCTCGATGCCGTACGCGACTCCGGGCAGGTCCCCGAGGAGAAGTTCGGGGACGTCGTGGCTCGCATCTCCTTCTTCGTGAACGCGGGTGTCCGCTTCATCGAGGAGATGTGCAAGATGCGGGCTTTCGGGCGGATCTGGGACCAGATCACGCGCGAGCGGTACGGCATCGAGAACGCGAAGCAGCGCCGCTTCCGGTACGGCGTCCAGGTCAACTCCCTGGGCCTGACGGAAGCCCAGCCGGAGAACAACGTCCAGCGGATCGTGCTCGAGATGCTGGCCGTGACCCTCTCCAAGGACGCGCGCGCCCGTGCCGTCCAACTCCCCGCCTGGAACGAGGCGTTGGGCCTCCCGAGGCCGTGGGACCAGCAGTGGTCGCTCCGTATACAGCAGGTTCTCGCCCACGAGAGCGACCTGTTGGAGTACGAGGACATCTTCGCGGGCTCGCACGTCATCGAGAAGAAGGTCGACGCGCTGGTCGCCGAGTCCCTCGCCGAGATCGACCGGATCCAGGAGATGGGCGGCGCGATGGCCGCCGTCGAGTCGGGCTACCTCAAGTCGCAGCTCGTCTCCTCGCACGCCGAGCGGCGGGCCCGGATCGAGGGCGGCGAGGAGAAGATCGTCGGCGTCAACATCTACGAGTCGACCGAGCCCAACCCGCTCACCGCCGACCTGGACGCCGCGATCATGACCGTCGACCACGCGGTCGAGGCGAAGGTCATCCGGGCCATCGGCGACTGGCGCACCACGCGTCAGGAGTCCAGCGACCGGCAGGGCCTGGGCGACCCGTTCCACTTCCCGACCACCCGACAGGCCATCGAGCGCCTGAAGGAGGCGGCCGCCGGCACGGACAACCTGATGGAGGCCACCCTCGAGTGCGCCCGCGCCGGGGTCACGACCGGCGAGTGGTCACAGGCGCTGCGTGAGGTGTTCGGGGAGTTCCGGGCGCCCACCGGGGTGTCGTCGGCGCCGGTCGCGGTGACCGCCGAAGAGGGCACGCCGCTCGCGCTCGTCCGCGAGAAGGTCCGCCGCACCGGGGACGAACTCGGCGGCAAGCTCCGCCTGTTGGTCGGCAAGCCGGGGCTCGACGGGCACTCCAACGGTGCCGAACAGATCGCCGTGCGGGCCCGCGACGCCGGGTTCGAGGTGGTCTACCAGGGCATCCGGCTCACCCCTGAGCAGATCGTGTCCGCCGCGCTCGCCGAGGACGTGCACTGCGTCGGCCTGTCGATCCTCTCCGGGTCGCACGCCGAGCTCGTGCCGGACGTGCTCGACCGCCTTCGCGAGGCGGGCGCCACCGACATCCCCGTGATCGTCGGCGGCATCATCCCCAACGCCGACGCCGAGGACCTGAAGCGGGCGGGAGTCGCCGCCGTCTTCACCCCCAAGGACTTCGGCATCACGGAGATCATCGGCCGTATCGTCGACGAGATCCGGCTAGCGAACAAGCTCGACCCTCTGGAGGTCCCCGCATGACCGCGCCCATCAACCGCCTGCGCCCGCGCCGCTCGTGTCTCGCGGTGCCGGGAAGCAACCCCCGCTTCCTGGAGAAGGCCCAGGGCCTGCCGGCCGACCAGGTCTTCCTGGACCTGGAGGACGCCTGCGCCCCGCTGGCCAAGCCCGAGGCCCGGCACACCATCGTGAAGTTCCTCAACGAGGGTGACTGGACCGGCAAGACGCGCGTCGTGCGCGTCAACGACTGGACCACCGAGTGGACTTACCGCGACGTCGTCACCGTCGTCGAGGGCGCGGGCCAGAACCTCGACTGCATCATGCTGCCGAAGGTGCAGGACGCCCAGCAGATCGTCGCCCTCGACCTGCTGCTCACGCAGATCGAGAAGACCATGGGCTTCGAGGTCGGCAAGATCGGCATCGAGGCGCAGATCGAGAACGCCCAGGGCCTCAACAACGTCAACGAGATCGCGCAGGCCTCCGCGCGCACCGAGACGATCATCTTCGGCCCGGCCGACTTCATGGCGTCCATCAACATGAAGACCCTGGTCGTCGGCGAGCAGCCGCCCGGCTACCCGGCCGACGCCTACCACTACATCCTGATGAAGATCCTGATGGCCGCCCGCGCCAACAACCTCCAGGCGATCGACGGCCCTTACCTGCAGATCCGCAACGTCGACGGCTACCGCGAGGTCGCGGGCCGTGCCGCCGCGCTCGGCTTCGACGGCAAGTGGGTCCTTCACCCCGGCCAGGTCGAGGCGTCCAACGAGATCTTCTCGCCGTCGCAGGAGGACTACGACCACGCCGAGCTGATCCTCGACGCGTACGACTACTGCACCTCCGAGGCCGGCGGCAAGAAGGGCTCCGCGATGCTCGGCGACGAGATGATCGACGAGGCCAGCCGCAAGATGGCGCTCGTCATCTCCGGCAAGGGCCGGGCCGCCGGAATGCAGCGCACCACCAAGTTCGAGATCCCGGAGGCCTGAGCGCGATGCAGTTCGGACGCACCTACGAGGAGTTCGAGGTCGGGGCGGTCTACAAGCACTGGCCCGGGAAGACGGTCACGGAGTACGACGACCACCTCTTCTGCCTTCTCACGATGAACCACCACCCGCTCCACATGGACACCAACTATGCGGAGAAGACGACGGACTTCGGCAAGAACGTCGTCGTCGGGAACTACATCTACTCGCTGCTTCTCGGCATGTCCGTGCCGGACGTCTCCGGCAAGGCCATCGCCAACCTGGAGATCGAGTCGCTGAAGCACGTGGCACCGACCTTCCACGGCGACACCATCTACGGCGAGACGACGGTCCTCGACAAGACGCCCTCGAAGTCGAAGAACGACCGCGGAATCGTCTACGTGGAGACCAAGGGCTACAAGCAGGACGGCACGCTCGTCTGTGTCTTCCGCCGCAAGGTGATGGTCCCGACCGAGACGTACATCAAGGAGCGCGGCGGCGAGCAGCCCGGCCGCCCGGAGCTGGTGGAAACGCCGAAGAAGACGCAGGAGAAGAAGTAGCCATGAGCCGACTCGCACAGACCGCCGGACTGACCGATGTCCAGCAGGAGATCCTCTCCACCGTCCGGGACTTCGTCGACAAGGAGATCATTCCGGTCGCGACGGAGCTCGAGCACCGGGACGAGTACCCGCAGCAGATCGTGGACGGCCTCAAGGAGTTGGGCCTCTTCGGCCTGATGATCCCCGAGGAGTACGGCGGTCTGGGCGAGTCGCTGCTCACGTACGCCCTGTGTGTGGAGGAGATCGCGCGCGGCTGGATGTCGGTCTCCGGCATCATCAACACCCACTTCATCGTGGCGTACATGCTCAAGCAGCACGGCACCCAGGAGCAGAAGGACCACTTCCTGCCGCGGATGGCGGCCGGCGAGACGCGCGGCGCCTTCTCGATGTCCGAACCGGGCCTCGGCTCCGATGTGTCGGCGATCACGTCGAAGGGCGTCAAGGACGGCGACGAGTACGTCCTGAACGGCCAGAAGATGTGGCTGACGAACGGCGGTACGTCGACTCTGGTGGCCGTTCTCTGTCGCAGTGACGAAGGCCACCCTGAGGGCACTGCCCCGCACAAGTCGATGACGACGTTCCTCGTCGAGAAGGAATCCGGATTCGGTGAGGTGCGTCCCGGACTCACCATTCCCGGCAAGATCGACAAAATGGGTTACAAGGGGGTGGACACCACTGAACTGATCATGCAGGACCTGCGCATTCCGGCCAATCGCGTACTCGGTGGGACCACCGGCCGAGGGTTTTACCAAATGATGGACGGCGTCGAAGTCGGCCGCGTGAACGTAGCTGCGCGTGGCTGCGGAGTTGCGCAGCGTGCATTTGAGTTGGGTGTCTCATATGCCCAACAGCGCCACACTTTCGGCAAGGCGATCGCTCAGCACCAGGCAATTCAGTTCAAGCTGGCCGAGATGGCCACCAAGGTCGAAGCCGCGCATGCGATGATGGTGAACGCAGCACGCAAAAAGGACTCCGGGGAGCGAAACGACCTGGAAGCAGGGATGGCGAAGTACCTCGCGTCCGAATACTGCAAAGAAGTCGTGGAGGACGCGTTCCGTATCCATGGCGGATACGGGTTCTCGAAGGAGTACGAGATCGAGCGCCTCTACCGGGAGGCCCCGATGCTGCTGATCGGCGAAGGTACCGCCGAGATCCAGAAAATGATCATTGGTCGTCGACTGCTCGAAGAGTATCGATTCCAGGGCTGAAAATCCCTTTTGGGGTGTTTTCTTCAGGAGGAAGATCACACCCCGTCAGCACTCTTCGGCGGCCGACTCGGCTTCCTGGCTTGCCCAGTTGCGGCTCGCAACCGATAGCATCCCCGGAAAAGCCGCCGTCCCCCCGTCACTTGCGCGGCATCATCCGCTACGAAGGTCATCAATGCCCCACAGCCAAACTGCACCACGCGACGGCATCCTCAAGGGACGCCTTGCTCGCGGAGCATCGCCGTGGCTCCTGCCGACCGTCGCCACCGCGGCACTCAGCCTGGCCTGTGCGCGACGCTCCGGCGCCGCCAAGGCCGTGGCCGTGCCCGCCACCGCGCTCGCGGCCGGCATGCTGTGGTTCTTCCGCGACCCGGAGCGCGAGATCGCCCAAGGCCGGGTCATCTCCCCGGCCGACGGCGTGGTGCAGAGCATCATGCCGTGGAAGGACGGACGCACCCGCGTCGCGATCTTCATGAGCCCGCTGAACGTCCACGTCAACCGCGCGCCCCTCGCGGGCACGGTGACGTCCGTGGAGCACATCCCCGGCGGGTTCGTCCCGGCGTTCAACAAGGAGAGCGAGAACAACGAACGCGTTGTCTGGCACTTCGACACCGAGCTCGGTGACATCGAGATGGTGCAGATCGCCGGCGCCGTGGCCCGGCGCATCGTTCCCTACGTCCCGCAGGGCACGAAGGTGGAGCAGGGCGAGCGGATCGGCCTGATCCGCTTCGGCTCGCGCGTCGACATCTACCTCCCCGAGGGCGTCGACGTGGATGTCGAGGTCGGTCAGAAGACCGTGGCTGGAGTGACTCGCATTGACCGTGATTGATCCTGAGACACAGGCCGGATGGGTGCCTGAGGCCGCAGAGGAGGACGCGGAAGAAGAGATGCCGCTGTCCATGCGGCTCTCGATAGCGGACACCCTCACTCTGGGCAACGCCACCTGCGGGTTCATGGCGGTGTACTTCACCACCACCGGCATCCTGATCCCGCACCTCACCGGCAGCGACGAGACGGGCATGGCCCGTAACAGCGCCGCCACCGCGGTGATCCTCATGCTGTGCGCGGCGGTCTTCGACCTGTTCGACGGGCTCGTGGCGCGCAAGCTGCGGTCGTCCCCGATGGGGGCGGAGCTGGACAACCTCTCCGACCTGATCAGCTTCGGTCTGGCGCCCGCGTACTTCGTGCTCGTGTACGGCATGGTCGCCGACAACACCGTGCACCAGCGGGTCGCGGCGGTGGGCGCGATCGTGGTGCTCCTGGCGGTGGTGCTGAGGCTTGCGAGATTCTCGTGCGTCACCGTGAAGGACGGCACCTTCCAGGGCATGCCCTCGCCGTTCGGTGCGCTGACGGTCGTGTCGATCGTGCTCCTGGAGCTGCCCTTCGTGGCGACGCTCCTCGCGATCATCGGCACCGCCTGGCTGATGGTGAGCCGGGTCGAGTATCCGAAGCCGCGCGGCCGCCTCGCCGTGGCGATGCTGTCGTGGATCGTCCTGAGCATGGGGCTGCTCGCGGCCTGGGCGTTCGACGCCCCCGGCGGCCAGCTGCTGCTTCAGACGGGCTGCGCGCTGCAGCTCGTGCTCGGCGCGGTCATCCCGCTGTTCGCGACGGCGCGCAAGGTGAACAACTTCCGTGACAACCGGCGCGAGGCCCGCGCGGCACAGCTGCCGTAGCTCCTCGCTCGACGTCACCGAGAGGGGCCGGAACCCACAAAGGGTTCCGGCCCCTCTCGCATGCCCGCACACGGACGCTGCCGTACGCCGCGCAACCTCGCGCGCCGGAGAGCTGCCGGAGGCCTGCCGCCGGCGGGAGAGCGGTGGCATCCTCCACCCCATGGCTGAGCGCGGACCTCGCAGGGCACGGGACCGGACGGTGCTCGCCGCGGCCTGCGGCACGCTCCTCGACCACCTCCCCGAGCTGGTCGACGCACACTTACGGCGCCTCGCCGCGCACTCTGCGGCGTACGGCCGGCTCATCCCGGCCGAGCAGCACCGGCGGGAGGCCCACGAGGCGATGCGGACCGGGATCGAGGCGGTCCGGGCGCCGGGCGCCGCGCCTCGGCGGGATCTGGCGTACGCGGAAATGCTCGGCCGCCGCCGGGCCGGGCAGGGGCTGCCGCTCGACCTGTTGGTGCACGCGTACCGGCAGGCCGGACAGCTGGTCTGGGAGCGTCTCCAGGAGGCGGCCGCCGGGCAGCCGCGCGCGCGGCTCGTCGCCCTGATGCGCTCGGCGACGACAGTGTGGTCGGTGGTCGACGAGCAGACGGACACGGTGTCCCGGGCGTACGGGGCGTACCTGGCCGCCGAGTCCGAGCCGCACCGCCACACCGACGAGCGCCCGCACGCCCTGCTCGACGCGCTCCTCGACAGCGAGAGCGACAGTGACATCGACAGCGCGCCCGGCCTCGCCTCAGCCCCCGCCCGCGCCGCGGCGGGCCTCGACCTGCCGGAGCACGGGCGGTACGCGGTCGTGGCAGTGCGGGTCGGACCGCGCGAGCGGCGCGAGCCGTGCCACCGCCTCGTCCAGGGCCCCGGCGTCCGGTGCGTGTGGCGGCCGCGTGCCGACCGCGACCTGGGCGTCGCCGTGCTCGCCGCCGGGACCGGGCTTGACCCGCTGGCCGACCTGCTCGACGGAGGCTGCCCCGGACCCGGCGGGATCAGCCCCGTCGTGACCGGCCTCAGCCGGCTCGGCCAGGCCCGCCGCCTCGCCGAACTCGCCCTGCGCACCTGCCCGCCGGACGCGACCGGCGTCGTCCGCCTGGACCGGCGGATGTCCACGGCCCTGGTCGCGGGCCAGCCGGAACTGGCCCGGCTCCTCGTCGCCGACGTCTTCGACCCGCTCCTCGAACTCGGCCCGGCGGAGCGGTCCGTACTGCTGCGGACCCTGGAGACGTGGCTGGCCTGCGAGGGGTCCGCGGGGCGGGCGGCCGGGCGGCTCTACTGCCACCGCAACACGGTCTTCAACCGGCTGCGGCGCCTGGAGCGGCTCACGTCCCGGTCGCTGTCGCGGCCGCGTGACCTCACGGAGATGACGCTGGCGCTGGACGCGCACAGGTTGACGCAAGGGTGACTTACCGTCACGGGGGCCCGCCCCCGGGCCCCCGTCCTGGAGCTCCGCCCCAGACCCCGAGATCGCCCTCCGGGCTCGTCCTCAAGCTCCCCCAGCCTTCGGCCGGGAGGTGCCCCCAGACGGGCTGATTCCGCAGCGCCACCAGGCGACTTCGGCTCCCGTCAGCCCAGCAACAGCTCCTGGCCGATCCGCTCCCCCACCCGCTCCAGAATCGGCCCGGCCTCGGCGATGCACTTCGCGACGTCCGGCTCGACCGAGGTCAGCGGGTACGCGCGCGCGATGCCCGCGTCCGTCAGCGCCTGCTCGGAGAGCTGGAGCCGGCCGCAGACCGCGATGACCTCGACGCCCGCCGCGCGGGCCGCCGCGGCGACGCCCGCCGGGGCCTTGCCGTGCAGGGTCTGCTCGTCGAGGGAACCCTCGCCGGTGATCACCAGGTCGGCGCGGGCCAGCGCCGGGGCGAAGCCCAGGACGTCGAGCATCACGTCGATGCCGGGGCGGAAGCGGGCGCCGAGGGCGACAAGGGCGCCGTACCCGATGCCGCCCGCCGCGCCCGCGCCGGGCGCCTTGGCGTGCTCGGCGGCCTTGGGGCCGACGGCCTTCTCCAGGACGACAGCGAAGTGGGCGAGGGCCGCGTCCAGGGTCTGCACGTCCTCGGGGGACGCGCCCTTCTGCGGGCCGTACACCGCCGGGGCGCCCTTGGGGCCGGTGAGCGGGTTGTCGACGTCGCTGGCGAGGACCAGGTCGACCTCGGCGAAGCGCGGGTCGATGCCCGACAGGTCGGCCGAGGCGAGCTCGCGCAGCGGGCCGCCGCCGGGGGCGACCGGCTCGCCGTCCTCGTCGAGGAACTTCGCGCCGAGCGCGGCCAGCATGCCCGCGCCACCGTCCGTGGTCGCGCTGCCGCCGACGCCGAAGACGATGGTGCGGGCACCCGCGTCGAGGGCGGCGCGCAGCAGTTCGCCGGAGCCGTACGTGGTCGCGGTGAGCGCGGCGAAGACGCCGTCGGGCAGCAGCTGGAGGCCGGAGGCCTCGGCCATCTCCACCACGGCCGTGTCGCCGCGCAGCGCGTACGCGGCGGTGACCTGGGCGCCGAGCGGGCCGGTCACCGTCACCTCGCGGCGCTCGAAGCCGCCCGCGACCGCGGCCGCGACCGTGCCGTCGCCGCCGTCCGCGACGGGCAGCGCCTCGACGCTCACGTCGGGGTCGGCCTTGCGCAGGCCGGCCGTGACTCGCTCGGCGACCTGCACGGCCGTCAGCGATCCCTTGAACTTGTCCGCGGCAATCAGCACACGTCGCGCGCGTGCGCGCTCCGTCGCCGCCGTCGCTGCAGCGTCCGCCACCTTGGGTTCCCCTTGCTTTCCGGGCCTTGCTCACGTCAAGGCAGTCGCGCCGCTGCGACCCTAACCCCAGGTGGGGCCCCATGCCCATGGCCGCCCGTACGACGAGACGGCTCGGCCTGCCGTAAAGCTGCCCTATTTCGGTGTATAGCGGGGCGGGAGGCGTACGGAAATGATCGATCAGCCTCCGCCCAGGGGGTCAACCGGCGGCGCCCGCCTTCGAGTCGTACATCTGGTGCACCGTCCGGCCGCCCCGCCCGTCCGACACGCTGATGTGCTCCAACACGTCCTCCAGGAGGTCGATGTCGCCGGTGCGCACCAGAGTGACTCCGCCCTCGGCGGCTTGGGCGGGCACGGTTACGGAGAGTGCTCCCAGGACGGCGGCGGTCAGTACGGTCGTACGGCGTTTCATGGGCTCTCCAGGGCTTGAACCGGTCGACAGCCTCCAGAAGATCTCACGCTCCGTAACATTGGCGCGAGTTGGCCGCGCGACCTCGCCCGAATTTCGGTAGACCAGACGTATGACCCCTGATGTGGGCGTCCCCGTGCCGGACGGGGTGCTCGTCGACCGGATCCACGGCGGCTGGCTCGGCCGGATCGCGGGCAACATGCTCGGCAAGCCGGTCGAGCAGGGCGAGACCTGGACGCGTCCGCGCATCGACCGCTACCTGCGGCGGGCCGACGCGCTGCCGCTCACCGACTACCTGCCCGAGCCGGCCGACCCCGGCGACGCCGCCGATCTGCGGCCCGAGTGGCGTGACTGCGTACGCGGGCGGATCGACGGGAGCTGCCGGGACGACGACATCGACTACACGATCCTCGGCCTCGACCTGCTGACCGGGCACGGCTTCGGCTTCAGTACCGAGCAGGTCGGGGAGTTGTGGCTGCGGCGGCTGCCGTACCGGCAGACGTTCACCGCCGAGCGGGTCGCGTACCGCAATCTCGTCGACGGGCTCCGGCCGCCGCTCACCGCGACCCGCGACAACCCGTACCAGGAGTGGATCGGCGCCCTCATCCGCGCCGACATCTTCGGCCTGACCCGGCCCGGGATGCCGCGCCGTGCCGCCGCCCTGGCCCACAAGGACGCGGTGCTCTCGCACACCGGGAACGGGGTGTACGGGGCGATGTGGGCGGCGGCGCTGGTGTCGGCGGCGTTCACCGCGCCGGATCCGCGGGCCGCACTCGGCGAGGCCCTCGCCGTGATCCCGGCGAGCTGTCGCCTCGCCCGCTCCGTACGCCGCGTCCTCGCTCTGCACGCGGCGGACGTGCCCTGGTCGGACACCCTGGACCTGGTCGAGCGGGAGACGGCCGGGCTCAGCTGGATCCACAGCGTCCCGAACGCCGCGGTCATCACGGCCGGACTCCTGTACGGGGACGACGACTTCACCCGTACCGTCGCCCTCACCGTGCGCGCCGGGCTCGACACCGACTCCAACGGCGCCACGGCCGGTGCCGTCGCGGGCGTGCGGTGCGGGGCGGCCGCGCTGCCGCCGCAGTGGGTGACGCCGCTGCGCGACCGGGTACGCAGCGCGGTGTTCGGGCGGGACGGGGCGCGGATCAGTGAACTCGCGGAGGAGACCGTGGTGTTGGCGCGGGCATCGGGGCCGGGAGCGGTCGAGTCGCTCGCCTAAGCTCGTCGGCGTGACTGTCGACTTCGCCGCGTACATCGCGGGCCTGCCCAAGATCCTCGCCGGTGCCGCCGTGCTCTTCCGCGACGCCGGGGGCCGGGTGCTGATCCTCGAACCCAACTACCGCGACGGCTGGGCCCTGCCCGGCGGGACCATCGAGTCGGACGACGGCGAGACCCCGCGCGCCGCCGCCCGCCGCGAGACGGTCGAGGAGATCGGCCTCGACGTGCCGCCCGGCCGCCTGCTCGCCATCGACTGGGTCTCCGGCGCGGACCGCCCGCCGATCGCCTCGTACCTGTACGACGGCGGTGTGCTGTCGCAGGAGCAGTTGGACGCGATCGTGCTCCAGGAGGAGGAGCTGGACTCCTGGCGCCTGGTCCCGGCGGCCGAACTCGACGCGTACGGACCGCCGTGGCTGATCCTGCGCGTACGGGCGGCGCTCGACACCCTGGAGTCGGGCGCGGGGCCCGCGGAGCTGGTCGACGGCCTGCCCGCGCGGTGACACGGCGCGCGCGTACCCTCGCCGCATGAGTCAGCTGCCTCTCGTCGCGGTCCTCAGCGGGGCCGGGATCTCCACCGACTCCGGCATTCCCGACTACCGCGGCCCGCAGGGGCTGTGGCGGCGGGACCCGGAGGCGCAGAAGCTCGTCGAGTACGAGGCGTACGTCTCCGATCCGGAGATCCGGCGGCGGTCGTGGCAGATGCGGCGCGCCAACCGCACCCTGCACGCCGAGCCGAACGCGGCGCATCGCGCGATCGCCGACCTCGAACGGTCCGGGGTTCCGGTGCGGGTGATCACGCAGAACGTCGACGGGCTGCACCAGCTCGCCGGGCTGCCCGAGCGCAAGGTGCTCGAACTGCACGGCACCGCACGGTCGGTGGTGTGCGTCGGCTGCGGTGCGCGCTCGTCGATGGCGGAGGCGCTGGCCCGGGTGGAGGCCGGGGAGCCGGATCCGGAGTGCCTGGTGTGCGGCGGCATCCTGAAGTCGGCGACGGTGATGTTCGGTGAGCGGCTCGACCCGGAGGTACTGGGCGAGGCCCTCGCCGTGGCGAAGGCCTGCGACCTGTTCCTCGCGGTCGGCACGAGCCTCCAGGTGCAGCCCGCCGCGTCCCTGGTGGGGCTCGCGGCGGAGCACGGGGCGCGGCTGATCATCGTCAACGCGGAGGAGACGCCGTACGACGCGCTGGCGGCGGAGGTGGTGCGGGAGCCTATCGGGACGGCGCTGCCGGCGTTGTTGGCGCGGGTGGCGGGGGCGTAGCGGTTCCGGACCACGCTCCGTACCGTCGACTCCGGTCGCTCAGAACAGCGCCTCCACCGCCTCCGCCCCGCCCGTCTCCAGGTCAAGGAGCCGCCGCTTCCGGTCGAGGCCGCCTCCGTACCCCGTGAGGCTGCCGTTCGCGCCGACGACTCGGTGGCAGGGGACGACGATGCCGATGGGGTTCTTGCCGTTGGCGAGGCCGACCGCGCGGGAGGCCTGGGGGCGGCCGAGGTCCGCGGCCAGTTCGCCGTACGTACGGGTCTCGCCGTACGGGATGCGCAACAGGCCGTCCCAGACCTCGCGTTGGAAGGGCGTGCCGTTCAGGTGCAGGGGGAGCTCGAAGTCGGTGCGCTCGCCCGCGAAGTACTCGACGAGTTGGCGCACCGTCTCGGCGAAGGGCTCCTCCTCGGGCGGTACGCGCTCCCCGAAACTCTCCTCGGGCGGCCGGTGGCGCTGGTCCGTCATGTAGAGGCCGGACAGCGCGCCGCCGGTGGCGACCAGCGTGAGCGACCCGTAAGGGCTGTCGACGACGGTGTGCTGCCGGGTCGTTCCGTGAGTACGCATGTCAATGTCCTTACACCGGGAGGTGGTTGATGGGGTGGGCGTCCGTGGCCCACAGGTACTGGACCGCGTACGCCCGCCAGGGGCGCCACGCCGCGGCCCGTGCGGTGAGCGCGGCCGGGGTGGCGGGCAGGCCGAGGCCCTCGGCGGCGCGGCGGACGCCGAGGTCGCCGGGGAGGAACGCGTCCGGGTCACCGAGGGCGCGCATCGCGATCACCTCGACGGTCCACGGGCCGAAGCCGGGCAGTGCGCGCAGCCTGGCGCGCGCCTCTTCCCAGTCACTGTCGACGCCCAACTTGAGGCTGCCGTCGGCGAGTTGAGCGATCAGCGTGGTGAGTGTGGTGCGGCGGCTGCGGGGCAGGGCGAGGGACTCGGGGTCGAGCGCGGCGAGCTCCTCGGGTGCCGGGAAGAGGTGGGTCAGGCCGCCCTCGGGGTCGTCGACGGGCGCACCGTGCGCGGCGACCAGACGGGCCGCGTGGGTACGGGCCGCGGCCGTGGACACCTGCTGGCCGAGGACCGCGCGCACCGCGAACTCCGCCTCGTCGACGGTGCGCGGCACCCGGCGGCCCGGCGCCCGGTCGACCAGCGGGGCGAGGAGTTCGTCGGTGCGCAACTGGGCGTCGACGGCGACCGGGTCGGCGTCCAGGTCGAGGAGGCGGCGGCAGCGGCTGATCGCCACGGTCAGGTCGCGCTGGTCGGTGAGGGCGAGCCGGCAGCCGATGTGGTCGGCGGCGGGCGTGAGGGCGACGACGCCGTGCCCGTACGGGAGGCGGAGGGTGCGCCGGTACGCGCCGTCGCGCCACTCCTCGACGCCGGGGACCGCGGTCGCGGCGAGGTGGCCGAAGAGGTTGCTCGGGTCGAGCGGGGCACGGAACGGCAGGCGGAGGGAGAGGACTCCGGGGGTGCCCGGCTCCGTACGGGCGCTGTGGGCGGTGTGGGCGTTGTGCGCGCTGTCAGCGCTGCGCGCGGCTCGGGCGCGCAGTTCGCCGGGGGCGAGGGCGTACACCTCGCGGACGGTGTCGTTGAAGGTGCGGATCGAGGCGAAGCCGGCGGCGAACGCCAGCTCGGCCATGGGCAGTTCGGTGGTCTCGATCAGGATGCGGGCGGTCTGCGCGCGCTGGGCGCGGGCCAGGGCGAGCGGGCCCGCGCCGAGTTCGGCGAGGAGCTGCCGTTCGACCTGCCGGGCGCTGTAGCCGAGGCGGGCGGCGAGTCCAGTGACGCCCTCGCGGTCGACGACGCCGTCGGCGACGAGGCGCATCGCGCGGGCCACCAGGTCGGCGCGGTGGTTCCACTGCGGTGAGCCCGGTGTGGTGTCGGGGCGGCACCGCTTGCAGGCCCGGAACCCGGCCTGCTGGCAGGCGGCGGCGCTCGGGTAGAACCGCATGTTCCGCGGCTTGGGCGGCACGACCGGGCAGCTCGGACGGCAGTAGATCCCGGTGGTCACGACGGCCGTGAAGAACACGCCGTCGAACCGCGCGTCCTTCGCCCGGACCGCGCGTACACAGCTCTCGGTGTCGGTGTGCATGCGTACAGCTTCACCGACCGGACCCCGCTTCGGCTGGCGAGAATCCGACATCGACCTTGGACTGCCTGCGGGTGGCCCACGCCCGGTACGGCAGAGCGCCCGCGTCCGGGAGGGACGCGGGCGCTCAAGGGCCGACGGCGGCCGCCGCCGCGCTACTTCAGGCCGAGGATCTGCTCCAGCGGGTCGATCGCGAAGTAGACCAGGAACAGCGCCGCGGTGCCCCACAGCAGCCAGTGCACCTCGCGGGCCTTGCCCAGGCAGGCCTTGATGACCACGTACGAGACGAAGCCGGCGCCGATGCCGTTGGTGATGGAGTACGTCATCGGCATCACGGCGATGGTGAGGAAGGCCGGGATGGCGAGCTCGTACCGCTCCCAGTCGATGTGCTTGACCTGCGTCATCATCAGGAACCCGACCGCGACCAGAGCGGGCGACGCGGCCTGCAGCGGGACGATCGTCAGGACCGGCGTGAGGAAAAGCGCGGCGGCGAAAAGGCCACCGGTGATCACGCTGGCGAAGCCGGTGCGCGCACCTTCGCCGACGCCTGCGGCGGACTCGACGTACGTGGTGGCGGACGAGGCCGAAGCGGCACCACCGGCGACCGCGGCCGCGCCGTCGATGAGCAGCACGCGGCCGATGTCCGGGACCTGGCCGCGCTCGTCGAGGAGTCCGGCCTCGGCGGTGACGCCGACGACGGTGCCCATCGTGTCGAAGAAGTCCGAAAGGATCAGCGTGAAGATGAGCAGGACCACGGTCAGCACGCTGACCTGCTCGAACGACCCGATGAGGTCGAAGTCGCCGAGCAGCCCGAAGTCCGGTGCCGCGACCGGGTTGTCGGGCAGCGACGGGGAGATCAGGCCCCAGGACTTGATGTCGGCGACGGAGTTGATGACCAGCGCGAGGACGGTCATCACCGCGATGCTGATGAGGATCGCGCCGGTGACCTTGCGGGCCAGGAGCACGACGGTCAGGAGCACACCGAGGCAGAACACCAGCATCGGCCAGCCGACGAGGGTGCCGGAGCCGAGCTGCACGGGGACGGTGCTGTTGGCGGCGTCCGGGACACGGGTGACGAAACCGGCGTCGACGAAGCCGATGAACGCGATGAACAGGCCGATGCCGACGCTGATGGCCTGCTTGAGTGCCTGCGGGATGGCGTGCATGACGGCCTGTCGCAGACCGGTCATCACCAGGACGCAGATCAGCAGACCTTCGAGGACCACCAGGCCCATCGCGTCGTCCCAGGACATCAGCGGGGCGATCTGGAACGCGACGACCGCGTTGAGGCCGAGGCCCGCGGCGAGGGCGAGCGGAAGGTTACCGCCGAAGCCCATGATGATCGTCATCATCGCCGCCACCAGCGTGGTGGCGGTGGCGAGTTGAGCGGGATCGAGCTGATCGCCGAACTTGTCCTTGGCGCTGCCGAGGATGATCGGGTTCAACACCAGGATGTACGCCATGGTGAAGAACGTGGCGATTCCGCCGCGTATCTCGCGGCCGAACGTCGAGCCTCGCTCGCTGATGAGGAAGAACCGGTCGAGCGGTCCGCCGGATCTTACGGGCGGCGTACCGGTCGAGCCCTTCGTGCTGGTCTGCATGACTACGTCTCCTGGACCTGCGCGTATGACGGGAGTGAGGGGCGGTCAGGTGCTTTGGGGCTTCGCCACATGCGCATGACTGGTCGTAGTGCGAACGTACATGCGGCACCTCGGGGGTGGATCATACGCGGCGTGACGGAGTTCTCAATTCCGATGAGAAGTCCGTCAGTTACCGGAGCTACCGGCTTGATGATCAATCTGTCGTTTCCTACAGAATCGCTGTGGATCTACTCCACCAAATCCGGACGCAGGCGACAGCTCCCCCCACTGTCGCCGTCCGTGAGTGCCTACTCTCTGTCCGTGCACCCACCGATCCCCTTCAACGCGCGTGCCGCCCGGACCTTGCGCGAGAAACTCGGGATGGCGCCCGGTCACGTCGCGTACGGCATGAGCGCTTCGTACGGAATGACCCACATCACCCCCGACCACATCAGCGCGTGGGAACGGGGCGTCGCCGCTCCCACCGCGCATGAGCTCAACGCGCTGGCCGGGGCGCTGTGGTGTGCTCCCGGCGAGCTCATGGGCCGACCGCGCACGCTGCACGAACACCGCCTCGCCCGCGGTATCGCCGCGGACGACATCGCCGACGCCACCGGCCTGTCGCGCGAGGCCTACTACCAGATGGAGGCCGAGGGCCGCTGGAGCGGCGACGCGCAGCAGTCCGCGAAGCTCGGCAGCGTCCTCGGCCTGGCCTCACGCGACCTGATCGCCGTCACGGGCCTGGACGAGGAGCTGGCACGACTGCTCACCGAGGCGGTCTCCACCCGCTGGCAGGCCCACATCAAGGAGATCGCCAAACTCATCTCCAGAGACCGCCGCGAGCTGAAGGAAGCGCTGCGCGGCATGCACGACGAGTACCAGACCCTGATGGCCGCGACCCTGATGCGGGCCAGCGCCAACTCGGCGGCGGGCGAGGCGGGTCAGCTCTACCTCACCAACATCGTGGACCACTTCTGGGAGAGGCTGGAGGGGTAGGGGGCGGAGGTCGCGTTCGCGGTGGAGTTCGCGGTGTCGGCGGCCGGGACGGCCTCGCCTCCGTCAGCCCACCTGCGCGGCGAACGCGTCGTAGGCCCGCGCATCGAAGAGCACGAACCTGATCTCCTCGACCGCCGTCTCCGTCGCCCGCACCGTCTCGACGGCGATCCGCGCCGCGTCGGCCGGCGGCCAGCCGTAGATCCCGGCGGAGACGGCGGGGAACGCGACGGTTCGGGCCCCCAACTCGTCGGCGACGCGCAGCGATTCGCGGTAGCAGGAGGCGAGGAGCCCGGAGCGGTCGGTGTCCGTGGAGTAGCGCGGGCCGACCGTGTGGATCACCCAGCGTGCGTCGAGCCGCCCGGCGGTCGTGGCCACGGCCTGGCCGGTGCGCAGGCCCTTGCCGTAGTGCGAGGCACGCAGGGCGCGGCAGGCGGCGAGAATCTCGGGGCCGCCGCGCCGGTGGATGGCTCCGTCGACCCCGCCTCCGCCGAGGAGCGAGGAGTTGGCGGCGTTGACGATGGCGTCGACGGACTGCTGGGTGATGTCACCCCGGACGAGAGTGAGGCGCGTGCTCATACGTCCATGATGCGCACACGTTCCGCGCCGTCGCCCCGGTCACCGTCGAGCGACCCGGTTACCGTCGCTCGCCCTTCAAGTGCCGGACGGGCTGATGCTCCGCAGCCGCCGCCACACCGCCTTCGCGGCGTTGTGCCCGGACATGCCGTGCACTCCGGGACCCGGCGGGGTCGCCGAGGAACAGAGGAACACCGCCGGGTGCGGGGTGTTGTACGGGAACAGCGACAACTTCGGGCGCAGCAGCAGCTGCAGTCCGGACGCGGCGCCGCAGGCGATGTCCCCGCCGATGTAGTTGGCGTTGCGCGCGGCCAGTTGGGGCGGACCGGCCGTGGCGCGGGCGAGCACCCGGTCCCGGAAGCCGGGCGCGAACCGCTCCAACTGGCGCTCCACGGCGTCCGTGAGGTCGCCCTCCCAGCCGTTCGGCACATGGCCGTACGCCCAGAACACATGCTTGCCCTCGGGTGCGCGGCTCGGGTCGGCGATGGACGGCTGAGTGGTGATCAGGAACGGCCGGTCGGGCGCGCGGCGCTGCCGGGACGCTGCGTCGAGCGCGGCGCCGATCTCCGCCTTGCTCGCGCCGACCTGCACGGTGCCCGCGCGGCGCGGCTCCTCTGCGGTCCAGGGCACGGGTCCGTCCAGGGCATAGTCGATCTTGAACGCGCTCGCGCCGTACCGGTACCCGTCGTACGCCCGGCCCAGGTCCGCGATCCGTGCGAGCGCCGAGGGCGAGGTGTCGAAGACGTAGGCGCGGGCGGGCGGCAGGTCGTCGAGACGCTTCACCTCGTAGTCGGTGTGCACGGCGCCGCCGAGGTCCTTCAGATACGCGGCGAGCGCGTCCGAGATCGACTGGGAGCCGCCGCGCGCCACCGGCCAGCCCCGCTCGTGCGCGGCGAGCGCGAAGACCAGGCCGACGGCGGAGGTCGCGATCCCGCCGAGCGGCGCGATGACATGCGCGACGAGCCCGGCGAACAGCGCCTTCACCCGCTCGTCCCGGAACCGCTGCGCCATCAGCCAGGTCGACGGCGGCAGCCCGCTGAGCCCGAAGCGGGCCAGGGTGACCGGGTCGCGGGGCAGCGCGGTGGACGGCAGCGACATGAAGTCCCGTACGAGGGTGTCCCACTTGCCGAGGAAGGGCTGCACCAGGCGTCGGTACGCACCCGCATCGCGCGGGCCGAACGACAGGGCCGTCTCGGCGACGGAGCGGGACAGCACGGCCGCGGTGCCGTCGGGGAAGGGGTGCGCCATCGGCAGCGGGGCGTGCAGCCACTCCAATCCGTACCGCCCGAGCGGGAGTTGGGAGAAGGCGGGCGAGCTGATGCCCAGGGGGTGGGCGGCGGAACAGGGGTCGTGCCGGAAGCCCGGCAGGGTGAGCTCCTCGGTGCGCGCCCCGCCCCCGACGGTCCCCTTGGCCTCGAACACGGCCACCGAGAAGCCGCGCCGGGCCAACTCGACGGCTGCGGTCAGTCCGTTCGGCCCCGCACCCACGACGACGGCATCGAGCATCGACGGCACCTTCGGACTCCTTTGTCAGCCGGTGACCGGACCACCGCTTCCCGCTGCTTCCGTGTCACTCCGTGCACCAGTGTGGCCGGTGCTGCCCAGGATAAGCCGGGGCACCGACAACGCCTCCGGCGGTAGCCTTCGCCGGATGCCGCACTGGACACACCACACGGACCCACAGGCAGGCACGTACGACTGGTTCGAGGTGGACGAGGCGGGCGTGGTGGCGCGGCAGGCGTCGTTCACGGGCCCGTCGCACGCCGAGAGCCCCGCGACCGTGGCCGCGTCCCGGGCCGAACTGGCCGGTTGCCGCGAGCACTTCGGCACCCTCGGGGTGCAGCTCTACGAGCAGGTGTACGGCGTGCTCGCGGCAGGCGCACCCGCCCCGGGCGCGACCGTACAGGCCGTCACGGACGAGGAGTTCGACCGCGCCTGGAGTCATGCGCGCTGGTACCGCCAGTGCAAGGTGCCGAACACAGGCGGGGTGCTGCCCAACGGCACCGTGCTGACCGGCACCGTGACCGGCGCGCCGTGGCCGCGCGGC
This sequence comes from Streptomyces boluensis, assembly GCF_009908195.1. Lineage (GTDB taxonomy): Bacteria > Actinomycetota > Actinomycetes > Streptomycetales > Streptomycetaceae > Streptomyces > Streptomyces boluensis. Next base: position 1,079 of record NZ_JAAAHS010000097.1, on the reverse strand, counting down.
GTGACCGGGCTGTTCGTCGACGTGGGCCTGTCCGTGCCCGGCTTCCTCGACATCGGCGAGCTGTCGTACGACGTCGAGGAGTGGCCGCGCGAGGGCGACCGCGTGGAGTGCGAGGTCGTCACCGTACGAGCCGCGAACCCGCAGATCAGGCTCAGGCTCCGCCCCGCAGCAACCCCACGATCCGCTCCACCGTCGCCGCGTCCCGCGCGGCCGTGAACGGCAGGGCGTTCCCGCCCGCGATACGGAACGGCTCGCCCGCGACCGTCTCGTGCGTGCCGCCCGCCTCCTGGACGAGGAGCAGGCCCGCCGCGTGGTCCCAGGAGTTCTCCCAGGAGAAGGCGACCGCGTCGACCTCGCCCTTCGCTATCGCCACGTACTCAAGTCCGGCCGAGCCGCAGGGGCGGCCGTGCACGCCCTCCACGCTCAGCCCGAGGAGGGCGCGCTTCTGGTCGTCGGTCGTGAAGTCCGGGTGGGACATGGCCACTTCGAGGTCACGGCCGGGCTCGGGCGGACCCGGCCGCAGCACCGTGTCACCGATACGTGCGCCCCGGCCGCGCACGGCGACGGCGAGCTCGTCGAGCGCCGGAGCGTACGTCCACGAGGCGAGCAGTTCGCCGCGGTGGGCGAGCGTGACCAGGGTGCAGAAGCCGGGGTCGCCGTGGACGAACTGCCGGGTGCCGTCGACCGGGTCGACGATCCATACGGGGGCGTCGCCGCGCAGCGCGTCCAGGCGCGTCGGGTCGGCGTGCACGCCCTCCTCGCCGACCACGACAGAGCCGGGCAGCAGGGCCGTCAGGGACTCGGTGAGGTGTTCCTCGGCGCGGCGGTCGGCGACGGTGACCAGGTCGTGCGGGCCGTTCTTCTCGACGATCTCGTGCGCGGCGAGCTGCCGGAAGCGTGGCATCACCTCGGCGGCCGCCGCCTTGCGGATGGCCTCCTCGACGTCGGTCAGGCCGGTCTCCAGAAAGCCTTCGAGGTCTTCGATCATGTGTCCCATCGAACCACGCGACGCTGACAAGCACCGGCCGGCCTGTGGACAACATCCGTCATCGCGGTGAACGCTCGGCCATGCCCCGCCC
>NZ_JAAAHS010000096.1 GCF_009908195.1 Streptomyces boluensis | reverse complement strand
ACCCCACCCCCACCGTGCCCACGGCGCCGCCGTCCACGGTGCAGCGGCCGCCGATCATCGGCCGGGCCGCGTGGGGTGCCGACGAGTCGAAGGTGGAGGACCCGGCCGAGTACATCGACAAGATCCAGGCGGTCTTCGTCCACCACACGGTCGGCGCGAACAACTACAGCTGCGCCGAGTCCGGTTCGCTGGTGCGCGGCATCATGACGTACCACGTGGACGTCGAGGGCTGGAACGACCTGGGCTACAACTTCCTGGTCGACAAGTGCGGCCAGATCTTCGAGGGCCGTGGCGGCGGCGCCGACCTCCCGGTGAAGGGCGCGCACACCTACGGCTACAACTCGTACTCGACGGGCATCGCCTTCCTCGGCGACTTCGAGGGCACCGCGACCAGCCCGGCGGGCCGCCCCACCCGCGCCGCGCTCGAATCGGCGTCCCGCGTCGCGGCCTGGAAGCTCGGCCAGTACGGCGGTGACCCGAACGGCAAGGTCACGCTCCAGCAGATCCTCACCAAGTCCGACGGCACCGAATACAACGGCGTACTCAAGGAGTTCAATGTCGTCTCCGGGCACAAGGACGGCTTCGCCACCGTGTGCCCCGGCAAGAACCTGTACCCGAAGCTCACCGAGATCCGCCGGTACGCGGCGAGCGCGGGCCGCGACTCCGCCGTACCGACCGCCGACCTGAACCGTGACGGCATCGCCGACCTGGTCGCGGGCACGCCCCGCGCGTCCGGCGGCGTCGGCACCCTGACCGTCGTCCCCGGCGGCCTCGAAGGACCGGTGGCGAGCGCGAAGAAGACCGTCACGCAGTCCGGCCCCGGCGTCCCCGGAGCCTCCGAGTCCGGCGACAACTTCGGTGCCGCCACGGCCTGGGGCGACATCAACGGCGACGGCTACGCGGACCTCGCGATCGGCGCGCCCGGCGAGGACGACACCAGCGGCCACGCCGACCGCGGCGCGGTGACGGTCCTGTACGGCCCCGGCCTGGACACCGGCACGTCCTTCACCACCGACGAGGGCGACCCGGCGACCGGCGCGAAGTTCGGCTCGGCCGTCACGGTCGGCGACTTCAACGCCGACGGGAAGGCCGACGTGTTCGCGGCCGCCACCGGCACCGGCGGCACCTGGCAGTCCCGTACCGGCGAGGCCTCCGGCACCGGCGGCGACCTCACCTCGGCCGCGGGCGCGCTCACGTACGCGGCGGCCGCCTCCGGGGACTTCAACCGGGACGGGTACGCGGACGTGGCGCTCAACTACCGCGACCAGTCCGGCGTCGGACGGGTCGTCTGGTTCAAGGGCGGCCGCTCCGGCCTGTCGAAGGTCGGCGCCCTCTCCGTGCAGGGCGGCCGCTCCGTCGCGGCCGGCGACTTCAACGGGAACGGCTACGACGACCTGGTCATCGGCCAGCCGTACACCGCCGAGTCCGGCGCGTACGCGGGCGGTCAGCTCACCACGGTCCCCGGCTCCGGCACCGGCCTCACCACGACCGGTTCGCGCACGGTCCACCAGGACACGAGCGGCGTACCCGGCGCGGCCGAGGCGGGCGACGCGCTCGGCTGGTCGGTCGCGGCGGGCGACGTGAACGCCGACGGGTACACGGACGTCCTCGCGGGCGCGCCCAACGAGGACGTCACGCGCGACGCCACGGCCCGCAAGGACGCGGGCACGAGCCTGCTCCTGCTCGGCACGTCGACGGGGATCTCCGGCACCGGCACGGTCGCGTTCACGCAGGACACCACGGGCATCACCGGCGCGACGGAGGCGGGCGACCGGCTCGGTTCCGCCGTCGTCCTGCACGACCTGTCCGGCTACGGCCGCGCCGACCTCGCCATCGGCGTGGACGGCGAGGACGCGGGCAACGGCACGGTCCTGCAACTGGACAGCGGCAGCAAGGGCGTGTCCACGACGACCGGGGTGTACTACGGCGCGCCGCAACTCGGCACACCCGCCGGCGCCCACCTCGGCGAGTCGCTCACCCCGAGCAACTGACCACTCGCCTCAGCCTGTTGATCCGAACACCTCGTCCAGCTTCCTGAGCTGGGCATCGTAGAGATCCTGCGGCAGCTCGGTCCGGTCCGGGTCGCTCAGGTGCAGCGCGAGGAACAGCGCGAGCACGTTCCCGTGCCGTACGGCGGTCATCCGCAACGGCATGCGCTGCCCCTGGGCCTCACCGGTCATGGTCCAGGCGACGGCCTCGTCCCCACCGGACGGGGCCGTCACCTTTTCCACCGAGGTGTACGAGACGGTGGCGCCGCCGTTGTTCCCGCTGGTCGAGAACCCGTCGGCGCACGCCTTCAACGCCGTGCGCACCCCGGCCACGGTCACGGCGGCGCCGTCGTCCGCGTACGAGAACAGACTGGCCGTCACCGCGAGCCCCGGCTCGGTCACGGAACCGTACGAACGGCTGGCCCAGGCCTGCGCGGCCGGGGTGCGGGTGACCCCCGAGCCGGTCAGGTCGGCGAGCGCCCGGCACGCGCTCCGGTCGGCCTTCGGGCGGACGGCCGGCTGGTCGTTGTCCTCCAGGCGGTAGCCGCGTACGTCGGACTTGCCGGCCAGCGCGGAGCTGAGCCGGGCCTCGGACGGGACGGGCGTGGCCCGTTCGGCGTGCGGCGTGCCACCGCCGGTCCTCGGGGACGGTTCACCGGAACACCCGGCGACGGAGGCGAGGACCAGGGCGGCTACGACGGCGCTCACGGCACGTCGCGTACGTATCGACTTCACCTCCGTACAGCGCCGGACGTGCCCGGCCCGTCACACGGGCGTCAACCCCGCGCCAGGGGTGTGGATTCGGAGAACTCCGTGCGACGCGTCTGTGAGGGTTCCGGGGACCTGCCCCTCAGCGGGTAATGATCTGCGGCTCCGGGGCGCAGTAGCCCTACGTGACTGCACCGCAAGCAACGGCCGCCGCCAAGCCCGTGAAGCCCGCCCGCTGGGCCGCCGACACCGTCTCCATGCTCCGCGAGGGCGCCCGCCTCCGCCTCGACCACTCCCCACAGAGCCTGTGGAGCGTGGACCGGGTCATAGCCGACCTGCGCCGCGAACACCCGCCGTACGAGGCGGTCGCGCACGCGCTGCGCGGATTCGGCGCGTACGCGGGTGAGGTGCTGGTCCGGCAACTGGGTGCGAACTGGGAGGAGTTGGACGGCGCGCATGTGCTGCGCACCCCCGACGGACAGCTCTGGGACCCCATCGGCGAGGCCCGCCACACCTTCGAGGCGGACGGCTCGCTGCGCCTTTTGTGCCGGGACGCGATGGGGAGTTGAGGGGGCGCACACGCCGGGGAACAGGTGTCCCATCTCGACGGCGACCGTGTCATCACCTCGTAACCGCGCTTCCCCCGGGCTCGGCGGGTCGGTCAGGATGAAGATCGACCACCGCACCGAACCAGGGGGAACCACCATGCTCCGCACGCACCGCCGCAAGGCCGTACTCGCCGCCGTCGCCCTCGTGGCGAGCACCACGCTGCTGACCGCCTGTCAGGACGGCGGCGCGACCGGCAAGAAGTCGGACGGGGCGGCCTCCTCCGCGCAGGAGAAGGACAAGGCGGGCGGCGACGACTCGAACACGAAGGCGGGCGGCGGCAAGGGCGTCAGCGGCACCTGGTTCGGCAACGTCTCCTACCTGGCGCCCGGCAAGTACACGGTCAGCGACCAGAAGGGCACCGAACAGGCCTTCTTCACCTCGACCGAGACCGACATCCAGGGCGCCGGCGAGATCTGCGGCGACGCCGAGGGCCAGGCCGCCACCCCGTGCACCGAGGAACAGCTCGAAGCCGCCTCCAAGAACGGCGTCTCCGCCGAGGTCAAGATCGAGGACGGCATCGCGGTCAGCATCGTCGAGGACCACGCCAGCGAGGGCGGCGGCACCGACGAGGAGGGTGACGTCACCGGAGGCAAGAAGGGCGTCAGCGGCACCTGGTTCGGCAACGTCTCCTACCTCGCCCCCGGCAAGTACACGGTCAGCGACCAGAAGGGCACCGAGCAGGCCTTCTTCACCTCGACCGAGACCGACATCCAGGGCGCCGGCGAGATCTGCGGCGACGCCGAGGGCCAGGCCGCCACCCCGTGCACCGAGGAACAGCTCGAAGCCGCCTCCAAGAAGGGCGTCTCCGCCGAGGTCAAGATCGAGGACGGCATCGCGGTCAGCGTCGTCGAGGACCACTGATCCACGGCCGCAGGCGGTCTAACCCCGGACGCGAGCCCGTCGTGACACCACGGCCCGGACGATCCGCCGCCCCTCGGTCGACACGTCCAGGGCCTGGCGGAGTCCGCCGCCCGGGGTGGCGAGGAGTTCCAGTACGCGGACCTGGCGGCGGTGTTCGCCCGCCGTGAGCGGGCCGTCCGTACCGTCGTCCGCCCCGTCGAGGAGGCGGTGGACCTGGAGGGCGGCGGCCGAGCAGCCGTCGGCCCAGACGCGGACGTCGGACGGCAGCCGGTCGGGGGCGGCCGCCAGCATCCGCCGCGCCAGGGCGGCCCCCTCGTCGTCCGGCACGGTCTCGAACGCGGCGCGGACCCGGTCGAGTTCGGCGCCCCAGTCGCCACCCTCCAGGCTCGCCCAGAGCGGGCGCAGCACCTCGTCGTCCGCGCCGCCGAGCAGCGGCAGACACCGGTCGAGACAGGCCAGGGCACTCGCGGCCAGGCCGCGTTCATCGGCCTGCGCGATCAGTTCCACCAGGCTCATCAGGTTGCCTTCCGTTGCGGACGCTGCACTTCCTGTTACTGCGTACCGCTGGCCGAAAACGTCACCCCTGTGGCCGAATCGTCACCGCCGAAAAGCCGCTGAGCACCCCGGACCTGCTCGCCGGACACCCCGACCCTCACTGCCGAGGCAGCCCAAGCCGTTCAAGGAACCGGAAGAACAGCAGCTCCGCCGACGGCTCCGCGGGCGCCCGCAACACGCTGACCAGGTCGTTCACCGCCGCGGGCGTACGCCCCGCCTCCTCGGCCCAGGCCGCCGCGCGCTCGGCGGCGTCCTGCGGGGGCAGGAACAGGTCGTCCGGTTCCTTGCCGTCCGCGGCGAGGAACCCGGCCATCGCGTCCCGCGCCAGACAGGCGTTCCACGCGCCGCTCACCGGACCCGCCGCCTCCACGGCCACACACGCGCTGTCCATCACGAACCCGAAAAGCGCGGGCGCCCCCGAGTCCTCGGCGAGCTTGGCCATCGACCCAACGTCGGGCACGCCGGTCTCCCAGATCTGCCAGCCGTCGGCCCGCCGCTCATGCAGCGCGAGACCGTCCCGTACCCCGCTCAGCGCGTCGAGCTCGGCCAGCGGCCGGCTGCCGTGCCCCACGACGTAGTACCCCCAGAAGCCCATGTCCGCTTCCCCCCTCGCCCCTGCCGGACGGCACTCGGCTCTGGGTGAATCCAACACATACGCAGGGGAGTTCGCCACCGAAAGCCCCCGAAAACCCCGACGGCCGGCCCGTGCGGGCCGCGCGGCCCGCACGGGCCCGCGGATCAGCCCAGCTTCCGCGCCAACTGCTCGAACTCGCCCCAGGAAAGCGTCGGCTTCCGCTCGTCCCACACCTTCTGGGAGAACGCCCACAGCGGCATCCGGATCCCGTTCGCCACCTGTTCCTGGGTCTGCGACTGCGACAGGTCGCACCAGACCGCGAACGTGGCGCCCACGATCTGCTTGTTGTACTTCTCCGCGACCGGCGTCGTGCCGCGCAGCACCAGCGGCGTCCACTGCTCGTAGATCCGCTTCCCGGTCGGGTACACGAACGTATTGGGCTCGCCGAGCACGTAGTACAGGTACTCGTCGTTGAGGTTCGCCACCTTGCGGCCCGCGCTCAGGTACTCCACCGGCTCCCGGGCGCCGATCTCCTTGCCCGTCCAGTACTCGACCTCGATGTCATCGGCCGCCTCGACCGTGCCGCCGCGGAAGAACCCGTCGTTCCAGGCCTTCAGCTTCTTGCCGGTCGGACGGACCGTGTCCGCCCGGTCGTTGAGCCAGCCCGTCGCCAGATCCTGCACCTTGGCGGCGCCGCCGTACTTCCGCTGCGCGGCCTGGACCAGCTGCGGATACGAGGCCTCCGGGTTCGACACCGTCAGCGCCCGGTACTCATCGGCGCCCAGATGCCAGTACGCGCCGGGGAACAGCTCCGCGTACTCCTCCAGGAGCTCGTCGACGATCTTCGCGGCGGCCGGCTTCGAGATGTCCACCGCACCCCGCGCGGGCACCCCGCTCACATCCCGCAACTGCAGGTCCGGGTGGGCGGCGATGACCGCGCCCAGATGTCCCGGCGAGTCGATCTCGGGGATCACCGTGATGTGCAGATCGGACGCGAGCTTCACGATCCGCCGCACCTCGGCCTTGGTCAGATGGTCCTGGGACACCACCTCGGGGTGCTCGTCGGACTCGATCCGGAAGGCCTGGTCGTCGGAGAAGTGCAGACCGAGCTGGTTGTACTTGAGGTCGGCGAGCTCCCGCACCCGCTCCTCGATCCACTCCGCCGAGAAGTGCTTGCGCGCGATGTCCAGCATGAACCCGCGCTGCGGCTTGGCCGGTCCGTCCCGTACGACCCCCTCGGGCGCGGTGCCGTCGCCGCTGGTGAGCTGCTTGAGCGTGCGCGTGCCGTAGAAGACCCCCGCGTCACCGGTCGCGGAGATCCGCACCCGCTCGTCGCTGACGTCAAGGGTGTACGACTCCGCGCCCGCCTCGCCCGAGCCGAGCGCCAGCTCGACATCGCCGGGCCCGGCCTTCTTGCCCTCCGCGTACGTCAGTTGCAGCTCACCGGCGAGCAGCCGCCCCTCGTCGGCCAGGTCGTCCGCGTCGTCAGCGGAGACGACGACGCGCCCGTCGGGCCCCGGACGCCAGCCGGGGCCGCGGGCCGCCTTGTGCTCGGACACCGCCGGGATCGTCTGCGGCGCCTTCGACACCGGGTACGTGGGGCTTGGGCTCGGCTCGGCCGGGGCCGCGGGCGGGCTGTTGTCCGCCCGGCCGGTGCCCTCGCCGCCCGAGCCGCCGCCGGGCCAGAGGACCACGGTGAGGACGACGGCACCGGCCGCCGCGACCCCGCCGGCGGCTAGCGCGGCGTTGGTCGCCCGCCCGCGCGGGGCGGGCCCGCGCCCGCGCCGCCCGGTCACCGGGCCACTCCGCGGCCGGCACAGCTGGGACCAGCGTCAAAGTCGTTCATCCGCATCACGTGAAGCAACCTCCCATGCGGTGTGAGGACCGGGTCGGCTTTCGGCCCCGCCGTCCACGCCGCGTCCTGAAACTCTTCCGTACGGGTGAAATTCGCGCATCCGTCGGACAGCTCCCGCCACGCGTAGATAACGTGACGCCACTTCCCCTGCCTGTCCCCCGGCCATCCGGCAGTTCCCGCTGTCCGTACGCCGTCCGTCCGCTGTCGTCCCGCAGTCCCGTCAGGAGCGCACGCTGCACACGCCTTGGCCCACACGCGCCGAGCACCCCACCGGGCACAGTCCGATACCGGTTCAGGGTCGCGGCACCGGCCCTTCGTCCACGGTGCACCGAGGCATCCAGGTCTTCAACCGCACCCCGGCCGACACCGCCAGGTCCTGGCTGCTCGACTGCTGCGTCAGCCACATCTGGGCCGAGCGGCTGGTCGCGCACCGGCCGTTCCCCGACACCGACGCCCTGCTCGCCGCCGCCGACGAGGCGAGCTACGACCTTCTCCCCGCCCAGCGCGCCGCCGCCCTCGCCGCCGAACGGCCGCACGGCCCGCACCCCGCCGGGGTCCCGGCCGCCGCGCTCACCGCGCTCGGCGCCGCGCACGCCGCGTACGAGAGCCGCTTCGGCCGGGTCTTCGTGATCTGCCTCGACGACCACCGTCCGGACGAACACCTCGACCAGACCCTCGCGGGCCTGCGCGGCCGCCTCGGCAACGACCCGGACGAGGAGCGCGTGGTCGCTGCCGACGAGCTGCGCCGGGTCGCGCGCGGGCGACTCGCCCGGCTTGTCGCACGCATCGGGGCCGAGGAGCCGGACGAGACCCCGCAGGGCCCGGGGAAAGCGGAGAATTCGCGGGAATTTCCGGATTCCGGCCCCACCGATAGCCCGTACGTGCCTGTTTGATCACACCTGTGGACCCCGCGCGGGCGTACCGACAGTTGGTCGATACGATGACGGACGGCCGGTGGACCGTACCCGGCCGGGCCTGACCGACACTGAAGCCGGCCGGCCCCAATCCCCGCTCCCGGAGGGTTCTTCCGTGCCGGCTGGAACGCTGTACCGCGGCCGGGAAGGAATGTGGTCCTGGGTGGCTCATCGAGTCACCGGCGTCCTCATCTTCTTCTTCCTGTTCGTACACGTCCTCGACACCGCTCTCGTCCGTGTCTCCCCCGAGGCGTACGACGAAGTCGTGGCCACCTACAAGACGCCCCTGGTCGCACTCCTTGAGTACGGCCTGGTCGCAGCCATCCTGTTCCACGCGCTGAACGGTCTGCGGGTGATCGCCGTCGACTTCTGGTCGAAGGGCGCCCGCTACCAGAAGCAGATGCTGTGGAGCGTCATGGCTGTCTGGTTCGTGCTGATGGTCGGGGCTCTGTACCCGGTCCTCGGCCACGCCGTACGCGAAGTCTTCGGGAGCTGAGGCACATGTCCGCTGACACGACTGCTGCCACCGGCGCCACCGACGACGTGACGCTCTACGACGTGGACAACCCGGCGCCGCTCATCGAGGCGCCCCGCAAGCGCACCAAGAAAACGCCGAAGGCGACCCGCGGCAACTTCGAGATGTACGGCTGGCTGTTCATGCGCCTGTCCGGCATCGTCCTGGTCGTCCTGGTCCTGGGCCACCTGCTGATCCAGCTGGTACTCGACGGGGGCGTCTCCAAGATCGGCTTCGCCTTCGTGGCGGGCCGCTGGGCCTCGCCGTGGTGGCAGGCCTGGGACCTGGTGATGCTGTGGCTGGCGATGCTGCACGGCGCCAACGGCCTGCGCACGATCATCAACGACTACGCGGAACGGGACAACACCCGCTTCTGGCTCAAGATGCTGCTGTACACCGCCACGGTGTTCACCGTCCTTCTGGGCACGCTGGTGATCTTCACCTTCGACCCGAACATCCGCTAGGCCCCGGGGCTGAGGTAACCACCATGAAGATCCACAAGTACGACACCGTCATCGTCGGCGCCGGTGGTGCCGGCATGCGCGCCGCGATCGAGGCGACGAAGCGCAGCCGTACCGCCGTCCTCACGAAGCTCTACCCCACCCGCTCCCACACGGGCGCGGCGCAGGGCGGCATGGCCGCCGCGCTCGCCAACGTGGAGGAGGACAACTGGGAGTGGCACACCTTCGACACGATCAAGGGCGGCGACTACCTGGTCGACCAGGACGCCGCCGAGATCCTCGCGAAGGAGGCCATCGACGCGGTCCTCGACCTGGAGAAGATGGGCCTGCCGTTCGGCCGTACGGAGAACGGCACCATCGACCAGCGCCGTTTCGGCGGGCACTCCCGCAACCACGGTGAGGCCCCGGTCCGCCGCGCCTGCTACTCCGGCGACCGTACCGGCCACATGATCCTCCAGACGCTGTACCAGAACTGCATCAAGGAGGGCGTGGAGTTCTTCAACGAGTTCTACGTCCTGGACCAGCTCATCGTCGAGGTCGACGGAGTGAAGCACTCCGCGGGCGTCGTCGCGTACGAGCTGGCCACCGGCGAGATCCACATCTTCCAGGCGAAGTCGGTCATCTACGCCTCCGGCGGCACCGGCAAGTTCTTCAAGGTGACCTCCAACGCGCACACCCTCACCGGTGACGGCCAGGCGGCCTGCTACCGGCGTGGACTGCCGCTGGAGGACATGGAGTTCTTCCAGTTCCACCCGACCGGCATCTGGCGCATGGGCATCCTTCTCACGGAGGGCGCCCGTGGTGAGGGCGGCATCCTCCGTAACAAGGACGGCGAGCGCTTCATGGAGAAGTACGCGCCGGTCATGAAGGACCTCGCGTCCCGTGACGTCGTCTCGCGCTCCATCTACACCGAGATCCGCGAGGGCCGTGGCTGCGGTCCCGAGGGCGACCACGTCTTCCTCGACCTGACGCACCTGCCGCCGGAGCAGCTCGACGCCAAGCTCCCGGACATCACCGAGTTCGCGCGTACGTACCTCGGTATCGAGCCCTACACGGACCCGATCCCGATCCAGCCGACCGCGCACTACGCCATGGGCGGCATCCCGACCAACGTCGAGGGTGAGGTCCTCTCGGACAACACCACCGTCGTGCCGGGCCTGTACGCCGCCGGTGAGGTCGCCTGCGTGTCGGTGCACGGCGCCAACCGCCTGGGCACCAACTCGCTGCTCGACATCAACGTCTTCGGCCGCCGTTCCGGCATCGCCGCCGCCGAGTACTCCGCGAAGGCCGAGTACGTCGAGCTCCCGGAGAACCCGGCCGAGCTGGTCCTGGAGCAGGTCGAGCGGCTGCGCAACTCCACCGGCAACGAGCGTGTGGCGGAGCTGCGCAAGGAGCTGCAGGAGACGATGGACGCCAACGTCATGGTGTTCCGTACCGAGCAGACCATCAAGACGGCGGTCGAGAAGATCGGCGAGCTGCGCGCGCGCTACAAGAACGTGTCCATCCAGGACAAGGGCAAGCGGTTCAACACCGACCTCCTGGAGGCCATCGAGCTGGGCAACCTGCTCGACCTGGCCGAGGTCATGGCCGTGTCCGCGCTCGCCCGCAAGGAGTCCCGCGGCGGTCACTACCGCGAGGACTTCCCGAACCGCGACGACGTCAACTTCATGCGCCACACCATGGCGTACCGCGAGGTCACCGGCGAGGGCGAAAAGGCCAAGGACTCGATCCGGCTCGACTACAAGCCGGTCGTCACGACCCGCTACCAGCCGATGGAGCGTAAGTACTGATGGCAACTCCCGTAATGGACAAGGTCGAAGCCGCGGCCGCAGCCTCGCCGTACATCACGGCGACGTTCCGGATCCGCCGCTTCAACCCGGAGATCTCCGACGAGTCGACCTGGGAAGACTTCCAGGTGGAGATCGACCCGAAGGAGCGCGTCCTCGACGCCCTCCACAAGATCAAGTGGGAGCTGGACGGGTCGCTGACCTTCCGCCGCTCCTGCGCGCACGGCATCTGTGGCTCCGACGCGATGCGGATCAACGGCAAGAACAGGCTCGCCTGCAAGACGCTGATCAAGGACATCAACCCGGAGAAGCCCATCACGGTCGAGGCCATCAAGGGCCTGACGGTCCTGAAGGACCTGGTCGTGGACATGGAGCCGTTCTTCCAGGCGTACCGCGACGTCATGCCGTTCCTCGTCACCGAGGGCAACGAGCCGACGCGTGAGCGGCTGCAGTCCCCCGAGGACCGCGAGCGCTTCGACGACACCACCAAGTGCATCCTGTGCGCCGCGTGCACGTCCTCGTGCCCGGTGTTCTGGAACGACGGGCAGTACTTCGGCCCGGCGGCGATCGTCAACGCGCACCGCTTCATCTTCGACTCGCGTGACGAGGCGGGCGAGCAGCGCCTGGAGATCCTCAACGACCGTGACGGTGTGTGGCGTTGCCGCACGACGTTCAACTGCACGGACGCCTGCCCGCGTGGCATCGAGGTCACCAAGGCGATCCAGGAAGTCAAGCGCGCCCTGATCACGCGCCGCTTCTGAGGTTCCCCGTACGCCACGCGCGTACGGCGAAGGGCCCCGTCCCCCCAGTGGGGGGCGGGGCCCTTCCGCGTCTCTGCGTCTCCGCGTCTCTGCGTCCTGCCGGGCTTTCACCTGACGCGCCCTTAATCTGCCGCTATGTCACTTACGTTGCTCGGTTTCGACAACATCCTGCTGCCCGTCGGCGACCTGGGCGAGGCCGTGGACTTCTACGAGCGGGTCGGCTTCCCGCTCTCCTTCCGGCTCGACGAGGCGGGCATCGCCCTGCTCAAGGTCGGCGACGAGACACCCGGCGTGCTGCTCCGCCAGGAGGACGGCCTGCTGCCCCGTACGCCGGGCCCCTGGACGCCGCGGCTCTGGCTGGAGGTGCCGGACGCCCGCGCGGCCCGCCGCGGCCTGGAGGCGGCCGGTGTGACGCCCGATCCGCCGCTCTCCGTCTCGACCGGCTGGACCGTCGAACTCGCCGATCCCTGGGGCAATGTCATCGGCTTCACGGACTACCTGAAGCGCCCTTCCCTCGCCCGGAAGCAGCCCGTCGGCACCCCCGCCACCACTCCCGCTTGAACGTGTTCAAAAAGAGGTCTACAGTCTGCGCCAAGAGCTTTTGAACGCGTTCAAGGAACGCTTCGAGAAGGGGCGGGACCATGGACCTCACAGTCCTCGCATACGTCGTCTACCTGGCCGTCAGCATCGGCCTCACCGTCTGGGTGGCACGCACCCTGAGCCGGAACGGACGGATATTCCTCGCCGACGTCCTGCACGGCAACGAGAAGCTGGCGGAGGCCGTCAACCACCTCCTGGTCGTCGGCTTCTACCTGGTGAACCTCGGCTTCGTCGCCCTCTACCTGAGCGCCGACGACGAGATCGCCACCGCCCGCCAGATCTTCGAGGCGCTGTCGGTGAAGCTGGGCGTCGTCCTGCTGGTCCTCGGCGTGATGCACCTCGGCAACGTCTGGGTGCTCAACAAGATCCGGCGGCGCGGCCTGATGGAGCGCGAGCAGCTCCCGCCCGTACCGCCGCAGGGCCTGGCCGGGCAGCAGGGCGCCTGGGCCAAGCCGGCCGGGGCCTGAGGCGATGAGCACCACCCGGGGCGCAGCCGTCGCCGCGGACCGGGACCCCGCACGGGTCCCGGTCCGCCGGCTCACCGTCCTGTACGACGCGGACTGCCCGCTCTGCACCCACGTACGCCACTGGCTCGCCCGGCAACGGCAGTTGGTGCCGCTCGACCTGGTGCCCGCGCTCTCCGACGAGGCCCGGCGGCGGTTCCCCGGGCTCGACCACAACGGCACCCTCGACGAGATCACCGTCGTCGCGGACGGCGGCCAGGTCTACCGCGGGCCCGCCGCCTGGGTCGTCTGCCTGTGGGCCCTGGCCGAGCACCGGCCGCTCGCACACCGGCTCGCCACCCCGACGGGGGCCCGGGTCGCCCGCAGCGCGGCGCTCGCCGCCGCCAAGTGGCGCGGGGCGCAGCGGGGGCGGGCCGCGGTCGGCTGGAGCGGCGGGGTCTACCACGGCGCGGACGGCTGGGTGTACGACCCGCAGCGGGGCTGGAGCCGCACCACGCCCTCCTGCGCCGACGACGGCTGCGCCACTCGTTAGGCTCTGACACCGTGCCAGCGACGAACGACGAACCAGACGGGACACCCGGCCAGGACGACGGCCGGCGGTCTCCCGCGAAGAGCGAGCAGACCCGCACCCTGATCCTGGAGACGGCCATGCGCCTGTTCCAGGAGCGGGGCTACGACAAGACGACTATGCGGGCCATCGCCAAGGAGGCAGGTGTCTCCGTCGGCAACGCGTACTACTACTTCGCCGGCAAGGAACACCTCATCCAGGGCTTCTACGACCGGATCGCCGCCGAGCACCAGGCGGCGGTCCGGCCGGTCCTGGACCAGGAGACCGACCTCGAGGCACGCCTCGCGGGCGTGCTGCGCTGCTGGCTCGACATCGCCGCGCCGTACCACGAGTTCGCGGCCCAGTTCTTCAAGAACGCCGCCGACCCGGACTCGCCGCTCAGCCCCTTCTCCGCCGAGTCGGAGCACGCCCGCGAGGCCGCGATCAGCGTGCACCGCGAGGTGCTGAGCGGCTCCAAGTCGAAGGTGCCCGAGGAACTCCGGGAGATCCTGCCGGAGTTGATGTGGCTCTCCCAGATGGGCCTCGTCCTGTACTGGGTCTTCGACCGCTCCCCCGACCGCGCCCGCAGCTACCGCCTCGCCGTCCGCGGCGCCCGCCTCACCACCCGCGGCGTCGCCCTCGCCCGCTTCCGGGTGCTGCGCCCGCTCGTCCGCGAGGTGCACGAACTGTTCACGGACTTCCTGCCGGGGATGACCCGTACGGAGCCGGGCGGCGCGAAGCCGGACGGGGAGCCGGACCCGGCTTAGGGGGTGGGCTGGGGCTCGGCCGGGTGGTCGGCGGAGCCCACCAGGACCCACACCGTCTTGCCGTGCGGGCCGCGCCGCCACACCCCCCAGGCGTTCGCCACCGACTCGACCAGGAGCAGCCCGCGGCCGTGGTCGGCGTCCCCGAGGCCCAGCAACAGGCCGGGGGCGGCGCGCAGTTCGGGTCCCGTGTCGGACTCGTCGGAGACCTCGAGGAAGCACGTGCCGTCGGCCAGTACGGTCGCGGCCACCTCGAACTCCCGCTCCGTCAGCGGGCCATGGCGTACGAGCAGGGTCGCGAGCTCCGATACGAGCAGCTCCGCGTCGGCCACGGCCCGGCCGCCCACCCGGTGGCCCCAGGCCGTCAGATGGGCGCGCACCCGCAGCCGGGCGAGCCCCACGGACGCCGGGTGCCGGGGCAACCGGAAAGCGTCCCGTCTGAGCACGACCCACCTCCCGGACTCCGCCGAACTCGCCCCGTACGCACACGGGTTCCGCACGCCGATGCTGCGGCGTGGCGACGCGTGATGCCAGAGGGGAAGGCGTCAAGACAGTGACTGACCGGAAACAGCCGGTCGGTCCTGCGGGGCTCAGGCCTGCCGCGAGGCCAGCGTCACCACGGTGATGTCGGAGGGCGCGCCCACCCGCACCGGCGGGCCCCAGGCGCCCGCGCCCCGGGTGACGTACAGCTGGGTGTCGCCGTACCGCTCCAGGCCCGCGAGGGTCGGGTTGGCGAGGTCCGCGATGATGTTGCCGGGCCAGAACTGGCCGCCGTGGGTGTGGCCGGACAGCTGGAGGTCGACGCCGTGCCGGACCGCGTCGTGGATCATGACCGGCTGGTGGGCCAGGAGCACCGAGGCACGGGCCCGGTCGCGGTCGCCGAGGGCCAGGTCGTAGTCGGGGCCCTGGTCGAAGTTCTCGCCCGCGATGTCGTTGACGCCCGCGAGGTCGAAGCCTCCGATCTCGACACGGGCGTTCTCCAGCGGCCGCAGCCCCAACTCCCGTACGTGGTCGACCCACTGCTCGGCCCCGGAGAAGTACTCGTGGTTGCCGGTGACGAAGTACGAGCCGTGCCGGGCGCGCAGCTGGGCGAGGGGTTCGGCGGCGGGGCCCAGGTTCTCGACGCTGCCGTCGACGAGGTCGCCGACCACCGCGATCAGGTCGGGCTGTGTGGAGTTGATGGTGTCGACGATGCGCTGGGTGTGCGCGCGGCCGAGGATCGGGCCGAGGTGGATGTCGCTGACCACGGCGATCCGGAAGCCGTGCGCGGACCGCGGCAGCTTGGCCAGCGGCACGGTGACGTTCTTGACGCGGGGCCCGCTGAGCACGTTGTGCGCCCCGTACCCGACGGTGCCCAGGGCCGCGGCGGCCGCGGCTCCGGCGACGACGCGCGAGACGAAGAGGCGGCGGGAGGGGTCAGCGGGTTCCGTGCACGGTTCGGGGGCAGCCGGTTCGGTGGTGGCCCGTTCGGGGACCGTGGGCGGCTTGGCGTCGGCCCCTATCAGTACGGGTTCGGGCTCGGGCTCGACCGTCGCCGCTGCCACCGTCGGCTCCGGCTCGGGCGTGGCCGCGCGCCGCTCCAGGACCCGGCGCAGCACCGGCCGTACGAACTCGCCGGCCACCAGGGCGAGCGTCAGATAGATGGAGACCGCCATCCACAGATAGCCGGGCCAGGCCAGCACCTGCTGCAGCCAGAACGGCGCACCGGCCCGGCCGCTCACGAAGGCGCCCACCATCAGCACCGGACCCGCGATGTACAGCGCGGTGCCGATCCGCCGGGCGATGCCGCGGCGCGCGGTGGTGTCACGGACGACGCGTCGCCAGCCGTAGTACTGCATGCCCACGACCAGACAGGCCAGGGCGATGAACAGGGCGCTCACGGCGTCCGCTCCCTATGAGTTTCGGCGCAGTGCTCGCACCCCGCGCAACCCGATGACGCCGACGACCGTCCCCAGAACGAAGGACACCACCGCGAGCGTCAGATGAACCCAGAAGTATCCCGTCGGATCGCCGGCGTCGTCGAACGCGAGCCCGCTTCCGTCCTTCCAGAGATTGCGGATGAAAGTGGACCAGATGACCCAGGACCAGACGCCGAAGACGAGCAGGAACCAGGAGACCGGGCGGCTGAGCTTCATACCCCAAGTATCCCGGCTCCCCCATCCGCACCACGGCCGGGGTGGATCGAGTGATGATCCGAAGACACAGCCGATCGAGCTGCGCACACCTCGGCGAATCCCCTGTACGTTCCTCACCGTGCCTGCCTTGACTGCATCTCTTAAGAGAATGACCGCTGTTGCGGTCGCTTCTGCCGCACTTCTGACCACTTCTGCCACCGCGCCCGCGTTCGCGGACGACAAGCCGGGCAAGCCGAAGCAGCCGAAGCCGCCCGCCGGTATGTCGACGGTCGGCGGCGCGCGGCTCGGCCAGCCCGGTACGCAGGTCAATCTCGATCGCGGTGCGCCGGTTCTGCCCAAGAAGGTGTCCGGCCGCTCCTGGATCGTCACGGACGCCGAGTCCGGCGAGGTGCTCGCCGCGCACAACGCGCACTGGCGGCTGCCGCCCGCGAGCACCATGAAGATGCTCTTCGCGGACACGGTCCTGCCGAAGTTCCCCAAGGAGCAGCAGCACTTGGTGAAGGACACCGAGCTGCTCGATGTCGGCGCGGGCAGCAGCCTGGTCGGCGTCAAGGAGGACCACAACTACTCGGTGCACGACCTGTGGCTCGGCGTCTTCCTGCGCTCCGGCAACGACGCGGTGCACGTCCTGTCGCACATGAACGGCGGCATCGACAAGACCGTCGACGACATGCAGAAGCACGCCGAGGAGCTGCAGGCCCTCGACACGAACGTGGTGAGCCCGGACGGGTACGACGCCAAGGGCCAGGTCTCCTCCGCGTACGACCTGACTCTGTTCGCCCGCTCCGGCATGCAGAAGAAGGACTTCCGGGAGTACGCGGCCACGGCCACCGCCAAGTTCCCCGGCGAGGGCAGCGGCAAGAACCGGGACTCCTTCGACATCCAGAACACCAACCGGCTGCTGACCGGCGCCGACGGCGTCACCCCGTACGACGGCATCGCGGGGGTGAAGAACGGCTCGACGACGAACGCCGGGACCACGTTCACCGGGGTCGCCGAGCGCGGCGGCAAGGTGCTTCTGGTCACCGTGATGAACCCGGACTCGGACGAGCACATGGCCGTCTACAAGGAGACCGCCCGGCTGCTCGACTGGGGCTTCGCCGCCGACGGCAAGGTCGCGCCGGTGGGTGAGCTGGTCGCCCCGGTCGGCACGGACAAGGGCAACAGCTCCGCGAAGGGCGCGCCCGCGCCCGCGAAGAGCAAGGCCGCCGCGGCGAAGCAGCGGGCGGCCGCCGAGGAGGAGTCGAGCGGTATCGGGATCGCGCTCGCGGTGACCGGGGCGGTGCTCGCGCTGATCGGTGCCGGGGTGTTCCTGGTCAACCGGCGTTGGCCGCTGCCGGAGTTGGTGCGGCGGCTGCCGCGGCGCTGAGTCCTCAAGGGGTTGTGTCCGGCGGCGTCGACTCCGGCGCCGCCGATCGCCCTTCGGGCTCGTCCTCAATCGCCGGACGGGCTGAGTTTCGCCCCGTAGCCGTCCACGCCGCGCAGAAAAGCAGCAGCTTCGCGGTGAAGTTGATCCACAGCATCAGGGCGACCGGGGTGCCGAAGGCGCCGTACATCGACTTGCCCGCCACGCCCTTCATGTAGCCGCCGAGCAGCGCCTTGAGGAGCTCGAAGCCGACGGCGCCGATCAGCGCGGCGACGATCAGGCGGCGGCGCGGCGGGTGCACTCCGGGCAGCAGCGTCAGGACGTACAGCAGGATCAGGAAGTCCGCGAGGACGGCGAGGGTGAAGACCGCGGCGGACAGCAGCGGGCCGATCCAGCTCTTGTCGTCGAGGTCGAGGGCCTCGGTGATCCGGGACACGGCGGTGTTGCCGACCGCCGAGGCGACCAGGGACGTGAGGCCGACGGCGCCGAGGCCGACGAGGATGCCCGCGTCCTTGAGCTTGCGCAGGAAGGCGTTCTCGTCCTCGTCGTCCTTGTCCCACACCGCGCGCAGGCAGTCCCGCATCGAGCCGACCCAGCCGATGCCGGTGACGAGCAGCAGCGCACCGGCGACCAGGCCGACGGTGGCCGCGTTGGCCACGAGCGAGTCGAGGTCCAACTGCTCGGAGATGCCCGGGACTTGCTCGCTGAGCTTGTCCTGGAGTTCCGCCTGCCGGCCCTTGCTGAGGGTCGCGGCGGCCACGGCGGCGGCGACGGTCAGGAGCGGGAAGAGGGCCAGGAAGCTGAGGAAGGTCATCGCCGCGGCGAGGCGCGACCAGTGGACCCGGTCCAGCGTCTCGTAGCTGCGCCAGGCATGAGTGGTCATCAGGCGGGTGACGAGCGGCCCGATGACGGGGAGATTTTTCAGCCAGTCCATGATCTCTGTCTGCCCTCCGAGCGGAAGACCAAAGTACGGGTGCCCCAGAAGCGGAGCACTGTGGCGAGTGCCATACCGATCCCGGCCCCGGAGATCGTGTCGGCGCGCTGCGAGGTGAGGCCGAGGCCGTAGTGCGAGCAGGCGAGGCAGAGGAGCTGGACGAGGGCGCCCGCGAGGTTCACCGC
Source organism: Streptomyces boluensis (assembly GCF_009908195.1). Taxonomy (GTDB): domain Bacteria; phylum Actinomycetota; class Actinomycetes; order Streptomycetales; family Streptomycetaceae; genus Streptomyces; species Streptomyces boluensis. The sequence continues at coordinate 3,694 of NZ_JAAAHS010000096.1, read as the reverse complement.
GAAGAAGACCGCGTACTGGCGGAGCCGGGAGCCCTCGGCGGCGCGGTGCCGGTAGGTGCCGAGGGCGTTGCCCGCGTACGCGACGGTGCAGCCGGCGACGAAACCGGCGGCCTTCGCGGTCAGCGGGTCCCAGCCGGCCGGGCCGCGCAGGAAGACGAAGAGGGCCAGGTCGGCGGCGTAGGCGCAGATGCCGGAGAGGGCGAAGCCGAGCAGTTCCTGGCGCCGTGCGCTCACAGGTCGGCGACCGCGAGGCCGTACAGCGCGAGCCAGACGAGGCCGATCAGGGCGAGCGGGCGGTCCTTGAGGACGACGTCCTCGGGCTCGCCCGCGGTGCCCCGGTCGGCGAAGACCGCGTACCGAAGGACCGCGAGGATGAAGGCCACCATCGACAGCTGCCGCCAGGGCAGCAGTCCGGCGTCGGCGACCCCGCCGGACTCCATCGCCCACAGGCAGTACGCGAGGACGGCGACGCCCGCGGCGAGCTGCCAGACGAAGCGGAGGTAGCCGGCGGTGTACTCGGTGAGCAACGCGCGCGTGGCGCCGGTGCTCCGGCCGTCGACGGCGGCCACGGTGACGGATTCGGAGTAGCGCTTCGCGGAGACCATGAACAGCGCGCCGAAGCCGGTGGTGATCAGGAACCAGCGGGACAGCGGGATGCCGAGGGCGACGCCGCCGATCATCGCGCGCATCAGGAAGCCGGTGGTGACGACGACGAGGTCGACGACGAGTACGTGCTTGAGGCTGACGCAGTACGCGAGTTGCATGCCGACGTACGCGGCGAGCAGGGCCGAGGTCATCGGCGTGCAGAGGAACGCGGCGGCGAGCGGCGCGAGTACGGCGAGCGCTCCGCCCACCGCGTACGCGACGGACACCGGGACCTGCCCGGCGGCGACGGGGCGGCGGCACTTGGTGGGGTGGGCGCGGTCGGCCTCGACGTCGCGGGCGTCGTTGATCAGGTAGACGGCGGCCGCGGCGGCGGTGAACAGGGCGAAGACCAGGGCCAGTTGGACGGCGGTGGCGCGGGAGAACAGCTCGCCCGCGGCGGCCGGGGCGGCGACCACGAGGACGTTCTTGACCCACTGGCGCGGGCGGGCGGTCTTCAGGAGCCCGAGCGGCAGACCGGCCGGACCGGGCCTGCCCCGGGCCGGCCGCGGGCAGCGCTGCTCGACGAGTGCGGTGCGCTCAGCCACGGCTGCCTCCGCGGGCGGCCGGGGCGAGACCTCCACGGGCGGCCCAGGCGGAGCCGGCGCGGGCGGTGAGCGCGCCGAGGGCGGCGCCCGCGGCCACGTCGCTCGGGTAGTGCACGCCCACGACCAGGCGGGACACACACATCGCGGCGGCGAGCGGCGGGACGAGCCGGGCCCCGGCGGGCCGCAGCGCGCCGTAGGCGACGGCCGCGGCGGCGGCGGAGGTGGCGTGCGAGCTGGGGAAGGAGTGCCGCCCCGCGGTACGGACGAGGGGCGCGGCGTCCGGGCGCGGGCGGCGCACCAGGCGCTTGACTCCCATGCTGGTCAGGTGCGCGGTCGCCGTGAGCGCGGTGGCGCGCAGCCAGGCGCCGCGCCGTTCCCGGTCGAGGGCGGCGCCGGTGAGCCCAGCGGCGAGCCAGAGCGCGCCGTGCTCGCCGGTGAACGACAGGGCGCGGGCCGCGGCCGCCACCCGCCGGTCGCTGCCGCAGTCGCGTAGCGCGGTGAGCAGTCTGCGGTCCAGGTCGTGCACCAGGGCCTCCCAAGCGTGTGCCGTATCTCCCGTTTTGCCGCAAATAACTCTTCTGTCAAATAAGCCAAGAATTACGGCAATACGGGATGACACTCGCTCAATCACCCGTTCCGGGCACGCCAAAGGGCCCGCTCAGCGAACGGGCCCCGGGGAAATGTGGCTCAGGCGGTGGGGAGCGAGCCGCTCGGTGTGCGGGAGTCCCGCGGCTCACCCTGCGCGGGCACCGTCGCCGAGCCGAAGGCGAACTCGCGCAGCTTGCGCCAGATACCGTCCGCGCCCTGTTCGTACAGCGCGAAGCCGGTGCAGGACCACTCGGCGGCGTACCCGCTCAGCTCGGCGAACGCGCGGTCCATGGCCGCCTCGTCGATGCCGTGCGCCACCGTCACATGCGGGTGGTACGGGAACTGCAGCTCGCGCGCGACCGGCCCCGAGGCGTCCCGCACCTGCTTCTGCAGCCAGGTGCAGGCCTCGGCGCCCTCGGCGACCTGGACGAACACCACGGGCGACAGCGGGCGGAATGTGCCGGTGCCCGCGAGCCGCATCGGGAAGGGCCGCCCGGCGGCCGCGACCTCTTCGAGGTGCGCCTCGATGGCGGGCAGCCGCTCCGCTTCGGCCTCGGTCGGCGGGAGCAGCGTGACGTGGGTGGGAATGCCGTGCGCCGCGGCGTCGCCGAAGCCCGCGCGCCGCTCCTGGAGCTGGCTGCCGTGAGGCTCCGGGACCGCGATCGAAACGCCGAGCGTTACGGTCCCCACGTCGTTCTCCTCCGTCATGTGACCGGCAGGGGCTGCCAGTGTGTCGGTCGCGCCGCCCACCCCGCCAGGGTCCTTGGGTAGGTGGTCCGGGTGCGGGCGGCGCCTGTCGGCTCTGGCCTGATCGGGCGTGGCCAGGCCGGTTCGGTTCAGTGCTTCGCCGGGACGAAGCCGACCCTGTCGTACGTGGTGGCCAGCGTCTCCGCCGCCACCGAACGGGCCTTCTCCGCGCCCTTGGCCAGGATCGAGTCCAGCGTCTCCGGGTCGTCGAGGTACGCCTGCGTACGCTCACGGAACGGGGTCACGAAGTCGACCATGACCTCGGCGAGGTCTGTCTTCAGCGCACCGTAGCCCTTGCCGACGTACTTCTCCTGCAGTTCCGGAATTCCCGTTCCGGTCAGGGTGGAGTAGATCGTCAGGAGGTTCGAGACGCCCGGCTTGGCCTGCGGGTCGAAGCGGATCTCGGTCTCCGTGTCGGTGACCGCGCTCTTGACCTTCTTGGCCGTGGCCTTGGGCTCGTCGAGCAGGTTGATGAGGCCCTTCGGCGTGGACGCCGACTTGCTCATCTTGATCGACGGGTCCTGAAGGTCGTAGATCTTCGCCGTCTCCTTCAGGATGTGCGGCTTCGGCACCGTGAACGTCTCGCCGAAGCGGCCGTTGAAGCGCTCCGCGAGGTCACGGGTCAGCTCGATGTGCTGGCGCTGGTCCTCGCCTACCGGGACCTCGTTCGCCTGGTACAGCAGGATGTCCGCGACCTGCAGGATCGGGTACGTGAACAGGCCCACCGAGGCCCGGTCCGCGCCCTGCTTGGCCGACTTGTCCTTGAACTGCGTCATCCGCGAGGCCTCACCGAAGCCCGCGAGGCAGTTCATCACCCAGGCCAGCTGAGCGTGCTCGGGCACGTGGCTCTGCACGAAGAGGGTGCAGCGCTCCGGGTCGAGCCCGGCGGCGAGCAGCTGGGCCGCGGCGAGCCGGGTGTTGGCACGGAGCTCCGCCGGGTCCTGCGGGATCGTGATGGCGTGCAGGTCGACGACCATGTAGTAGGCGTCGTGCGTTTCCTGCAGGGAGACCCACTGGCGGACGGCGCCGAGGTAGTTGCCGAGGTGGAACGAGCCTGCGGTGGGCTGGATTCCGGAGAGCACGCGAGGACGGTTGGCCATGCGGCCCATTGTCTCAGGTGCGGAGGGCCGTCCGGCGCCGGGTGGGTGTTGTTTCCCCCACCCCGCCCC
>NZ_JAAAHS010000095.1 GCF_009908195.1 Streptomyces boluensis | reverse complement strand
TTATAAGAGACAGGTTCTCGGACGACCCCGACGAGCGCGGCACCTCATACGTACGAGAGGGCGGATTCCTCTACGACGCCGCGGAGTTCGACGCGGACTTCTTCGGCATAGCGCCGCGCGAGGCGCTGGCCATGGACCCCCAGCAGCGGCTGCTGCTCGAAGTTTCCTGGGAGGCCCTGGAACGGGCCGGGATCGACCCGCGGTCGCTCCGGGGGAGCAGGGCGGGGGTGTTCACCGGGGCGATGTACCACGACTACGGCGCGCGGCCCGGCCTGGACACCGAAGAGGTGGAGGGATACCTCGGTACGGGCAGCGCGGGCAGCGTCGTCTCCGGACGGATCTCCTATGCCCTGGGGCTCGAGGGACCGGCCCTGACGGTGGACACGGCCTGCTCCTCCTCCCTGGTCGCGCTGCACCTCGCGGTGCAGGCGCTGCGCCGCGGCGAGTGCTCGCTTGCGCTGGCGGGCGGGGTGACCGTGATGTCGACGCCGACGACGTTCGTCGAGTTCAGCCGGCAGCGCGGCCTGGCCCCTGACGGCCGCTGCAAGTCGTACGCCCGCGCCGCGGACGGCGCCGGATGGAGCGAGGGAGCCGGAATGCTGCTCCTGGAGCGGCTGTCGCAGGCCCGGCGCCAGGGACACCCCGTCCTGGCGGTGATCCGGGGCTCCGCGGTCAACCAGGACGGTGCGAGCAGCGGACTGACCGCGCCGAACGGGCCGTCGCAGCAGCGGGTGATCCAGCAGGCGATCGACGACGCGGGCCTGTCGACCACGGACATCGACGTACTCGAAGGGCACGGGACGGGGACGCCGCTCGGCGACCCGATCGAGGCCCAGGCCGTCGTTGACACCTTCGGCGGCGACCGCGAACAGCCGCTCTGGCTGGGCTCGGTGAAGTCGAACATCGGTCACGCACAGGCGGCCGCGGGCGTCGCCGGGGTCATCAAGATGGTCCAGGCCATGCGTCACCGCGTACTGCCGAAGACCCTGCACGTCGACGAGGCCTCGCCGCACGTCGACTGGTCGGCCGGAGCGGTGCGGCTCCTCACCGAGCAGCGGGACTGGCCCGCGACCGGGCGGCCCCGGCGCGCGGGGGTCTCCTCCTTCGGCATCAGCGGCACCAACGCCCATGTGGTGGTGGAGCAGGCACCCGAGCCCGACCCGGCCGACGCCGACCGCACTGTCGCGGAACAGGGGCCGCTGCTCTGGGCCCTGTCGGGCCGGACCGGCGCGGCGCTGCGCGCCCAGGCCGAGCGGCTGCTCGAGCAGGTGGAGGCGGACCGCGGGCTGCGCCTCGCCGACGCCGCGTACTCCCTCGTCACCACCCGGACGGCTTTCGAGCAGCGGGCCGCCTTCGTGGCGGCGGACCGGGACGAAGTGGTCGGTGAACTGCGCATGCTCGCCACCGGCGAGCTGCCTGTCGCCGGAGCGCGGGGCGAGCCGTCCAAGGGCAGACTCGCGCTCCTGTTCACCGGTCAAGGCGCCCAGCGCGTGGGGATGGGCCGCGAACTGTACGCGCGCCACCCGGTGTTCGCGCAGGCCCTCGACGCGGTCTGCGCCGACCTCGACCGCCATCTCGACCGCCCGCTCAAGGACGTGATCTTCGGGGCCGCCGGGACCGAGGGCCTGCTCGATGAGACCCACTGGACCCAGCCCGCGCTGTTCGCGGTCGAGGTCGCGCTGTACCGGCTCGTCGAATCGTGGGGCGTACGACCGGACTTCGTGTCCGGCCACTCCATCGGCGAGCTGGCCGCGGCGCACGTCGCCGGAGTGCTGTCGCAGGCCGATGCCGCCGCCGTCGCGGCCGCGCGCGGCCGTCTGATGCAGGCGCTGCCACCGGGTGGCGCGATGGCCGCGGTCCAGGCAGGCGAGGACGAGATCGCGCCGGTGGTGGCCGGACACGGCGGCCGCGTCGCCGTCGCGGCGGTCAACGGCCGGTCCTCCGTGGTCGTCGCCGGGGACGAGGACGCCGTCGACGCCGTCGCGGCCCACTTCGCCGAGCGGGGCCGCAAGACCACACGGCTGCGGGTCGGCCGTGCCTTCCACTCGCACCACATGGACGCGATGCTCGGGCAGTTCGCGGCGGTGCTCGAAGGCGTGACCTTCAAGGCGCCCCGGATACCGGTCGTCTCCGCCTGCACCGGCGCTCCGGTGACGGCGGCGGAGCTGTGCAGCCCGCGGTACTGGGCACGGCACGCACGGGACACGGTCAGATTCCTCGACGCCGTCCAGGCCCTGGAGGCCGAAGGCGTCGACACGTTCCTGGAGATCGGCCCCGACGCGGTGCTCACGGCGACGGGACCCGACTGCGCCGCCTCGCCGGACTCGGTGTTCGCCGCGCTGCTGCACCGCAACGAGCCCGAACAGCGCGCCCTGCACGCGGCGTTCGGCCAGCTGTACGTGCGCGGCGTCGAGGTGGACTGGCCGGCCGTCTTCGCCGGCACCCGAGCCCGCCCCGTGCCCCTGCCGACGTACGCCTTCCAGCGGGAGCGGTACTGGCTCGACGCGTCGGACGGCGACACCCGGGCCACGGCGCGGCTCGACGACCACCGGTACCAAGTCGCCTGGCAACCGCTGCCGGAGCCAGGCACGGCACGTCTTACGGGCCGTTGGCTCGTCGTCTCCGCGCCCGCCGGCGGCGCGCCGGAGCTGTCCGCCGCGCTGCGGGCGGCTGGGGCGGCCGAGGTCGTGGAGCTGACGGTCGATGCCCGGACCGCGGCCGATCGTGCGCCGCTCGCCCGCCGGCTGCGCGAGATCGCGGCACAGCAGCCTCTGACAGGCGTGCTGTCCACGCTCGCCCTGGACACACCCGCCCTGGACGCATCCGCTCTGGACACACCCGCCCTGGGCGCACCCGCCCCGGTCGGCATCGTCCCGGACCAACTCGCCCCGGAAGGAGGCTCGTTGCCGGGCGGCGATGGGCTCCCGGGTGGGTTCACGGCGACCGTGGTCCTCTCCCAGGCCCTGGCGGACGCCGAGATCGCCGCTCCCTTGTGGTGCCTCACGCAGAGTGCGGTGCCCGCCGGGGGTGAGCCGGTCCGGCGGCCCGAGCAGGCGGCCGTATGGGGCCTTGGCCGGGTGGCGGCCCTGGAGCGGCCGCGGCACTGGGGCGGCCTCGTCGACCTGCCGGCCGCCGTCGACGAAGACGTGTGGCCCCGGCTCGCCGCAGCGCTTGCCGACCCCGGCGGCGAGGACCAACTCGCCCTGCGCGCCGAGGGGTTGCACGGCTGCCGTCTGGTGCGCTCAGCCCCGCTGACCGGCGCCCCGGCCCGCGCGCCCTGGCAGCCCACCGGCACCGCACTGGTGACGGGCGGGACGGGAGCGCTCGGCGCCCATGTGGCCCGCTGGCTGGCCGGCCGCGGCGTGCCGCGGCTGATCCTGCTCAGCCGCCGGGGCCCGGACGCCCCCGGGACAGCCCAGCTCAAGGCCGAACTGGCCCTGACGGGCTGCGAAGTGACCTTCGTGGCCTGCGACATCACCGACGCGGACCGGCTGCGGCAGCTCGTCGACGCGCTGCCCGCGGACCAGCCGGTGACCACCGTGGTGCACGCGGCGGGCGAGGTCCACCTGGAGCAGCCCCTCGCCGAGTCCTCCCTCGCACAGCTCCAGGAGGTCATGGCCGCCAAGCTGAACGGCGCCAAGAACCTGCACGACGTCTTCGACGGTACGCGGGGGAAGGCCCCCGACACCTTCGTGCTGTTCTCATCCTGCGCCGGACTCTGGGGCAACGTCGGACAGACGGCCTATGCGGCGGCCAACGCCTACCTGGACGGCCTGGCCGAATCCCGCCGAGGCGACGGGCTTGCCGCGACCTCTGTCGCCTGGGGTGCCTGGGCCGGCGCCGGCATGGCCGCGGGCGACACCGGCGACCTGCTGCGCGAACGCGGTGTGCCCCCGATGGCTCCGCAGACCGCCCTCGCCGGACTGCAGGCCGCTCTCGACCGCGACGAGACCACCACGGCCTTCGCGGACATCACCTGGGACCGGTTCGCCCCCGCGTACACCATGGTCAGGCCGTTCGCGCTGCTCAACGACCTGGCCGATGCGCAGCGCGCCCTGCACGCCGCCCCCGGGCCGGCCCGAGTGGACCGTCTGCGTGGGGAGTTGGCGGACCTGACGGAAGAGGACCGGACGCGAGCCCTGCTCGATCTGGTCCGCAGCCAGGCCGCCCACGTGCTCGGCCGTCGCACCGGGGACGACATCCGGTCCGGGACGGCCTTCACCGACCTCGGATTCGACTCGATGATGTCCCTGGCGCTGCGCGAACGGCTGAACGAGCGCACCGGGCTCACCCTGCCGACCACCGTCGTCTTCGACCACGCGACCCCGCTCGGCCTCGCCCGGCACCTGCTCCCGCAGCTCCTCCCGGACCGTGCCGGAGGAGCCCGGCTCCTCGCCGACCTCGACCGGTTCGAAGCGGTCCTGGCCGCCCTGCCGCCCGGTGACGCGACGCACCCGCTGGTCATCACCCGGCTGCGGGAGCTGCTACGGCCATGGGACCGACCCGGGCCCGCAACGGCCGCCGCGGCCGACGGTGACGCGCTGGACTCGGCGACCGACGAGGAGATCTTCGACATCGTCAACAAGGAGCTGGGAATCTCGTGACCGGGACAGAGGACAAACTCCGCCAGTACCTGAAGCTCGTCACCACCGAACTCCGGCAGACGCGTACCCGCCTGGAGCAGCGCGAGCAGGAGCCCATCGCCATCGTGGCGATGGCGTGCCGCTACCCCGGCGGCACCGAGTCGCCGGAAGACCTGTTCCGCCTGGTCACCGAGGGTGCCGACACGGTCGGTGCGCTGCCCGACGACCGGGGCTGGGATGTGGACGCCTTCTACGACCCGGAGCCCGGCACTCCCGGAAAGAGCTACGTACGTACCGGCGCCTTTCTCGATCACGCGACGGAGTTCGACGCCGAGTTCTTCGGGATCAGTCCGCGTGAGGCCCTCGCCATGGACCCGCAGCAGCGGCTGTGGCTGGAGATCGTCTGGGAGGCGGCGGAGCGCGCCGGTATCGACCCGGTGTCCCTGCGCGGCAGCCGCACCGGCGTCTTCGCCGGAGTGACGCACCAGGGATACGCCTTCCCCTCGCGGCCGCGCACGGACGACGAGGTGGCCGGGTATCGGCTGACCGGCACCACCACGGCCGTCGTGGCCGGACGCGCCGCCTACGTCCTCGGCCTGACCGGCCCGGCGGTGACGATCGACACCGCGTGCTCGTCCTCGCTTGTGGCCCTGCACCAGGCCGCGGGGGCGCTGCGGGCGGGGGAGTGCACGCTGGCCCTGGCCGGTGGCGTCACGGTGATGCCGGCCCCGAGCGCTTTCGTGGAGTTCAGCCGGCAGCGCGGCCTGGCGGCGGACGGCCGCTGCAAACCCTTCGCCGCGGCCGCCGACGGCACCGGCTGGGGCGAGGGTGCCGGTGTCCTGCTCCTCGAACGGCTCTCGGACGCGCAGCGCAACGGCCATCCGGTCCTGGCCGTCCTCCGTGGTTCCGCGGTGAACCACGACGGCGCCGGCAATGGCCTGACCGCACCCAATGGACCGGCCCAGCAGCGCCTGATCCACCAGGCCCTGGCCGACGCGCGGCTGCCCGCCACGGAAGTCGACGCGGTGGAGGCCCACGGAACCGGCACCACGCTCGGTGACCCCATCGAGGCACAGGCGCTGCTTGCGACGTACGGGCAGGGGCGACCCGCGGAACAGCCGCTGTGGCTGGGCTCGTTGAAGTCCAACATCGCCCACACGCAAGCCGCGTCCGGTGTCGCCGGAGTCATCAAGATGGTCCTCGCCATGCGGCACGGCGTCCTTCCGCGGACCCTGCATGTGGACGAGCCGACGCCGCACGTGGACTGGGAGTCCGGCGCCGTCCGGCTGCTCACCGAAGCCCGCGCATGGCCCGAGAACCCCTGGCCGCGCCGGGCCGCCGTGTCCTCGTTCGGTGTCAGTGGCACCAACGCGCACCTGATCGTGGAAGAGGCACCCGCCACCGACGGCGACGACACGGCGGTGCAGGCGGGCCCGGCCGGGACCGCGCTTTCGGCGGTTCCCTGGGTGATATCGGGCGTGAACCGCACGGCACTCGGCGCGCAGGCCGCGCGCCTGGTCGCGCACGCCGGCACCCGGAACGCGGGCGCCGAGGACACCGGCCGCGCGCTCGTGACGACACGGACGGCGCTCCCGCACCGGGCCGTGGTCGTCGCCCGGGACCGTGCGGAACTCCTCGAAGGAGCCGCGGCCCTGTCCCGGGGAGAGGAGAGCCCCGCTGTCGTGTCCGGCGTGGCGCCGGACGACTGGCGTGACCCCGACGCGCTCGCGCGGGAGAAGACCGTGTTCGTCTTCCCCGGCCAGGGCGCACAGTTCGCGGGCATGGCCACCCAACTCCTCGACACCTCGGCGGAGTTCCGCGCCGCGATGGAGGAGTGCGCGGCGGCGCTCGCCCCGCACGTGGACTGGTCCCTGCTCGACGTTCTGCGCGGCGACTCCGAGGACTGGCTCGACCGCGTCGACGTCGTCCAGCCGGCGCTGTTCGCCGTGATGGTCTCGCTGGCGAAGCTGTGGCGTACGGCAGGGGTGGAGCCGGACGTGGTCGTGGGCCACTCCCAGGGCGAGATCGCGGCCGCGTACACCGCCGGCATCCTGTCGCTCGACGACGCGGCCCGCGTGGTGGCCGTGCGCAGCAAGGCACTTCGCGCCCTGGCCGGCCGCGGTGGCATGGCGACCGTCTCCCTGACCGAGGAAGCGGCCGCGGCCCGCATCGAGCCGTGGGGCGGGCGCCTTTCGGTCGCGGCGGTCAACGGCCCCGCGTCGGTCGTGATCTCCGGCGAGGCCGACGCTCTGGACGAACTCCTGGACACGCTGGGCGCCCAGGGCATCCGCGTGCGCCGTGTCCCGGTGGACTACGCGTCCCACTCCCCGCAGGTCGAGCCGGTGCGCGCGGAGCTCCTCGAGGCATTGTCGGATGTGGCGCCGCGGCCCGCGTCCGTACCGTTGCGCTCCACGGTCACCACCGAGATCGCGGACGGCGGCGAACTCGGGGCCGACTACTGGTACGGCAACCTGCGCCGGCCGGTGCGCCTCGCGGAGGTCACGCGGGAGCTGGCGGACACCGGCCACCGGGTCTTCGTGGAGATCAGTCCGCATCCGGTGCTGACCGTTCCGCTCCAGGAGACCCTGGAGTCGGCCAGGACGCCCGGAGCCCTGGTGACGGGGACCCTGCGCAGGGACGACAGCGGATTCGACGGCTTCCTGCGCGCGGCCGGGCGGCTGTACGTCCAGGGCGTACCGGTGGACTGGGCGTCGCTGTTCACCGACAGCGGGGCGGCGCCCTGCGCACTGCCCACCTACGCGTTCCAGCGCCAGCGCTACTGGCTGGACGAGGACGACGTGGCCACGGACGTCGCGGCCACCGGACTGGCCCGCGCCGATCACCCGATCCTCGGGGCGGTCGTCGAAACCGCGACCGGGGACGGGCTCGTCCTCACCGGACGGATCTCGGCCCGGACCCATCCCTGGCTCGCCGACCACACGGTGCTCGGAACGGTCCTGCTCCCGGGCACGGCCTTCCTCGAACTGGCCATGAAGGCAGGGCAGTTGACCGGAGCCGACCGGGTGCGGGAGCTGACCGTGCAGGCGCCCCTAGTGCTTCCGGAGGGCGGTGACGTCACTCTTCAGGTGGTCGTCTCGGGGGCCTCCGATGCGGCAGGCGTCGTGGGAGCGTCAGATGCGCCGGGCGCGTCAGATGCTCCCGGCGGCGAGGAACGGACCGTCACCGTGCACTCCCGGTCCCACGACGGTGAAGCCTGGACCCAGCACGCGACCGGCATCCTCACCCGGTACGAGCCGGAGGAGACGGACACCGCGACGGCGGAGGCCGCCGAAGAGGCCGAAGGGACCGCGGTGTGGCCCCCGAGGGACGCGACCGCGATCGACGTGGCGGGGCTCTACGAGCAACTGTCCGACCAGGGGTACACGTACGGTCCGGCCTTCCAGGGCCTGCGCGCGGCCTGGCGACAGGGCGACAGTGTCTTCGCCGATGTGCGCCTCGACGAGGAACTCCTCGGCGACGCCGAGGAGTTCGTGCTGCATCCGGCTCTCCTGGACGCGGCCCTGCACGCCGTGGGGCTGATGCCACAGGAGCCGGGCCACGAGCAGGCGCGGCTGCCGTTCTCGTTCAGCGACGTCTCGCTGCACGCGGTCGGGGCGTCAGAGCTGCGGGTGCGCCTGGCCCCGGACGGACCGGACGCCGTCACCCTGACGCTAGACGACGCCGCCGGGGCGAGGGTCGCGACGGTGGAGCGCCTCGCCCTGCGGCCCGTCGACCCCCAACTCCTGCGATCCATCGGGCAGTCCGCCGGGCAGTCCGGGAACGACGGTCTGTTCCGGCTCGCGTGGCAGCCCGCCATGCCTGCCTCGTCCGCGCCGCCGGAGGCGTCCGGCTCGTGGTCGCTGGTCGGCTGTGAACACACCGTCAGTGGTGGTGCGGAGCAGCCGGCGGTACGGCACGAGCCCGGACTCGACGCCCTGCGCGAGCACTTGAGCGGGGGTGGCCACGACGCACCCGACGTGGTCGTGGTGAACTGCGCCGCGCTCACCGAAGCCGCGCTCACCGAGGCCACGCTCACCGAAGCCGCGCCCGCCGAAGCCGCGGCCCGCACCGGCCGGAGCGCCGTCGAGGACGCTGCCGCGCGAACGCTGGCGTTGGTGCAGGAGTACCTGGCCGATGAACTGCTCGTCGATTCCCGGCTCTTGCTGCTGACCCACGGCGCGGTGGCGGCGAACACCGAGGAGTCCCCCGACCTCGCCCAGGCCGCGATCTGGGGCCTGGTGCGCACCGCGCAGACGGAACACCCCGGCCGCCTCGTCCTGGTCGACACCCGCGAGGCCGTCACCCCGGTCGAGGAGCTGGCCGCGGCGCTGGCGACCGGCGAACCCCAGACCGCGATACGCAACGGCACGGCACTCGCGCCCCGGCTGGCTGCCCGGCCCACAGAGCTGGCTGCCCGGCCCACCGAACGACAGGCACCGGCAGGTCGCCCGTTCGCCGAAGGAACCGTGCTGCTCACCGGCGGCACCGGTGTCCTCGGCGCCATGATCGCCCGCCACCTGGTGCGCGAACACGGCGCACGGAACCTGCTGTTGGCGAGCCGACAGGGGCCTGAGGCCCCGGGAGCCGCAGAGCTCGTGGCGGAGCTGACCGCCGCCGGCGCCGTGGCACGGGTGGCCGCGTGCGATGTCTCGGACCGGGAGGCGCTCGCCGCACTGCTCGGCGAGATACCCGACGACGCGCCGCTGACCGCGGTGATCCACGCCGCCGGTGTCCTGGACGACGCCGTGGTCACCTCCCTGACGCCGGACCGGCTCAGCGGCGTACTGGCGCCGAAGACCGAGGCGGCCCGGCACCTCGACGAACTGACCCAGAACATGGACCTGTCGGCGTTCGTGCTGTTCTCGTCGGCTTCCGGAACGCTCGGCACCGCCGGGCAGGGCGCTTACGCGGCGGCCAACGCCGCCCTGGACGCGCTGGCCCACCGCCGTCGCGCGGACGGGCGGCCCGCCATCTCCCTGGCCTGGGGCTTCTGGGAGCGGCAGAGCGCGATGACCGGCCACCTGGGACAGCGGGACCTGGCCAGGATCACCGGGTCCGGCCTGCGACCGCTGTCGTCGGAGCAAGGGCTGCGCCTCTTCGACGCGGCGATGGCGGCCGACGACGCGGTCCTCGTACCGCTGGGGATCGATGCCGCGACCCTGCGCGCACGCGCCGCCTCCGGCTCCGTGCCGCCCGTGCTGCGCGCCCTTGTGGCCGCACCTCCGCGCAAGGCGGCCTCCGGGCATCGGACCACCGACCCGTCCTCACCGGCCCTGGTCGAGGGCCTCGACCGACTCCCGGAGGCCGAGCGCGAACAGGCCCTCCTGGACCTCGTACGCAACGCCGTGGCGGCGGTGCTGCACCAGCCCGTAGCCGAAGTCCTCAGCGCCCGGGGCTTCTTGGACATGGGCTTCGACTCACTGACCGCGGTGGAACTGCGCAACCGCCTCGCCGCCGCGACCGGCATGCGGCTGCCCACGACCCTCGTCTTCGACCACTCCACGCCCGCTGCCGTGGCCTCCTACCTCGGCACCCGCCTTGCCCCGGCGGCGCCCCACGGCGGCGCCTCGCTGCACGCCGATCTCGACCGGCTCGAACACGGGCTCCGCTCCCTGGGCGAAGCGGACGACCTGCGGGGCCAGGCGGTGCTCCGGCTGCAGGAACTCCTCGCCGAGCTGGGCACGACGGCGGGCTTCCCCGCGCCGGACGGTGTCGGCTCGCAGCTCGACGCCGCGTCGGACGAGGACCTCTTCGATCTGGTGGACAGCAGCTTCAACACGGGCCGATGACAAGCCGCTGCGTCGGCTGACGGAAGGTATGTGACAGACCATGGCAGATGAGGCGAAGCTTCGTGAATATCTCAAGCGGTCGATCGCGGAAGGGCAGCGGACACAGGAGCGCCTGACGGAGGTGGAGTACAGGTCTCACGAGCCCCTCGCCGTGGTCGGTATGGCCTGCCGGTACCCCGGCGGCGCCAACAGCCCCGAAGAACTGTGGGAGTTGGTCGCCGAGGGCAGGGACGCGCTCTCCGGCCTGCCGACCGACCGTGACTGGGACCTCGACCGTCTCCTCGCGTCCGACCCCGACCGCCCCGGCACCTCGCACGCCGGAGTGGGCGGTTTCCTGGACGCGGCCGCGGACTTCGACCCTGCGTTCTTCGGGATCAGCCCGCGCGAGGCCCTCGCCATGGACCCCCAGCAGCGGCTGCTCCTCGAACTGGCCTGGGAGGGCTTCGAGCGGGCGCGGATCGACGCGGACTCGCTGCGCGGCAGCCGGACCGGTGTCTTCCTCGGCGTGATGTACAGCGACTACGGCGGCCGCTTCGCGCAGGCCCCCGAGGGGCTCGAGGGCTATCTCGGCAACGGCAGCGCCGGCAGCGTGGCCTCCGGCAGGGTGGCGTACACCTTCGGTCTCGAGGGCCCGGCGGTGACGGTCGACACCGCGTGCTCGTCCTCCCTTGTGGCCCTGCACCAGGCCGCGGGGGCGCTGCGGGCGGGGGAGTGCACGCTGGCCCTGGCCGGCGGGGTGACGGTGATGTCGACCCCGGGCGTGTTCGTGGAGTTCAGCCGGCAGCGCGGCCTGGCGGCGGACGGCCGCTGCAAGTCCTTCGCCGCGGCCGCCGACGGCACCGGCTGGGGGGAGGGCGGCGGCGTCCTGGTCCTGGAACGGCTCTCGGACGCGCAGCGCAACGGCCATCAGATCCTGGCCGTACTGCGGGGTTCCGCGGTGAACCAGGACGGTGCGAGCAGCGGCCTGACCGCGCCGAACGGGCCGTCACAGCAGCGGGTCATCCGGCAGGCGCTGGCCAATGCCCGTCTTTCGCCCGCCGATGTGGACGCGGTGGAGGCGCACGGCACCGGGACCCGGCTCGGAGACCCGATCGAGGCAAGCGCCCTGGTCGCCGCATACGGCCAAGGACGCCCGGCGGAACGGCCGTTGTGGCTCGGATCGGTGAAGTCCAACATCGGGCACACGCAGGCGGCCGCCGGTGTCGCCGGTGTGATCAAGATGGTTCAGTCGCTGCGGCACGGCGTCCTCGCGCAGACCCTGCACGTGGACGAGCCGACGCCGCACGTGGACTGGTCCGACGGCACCGTGCGGGTCCTGACCCGGTCCCGCGCCTGGCCCGACAGCGGGCGGCCACGCCGCGCGGGGGTCTCCTCCTTCGGAGTCAGCGGCACCAACGTCCATCTGATCCTGGAGCAGGCACCCGTCGCGGCGGCCGAGCCCGCCGCACCCGCCACCGGGAGCGGCGCGGACGCCGTACAGCCCTGGCTCCTTTCGGCCGGGAGCGAGGCCGCTCTGCGCGCCCAGGCACGCCGCATGAACGCCCGTCTCACCGAACGGCCCGACGAACACGGTGCCGACGTGGCCTCGTCCTTGGCGCTCCGCGGCGCTCTCGACCAGCGCGCGATCGTGGTGGCCCGGGGCCGGGACCAGGTGCGCCGGGCGTGGGACGCCCTGGCCGAGGGCGATTCCGCCCCCGGCCTCGTCCGGGGCAGCGCGACCGAATCCCGCCTGGCCTTCCTGTTCACCGGCCAGGGCAGCCAGCGCCGTGACATGGGCAGCGAACTCCACGAGGCCTACCCGCAGTTCGCGCAGGCGTGGGACGAGGTCTGCGCGGAGCTGGACCTTCATCTGGACCGCTCCCTGAAATCCGTGCTCTCCGACACCTCGGAAGGACTCCTGGACCAGACCCGGTATGCGCAGCCGGCCCTGTTCGCGACCGAGGTGGCCCTGTTCCGGCTCCTTGAACACTGGGGCGTACGGCCGGACTTCGTCGCCGGGCACTCCGTGGGGGAACTGGCCGCGGCGTACGTCGCGGGCGTCCTGTCCCTGCCGGACGCGGCGCGTCTGGTCGTGGCCCGCGGCGATCTGATGCAGCGGATGCGGCCGGGCGGGGCGATGCTGGCCGTCCAGGCGACGGAGGACGAGATACGTCCGCTGCTCGAGGGACGCGACGACGCCGTCGCCGTCGCCGGGGTCAACGGCCCCACCTCCGTGGTCATCAGCGGCGACGGGACCGCGGTGGAGGAGATCGGTCGGCGGTTCGCGGCGGACGGCCGGAAGACCCGGCGCCTGCGGGTGAGCCACGCGTTCCACTCCCCGCACATGGACGGCATGCTGGACGAGTTCCGCGGCGTGGTGCAGACCGTCGACTTCCACCCGCCGCGCATTCCGCTGGTGTCCACGCTGACCGGCACGGTCGTCGACGCGGAGCAACTGCGCAGCCCTGCGTACTGGGTGCGTCAGGCACGCGAGGCCGTGCGTTTCCTCGACGCTGTCCGCACCCTCGAAGCCCGCCACGTCGGCGCCTACTTGGAGGTGGGTCCCGACGGTGTGCTGACGCCCCTGGCCGAGGACTGCCTCACGGGTTCCGCCACGGGCTCTGCCCCGGTCCTTGCCGCGACGCTGCGCGCGGGCCGCCCCGAGGAGGAGACGCTGGTCACCGCCGTGGCCCGGCTGCACGCCCATGGCGTACCGGTGGACTGGCGGAGCTTCTTCGCGGCGAGCGGCGGTCGGCCGGTCGATCTGCCGACCTACCCCTTCCAGCGCCGGCGGTTCTGGCTGTCCGCACCGGCGCACGGGCAGGCGGAGTTCAGCCCGTCCCGCGCGGGCCTGCGCGAGGCCGGCCATCCGCTGCTCGGGGCCGTCACGGAGTGGGCGGCGGAAGGGGAGCTGCTGTACACCGGCCGGCTCTCGGCCGCGGACCAGCCCTGGTGCCGCGACCACCAGGTCCTTGGCACCCCGCTGCTGCCGGGTACCGCCCTCGTGGACATGGTCGCCGGGGCCGCCCGGCACACCGATACGCCGGACATCGAGGAGTTCACCCTTGAGGCCCCGCTCGTCGTGACCGACGGTGCCGCCACCCGCGTCCAGGCCGTGCTCGCCGCACCGGATGACTCCGGTCGGCGCCGGGTGAGCCTGCACTCCAAGGCGCAGGACGCACCGCTGGAGGAGCCCTGGGTGCGGCATGCCACCGGCGTGCTGTGCCCCGCCGGGCACGAGGACGAGCCGGATCTCACCAACTGGCCGCCGTCCGGGGCCATTCCGGTCGACGCGTCCGGGCTCTATGACGAACTGGCCGCAGCGGGCCTGGACTACGGGCCCGCGTTCCGGAGACTGCGGGCCGCATGGCGCCGGGGTCAGGAGCTCTATGTGGAGGTGGCCCCGGACCAGCAGGCCGTGGACCGGACCGAGGGCTACGGCGTCCATCCGGCGCTGCTCGACGCCGCTCTGCACGGCATCGGCCTCGGCGGCCTGATCGAGGCCCAGGGGCAGGCCCGGGTGCCGTTCTCCTGGAACGGTGTACGGCTGCACAGCACGGGACCGGGCCCCACCGCACTGCGCGTACGGCTCGCGCCCACGGGCCCCGACAGTGTGACCCTCGCGGCCGCCGACCAGGAGGGGAGGCCGGTGGCGTCGGTCCGGTTCCTGGTCCTGCGGCCGATCGCCGCGGAGCAGATCCAGGCCGCGGCGGGCGGTGTCCACCGCGACTCCCTGTTCAAGGTGGTCTGGCCCGAGGCCGAGGCCGGTCCCGGCCACGCGGGCCCGGTGCGCCACTGCGCGGTCCTTGACGCGCCGCCCGCCACCGCCGGCGAACCCGTCACCGCCGGCGAACCCGTCACCGCCGGCGAACCTGTCACTGGTGGCGAACCCGCCTTCGGTGGTGAACCCGCCTTCGGCGCCGCGTGCGCCGCGGCCCTGGAGTCGGCCGGTACCCGCACCACCCGGTTCGCCGGCCTGGCTGAACTGGGCGACGCCATCAGCGCGGGGGCGCCGGTCCCCGACGTGGTCGTGATGTCCCCGGGCGACGCCGACCCGGGAGCGGACCTCCCCGCGGCGGGCCGGGACGCCGTCCACCGGGCCCTGGCCACAGCGCAGGCCTGGCTGGCCGACGAGCGCTTCGCGGAATCCCGCCTGGCCTGGGTGACCCAGGGGGCCCTGGCCACGGAACCCGGCGGGGACGCACCGGCCTTGGCACACGCGCCCGTGTGGGGCCTCGTCCGCGCGGCCCAGGCCGAACACCCCGGTCGCTTCCAGCTGATCGACCTGGATGAGGAAGAGTCCTCGCGGCGCGCACTGCCCGCGGTGCTCGGCGGCGATGAGCCCCAAGTGGCCCTGCGCCGCGGCAAGTCCCTGATCCCCCGCCTGGCCCGGACGCCGGTGCCCGCCGCGACCGAGCAGGCCGCACTCGAGCAGGCCGCACTCGATCCGGCCGCGACCGTGCTGGTCACCGGCGGCACCGGAGGCCTCGGCGCACAGATCGCCCGCCGTCTCGTCGAGCGGCACGGGGCCGGACACCTGCTCCTGGTGAGCCGGCGAGGCCAAGAGGCCGATGGCGCGGCGGAGTTGGTCGCGGAGCTGACCGGGCTCGGTGCCCGGGTCACCGTCGCGGCCTGCGACGTCGCCGACCGCAGTGCGCTCGCCGAGCTGCTCGCGGGCATTCCCGCACAGCACCCGCTGGGCGCGGTGGTGCACGCGGCGGGTGTGATCGACGACGGCACGCTCACCTCGCTGACGCCGCAGCAGGTCGACGGGGTGCTGCGGGCCAAGGTGGATGCCGCGTCCCATCTCCACGAACTGACCCGCGACACCCGCCTCGCGTCGTTCGTGCTGTTCTCCTCGGCGTCCGGTGTGCTGGGCGCCGCGGGACAGGCCAACTACGCGGCGGCGAACGCCTTCCTGGACGCGCTGGCCCAGCATCGGTCCGCCCAGGGGCTGCCGGCGGTCTCGCTGGCCTGGGGACCTTGGGAGGAACAGCACGGAGGGATGACCAGCGCCCTGGACCGGGGCAGCGTGGCGCGGCTCTCCCGCGCCGGAGCACGTCCCCTGTCCTCCCAGGACGGCCTCGCCCTGTTCGACGCGGCCTTCGCCGGCTCACCTGAGGCTGTGCTGCTGCCGATCCACCTCGACCTCGCGGTTCTGCGCAGCCGAGCGGCCCGTGAGGGAATACCCGCCACGCTGCGGGGACTTGTGCCCGCGCCACGTGAGCAAGCCGCCCCGAACGGGACCCGCCTGGCCCGACTGACCGGTCAGGAGCGTTCGACAGCCGTGCGGGAACTCGTACGGGCACGTGCGGCGGCCGCCCTCGGTCACACATCCGTGGACGAACTCGATGAGGCAAGAGATTTCCTGGAGTCGGGTTTCGACTCGCTCACCGCGGTGGAACTGCGCAACGCGCTGAGCGAGGCGACCGGCCTGCGGCTTCCCTCGACGTTGGTGTTCGACGCGGCCACGCCCGCGGCCCTGGCCGACCGGATCGACCAGATGCTGGAGGACGCCGCTCCCGGAGACCAGGCAGCGGGCCCGGACGCCCCCTCGACCGGGCCGGCACCCGTGGACACGATCGATACGCTCTACCGCGCGGCCTGCGCCCAGGACCGGGTCGTCGAGGCGAACGAGTTCCTGATGGCCGCCGCCAGACTGCGCCCGGCCTTCACCGGAACCTCGGAAGAAGCCAAGATGCCGCAGGCCATGCGCCTCGCGAGCGGCGGCCAGGGACCGTCCCTGATCTGCTTCCCCCCGGTGGCGGCGTCCTCCAACCCTCTGATGTACGCGCGATTCGCCGCGAGCCTCTCCGGAGTCCGCGACGTATCGGTGATGCATGTGCCGGGCTTTACCGAAGGCGAGCCGGTGCCCGCGGACTTCGACACCATGGTCGAGTCCCAGGCCGCGGCCGTCCTGGACTGCGCCGCGGGCGCGCCCTACGCCCTTGTCGGCTACTCCTCGGGCGGATGGCTGGTCAACGCCGTGGCCAGGTACCTCGAAGAGACCGGCGCAGGACCTGCCGCGGTGGTGCTCCTCGACACGTACTTCATCGACAGTCAGCTTCCCCTGCTCCAACCGAGGCTGACCCGGGGCATGTTCGAGCGCGAGGGTGCCATCGGGCGGATCGACCACGTCCGCTGGACCGCGTTCGGCGCCTATCTGCGGTTCTTCTCCACCTACCAGCCGGCCGGCACCCGCGCACCCACCCTCCTGCTCCAGGCGGGAGAAGAAGCGGCGCTGAGCCCCGAAGCCGGAGCGCGCGACCTGGCCTTCCCCATGACGGTCAGGGAAGTTCCCGGTGATCACTTCACGATCATCGAGGACCACGCGGAGACCGTGGCGCACGCCGTGCACCAGTGGCTCGCCGAGCTGCCGGAACACACCGGCGCATGAGCGAAGGCATCCGCGACCGAGTCACCCCAAGTACCCATCGAACTAAGCAGATCGAGAGGTCAGCCATGACGGGAACGACGACCACCCTGACCGCCAGGGAGACGCTGCACGACTACCCGATGCGGCGCGGCTGCCCGTACCAGCCGCCCGCCGAATACGCCGAACTGAGCAAGGAAGGCGCGCTGTCCCGCGTGCGGCTGTACGACGGGCGCTTCGCCTGGCTGGTGACCCATCACCCAGAGGCCCGTGAACTGTTCGCCGACGACGCCCGCTTCTCCTCCAACCACGAGAACCCGGCCTTCCCGATCCTCGCGGAGCGGGAGCGGAACTTCCCCGAGTTCACCCAGGCGCTGTTCGGTCTCGACGGAGACCCGCACAAGGAGCGGCGGCGCATGCTCCTGCCCCGGTTCACCTCCAAGCAGGTCGAGAAGCTGCGTCCGGCCATTCAGAAGGTGACCGACGACCTCATCGACGAGATGCTGGCGAAGGGGGGACCGGCCGACCTGATCGCGGCCCTGGGGCGTGCGGTCCCCGCGACGGTGATCTGCCAGATCCTCGGCATCTCCTACGACGAACACGAGCTGTTCGAGGAGCACGCCCAGGGCATCATGATGGCGCCCACCCTGGATCAGGCCGTCGAGGCCGGCCGGGTACTGCTCGACTACCTGGACCAGGTGGTCGAGGCGAAGAAGGACGACCTGAGCGACGACATCCTCAGCATGCTCATCAAGGAGCGGTTGAACACCGGGCAGTTGACGCAGACCGACGTCTCCAAGCTCATGGTCGCGCTGCTCATCGGCGGCCAGGAGACGACCAACAGCATGATCGGCCTGGGGGTGTTGACGCTCCTGACCCACCCGGAGCAACTGGCCATGCTCCGCGAGGATCCTTCGCTGCTCCCCGGCGCCGTCGAGGAGTTGGTGCGGTATCTGTCCATCGCCGACCTCACCACGCTCCGTATCGCGACCGAGGATGTGGAGGTGGCCGGACAGACGATCAAGAAGGGTGAGGGCGTCATCCTCTCCACCGCGGCGGCCAACCGCGACCCCGCCGTCTTCCCGGACGCCGACACTTTCGACATCCGCCGTTCGACCAAGGGCCACTTGGGCTGGGGCCACGGGCCGCACCGGTGCATGGGCGAGAACCTGGCGCGGGCGGAGCTCGAGATCGTCTTCGGCACCCTGCTGCGCCGCGTTCCCACGCTGCGTCTCGCCGTGCCGGTGGAGGAGATCCCCATGAAGGTCGGTATGACGCTGGAAGGCCTGCTCGCGCTCCCCGTCACCTGGTAACGCCCGGCACCGAGGATCACGCCGAGCCCGTCGCGCACATGGCGCCTCAAGGGCTCGCAGCCACATACGAATTGGGGAGTTTCGCCATGACACAGACCATCACCGAGCCGGCCACCGACCAGCTGCACGACTACCCGATGGCCCGCACCTGCCCGTACCAGCCACCCGCCGAATACGCCGAGCTCAGCAAGGACGGCGCGCTGTCCCGCGTGCGGCTGTACGACGGGCGCCTCGCCTGGCTGGTGACCCACTACACGCAGATACGCGAAATGCTCGCCGACGACAAGCACTTCTCCTCCGACCGCGACCAGCCGACCTTCCCGATGCTCGCGGAGCGGGAGCGGAACTTCCCCGAGATCACCCGGGCCCTGCTCGGTCTCGACGGAGAACCGCACAAGGAGCGGCGGCGCATGCTCCTGCCCTGGTTCACCTCCAGGCAGACCGAGAAGCTGCGTCCGGCCATCCAGCGGATGACCGACGACCTCATCGACCAGATGCTGGCGAAGGGGGGCCCGGTCGACCTGATCTCCGAACTGGGGCGCGCGCTGCCCGCGACGGTGATCTGCCACATCCTCGGCATCTCCTACGACGAACACGACCTCTTCGAGAAGCACGCCCAGGTGATCATGACGGCGCCCGACCTGGATCAGGCCATCGAGGCCTGCCGGGCGCTGCTCGACTACCTGGACGGGGTGGTCGAGGCGAAGAAGGACGACCTGAGCGAGGACATCCTCAGCACGCTCATCAAGGACCGCCTGTACACGGGCGAGTTGACACTGCGGGATGTCTCACTGCTCATGGTCTCGCTGATCATCGCCGGGGAGGAGGCGGCCACCAGCATGATCGGCCTGGGCGTGTTCACGCTCCTCGAGCACCCGGAGCAGCTGGCCATGCTCCGCGAGGATCCTTCGCTGCTCCCCGGCGCCGTCGAGGAGTTGGTGCGGTATCTGTCCATCGCCGACCTCACCACGCCCCGTATCGCGACCACGGATGTGGAGGTGGCCGGACAGGTGGTCAAGCAGGGCGAGGGCGTTCTCCTCTCCACCGCGGCGGCCAACCGCGACCCCGTCGCCTTCCCGGCCCCCGACACTTTCGACATCCGCCGCTCGACCAAGGGCCACTTGGGCTGGGGCCATGGAGCGCACCGGTGCATGGGGGAGACCCTGGCGCGGGCGGAGCTGGAGATCGTCTTCGGCACCCTGCTGCGGCGCATTCCCACGCTCCGCCTCGCCGTGCCGGTGGAGGAGGTCCCCATGAAGGTCGGCATGACGCTGGAAGGCCTGCACGCGCTCCCCGTCACCTGGTAACGCCCGGCACATCGCCCCGCACCCGATATCGCCCGGAACATCGCCCGTCACCTGCAAGCCCGTATCTCCGTAGGAGCCTTCATGGACGACCGTTACGCCATCATCGAGACCTGTGACCGCATGGGCTGGCACACCGACCGCCGGGAATGGGACGAGGCCGCAACCCTGTTCGCCGACAAGGTCGTTCTGGACTACACCAGCCTCGTGGGCGGCGAGCCGACCACCGAGACCCCGACGGAGATCGTCGAGTCCTGGGCGCTGGTGCTCGACGGCTACGAAACCTCACAGCACCTGATGACCAACCACCGGGTGACCCTCGACGGCGACACCGCCGAGTGCACCGCCTCGTACCAGGCGACGCACCGCCTGGAGAACCTCTTCGGCGGACCCCTGTGGCGGGTCGGCGGAACCTACCGCTTCCACCTGCGGCGCTCCGGCGACGTCTGGAAGATCGACGCGCTGACCATGCAGATGCTGTGGGCCGAAGGCAACCAGGGCCTCATGGACCTCGCGGCGAAGCGCGTGGCGGCCCGCAAGAGCTGACCGCGTGGCAGGCTGCTCGGCGAGACTGAGGGGGCGAGCCGACACCGGCTCGCCCTACTCGCGTTCGCGCCGGCTGCCGACGGGCTGTGTTCGAGGACTCGACCAAGGACAACCCCGACCGTCAAGTTCGGTTGAGTCTCCCGGGTCAGCGCGTCGGGGTGCACGCCTCGGATGCGCACCGATTCACTGGATCCGACGAGTGGTTTCCCCGGGAGGCAGCAGTGTCCGAATTCGATGAATCGATGAAACGCGCGATCCAGCAGGCGCGCCTGGGTGGTGCCGAGGGCGGGATCCCGATCGGTGCCGCACTCGTCTCAGGCGACGAGTTGCTGGCCGTGGGACGCAACCGTCGCGTCCAGAAGGCGAGTCCGACCCTGCATGCCGAGATCGACTGCCTGGAAAGGGCCGGGCGGCAGCCGGCCTCCGTCTATCGGCGGGCGACCCTCTTCACCACGCTGTCGCCGTGTTTCCTCTGCGCGGGAGCGGTACTGCTCTACGGGATTCCCCGCGTCGTCGTCGGCGAGAATCGCACGTTCTCGACCAGCGAGGACCTGTTGCGCGGCCATGGCGTGGAAGTCGTGGTCCTCGATCTCGACGAGTGTGCCGAGCTGATGCGGGAATTCATCGCGGCCCGGCCCGAGTTGTGGCACGAGGACATCGGGACCGACTGACGGCCGGCCGGTCTACGGGTAGAAGTGTGTCAGCGACTCCGCCACGCACGCCGGCTTCGCAGAGCCCTCAAGCTCGAACGTGAACGCCCGCGCCATCCGCACCCCGCCCCGCGCCACCTCCGTCACGTCGGTGACGGAGGCGTGCAGGCGTACGCGGCTGCCGACGGGTACGGGTGCCGGGTAACGGACGCGGTCGACGCCATAGTTGAGCGCCCGGCCCACCCCCTTCACCTGGAGCAGTTCGCCGAACATCGGGATGCCCCAGCTGAGCACCATGTAGCCGTGCGCGATGGTGCGTCCGTACGGTCCGGCCGCGGCGCGCTCGACGTCGGTGTGGATCCACTGGTGGTCCCCGGAGACGTACGCGTACGCGTCGATGAGCTCCTGGGTGATCTCCTTCCAGCCGGAGTGCCCGAGGTCGCGCCCGGCGAGGCCGAGGATCTCCGGGATGCCGTGCACGGTCAGGGGCATGGGCGGGGCTCCGTTCGTCGTCGTACGTGTGCGTGTACGTGTGCCGGTCAGGCGGAGGCCGCGACGGTGCGCGGCTCCGGGGCCGGGTCGGCGGCCAGTTCGTCGTGGTTGGGGCGCTTCAGGAGGAGCAGCATGCAGCCCAGGGTGAGCGCGACCTGGAACATGGCGTAGGCGATGACCGCGGTGATGGAGCCGGTCCGGTTGAGCAGGAACTGGCCGACGATCGGGGTCGTACCGCCGAGGAGCGTGCCGCACAGCTGGTAGCACAGGGAGATGCCGGTGTAGCGCAGGTGGGCGGGGAAGCGGCTGGCGAGCATGCCGGCGAGGGCCGCGTAGTACAGGCAGTGCGGGATGGTGGCGAGGGCGACGCCGAGCATCGCGAGGCCGTAGTTGTTGGTGCTGATGAGGACGAACATCAGCGGGAGCAGGACGAGTTCGGGCACCAGCATGACGGTGACCGCGCGGGACCAGCTCCTCATCCTGGTGGCGAGCACGGCGCCGAAGGGCTGGACGAGGACCTGCGTGATGTTGGCGACCAGGATGATCGTCAGGAAGGTGCTGCGGTCGAAGTCGAGGGCGCTGGTGGCCCAGGACAGCGCGAACGTCGACTTGAAGTACGTGGCGGACAGGCCGATGGTGCAGGCGCCGATGCCGAGGGCGATCAGGCCGGGGTGGCTGCGCAGGACCTCGGTGAGGGGCAGCTTGACGACTTCCTTCCGCTCGATGAGCTTCGCCATGGCCGGGGACTCGGCGACCTTGAGCCGGACGAGCAGGCCCACGAGGACGAGCAGGGCGGAGGCGAGGAACGGCACCCGCCAGCCCCAGGACACGAAGGCGTCGTCGGGCAGTTGGCTGATGGCGAGGAAGCTCAGGGTGGCGAGGGTGTTGCCGACGGGCGAGCCCTGCTGGGCGAACGCCCCGTACAACACCGACTTGCCCTTGGGCGCGCTCTCGGAGGCGATGAGGACGGAGCCGCCCCACTCACCGCCGAGACCGATGCCCTGGATCATGCGGATGAGGACGAGGAGGATCGGCGCGGCGACGCCTATGGAGGCGTAGCTCGGCAGCAGGCCGATCGCGGTGGTCGAGATGCCCATCATCAGGAGGGTGATGACGAGGGTCTTCTTGCGGCCCAGGCGGTCGCCGAAGTGACCGAAGACGATGCCGCCGATGGGGCGGGCGAGGAAGCCGACCCAGAAGGTGGCGAAGGCGACCAACGTGCCGATGGCGCCGTCGAGTTCGGGGAAGAACACCTTGTCGAAGACGAGCGCCGCGGCCGTTCCGTAGATGTAGAAGTCGAACCACTCGATGGTGGAGCCGACGAAGGCGCCGAATCCTGCTCGGTTGGCGGCTCTGGTCTCCGCGCGTGAGGTGGCGGTGGACGCACTCATGGGTCGCTCCGTGAACGTCATTGATC
>NZ_JAAAHS010000094.1 GCF_009908195.1 Streptomyces boluensis | reverse complement strand
GGGTGGGTTCGCGTATGGGGGTCCCCGCTGTTCTGGGGGCACCGCCCAGCGGTAGCTGGGGGAGGAGCCGAGAGTTTGGGGGAGCTCTCGCCGTCAGCCGCGAGCCCTGGGAAGGGGGACAACTGTGTCGCTGCGCACAACAGCGTCGAACGCGACAGTCATCAACCCACCTCCAAGAATCGTTGGCCAAGTTATCACGATCAGTGGCAGACCTTGGCCTCGTGCTCCGCGTGACCGCTCGGCTCCAGCTGGAACGTGCAGTGCTCCACGTCGAAGTGCGAGCCGATGCAGCCCTGCAGCTCGTGCAGCAGCTTCTCGTGCCCCACCGAGTCGAGCATGTCGTGGTCGACCACCACGTGCGCGGAGAGCACCGGCATCCCCGAGGTGATCGTCCAGGCGTGCAGGTCGTGTACGTCGAGCACCCCTGGAAGCCCGAGTATGTGCGCGCGCACCTCGGCCATGTCGACGCCCTTCGGGGCGGACTCCAGGAGCACGTTCAAGGTCTCGCGCAGCAGCTTGACCGTACGCGGCACGATCATGAGGCCGATCACGAGCGAGGCGATCGGGTCCCAGGCCTGCCAGCCGGTGAGCACGATCAGCGTCGCCGCCACGATCACCGTCGCCGAGCCCAGCGCGTCCGCGAGCACCTCCAGGAACGCGCCGCGCACGTTGAGGCTCTCCCGCTGGCCGCGCAGCAGCAGGCTCAGCGAGATCACGTTGGCGACCAGGCCGATCGCGCCGTACACGATCGCGAGCGAGCCGTGCGTCGGCGACGGCGTGATGAACCGCTGCACCGCCTCGACGAGCACGAAGCCGCCGACCCCGAGCAGCAGCAGACAGTTGGCGAGCGCCGCCAGGATCTCGGCGCGGGCGTACCCGAAGGTGCGGTTGCCGAGCGCCGGGCGGTTGGCGAAGTGGATCGCGAGCAGCGCCATCGCCAGGCCGAGGGCGTCCGTCGCCATGTGCGCCGCGTCCGCGACCAGGGCGAGGGAGTTCGCCGCGATCCCGCCGACGATCTGCGCCACCATCACGAAGACGGTGATCGCGAGGGCGATCCGCAGCCGCCCGCGGTACGCCGCGGCGGCCGTGCCGGTCAGTTCCTCCCCATGCCCGTGCGTATGCCCGTGATCGTGTCCGGCTCCCATGGGGTCCCCCTAGTCGTCGCGCGTCGTCCCGGTCGGTCTTTCCGCTCGCCTCCCGCCCCTGGTTCCCCGGGTGGCACGGCCCAGTCAACTACCTCCGGGGGGTACGGGGCAACACGGCACTGAACACCGTTGTCATGTGCTCTGACCTGCGGAAATGACGCCAGGTCAGAGAGCTGGCAAGATCGTCTGCCGGAGCGGTCACCGAGGTCGTGGTCCATCGGGAGTTTGTCGCGCGGCACCTCGTTCGAGGAGAATGGCCGACGCGGTCGTGCTCACGCAGACCGTGCTTATGGGGCCGTGAACGGGCGGTGAACGGGCCCTTCCATTCATCCGATAGCCTCTGCCGACGTGCCGCCCGGCCCACCTCTCGGCCGGAGGCGCCTCGCACGCTGCCCGGCGCCCATGTGCGCCGACCCCAAGGAGTGAGTACGTCTGTCGACCGCCATCCTCACCGGTCAGCCGGTCCCTGGATCGTCGCTCGAGGGTGACCTCAGGGGCCTCGGCTTCGACGTGCGGGTCGCCTCGGACGCGGCGGACGCCGCGGCGCTGCTCGCCGCGGCCCCGGCCGCCGAGCGGGTGGCCGTCGTCGACGCCGGCTTCGTCGGCCATGTGCACGCCCTGCGCCTCGGCCTCACCGACCCGCGCTTCCCGGCGAGCGCCATCCCCGGCGCCGTCACCGCACAGCCCGCCTCCCGAGCCGCCCTGACCCGCGCCGCGCGCGCGGCCACCCAGGGCCCGGCCGGCGACACGGCCGTCAGGGCCGACGCGCTCGCCGACCGCATAGCCGACGAACTCGCCGCGGACGAGGGCGAGTTGCACCGCCCCGAGCTCGGCGCCCTGGTCGCGACCGTGCCGTCCGACCCGCAGGCCCGCAACGAGGCCCGGCAGGCCGTCGCCGCCGTGGACGACGAAGCGATCCGCCTGCGTACCGCCGTGAAGTCCCGCGACGGCTTCTTCACCACGTACTGCATCAGCCCTTACTCGAAGTACATCGCCCGCTGGTGCGCCCGGCGCGGACTGACTCCGAACCAGGTCACCACCGCCTCCCTGCTCACCGCCCTGATCGCGGCGGGCTGCGCCGCCACCGGCACCCGCGTGGGCTTCGTCGCGGCGGGCGTCCTGCTGCTCCTCTCCTTCGTCCTCGACTGCACCGACGGCCAGCTGGCCCGCTACTCGCTGCAGTACTCGACGATGGGCGCCTGGCTGGACGCCACCTTCGACCGCGCCAAGGAGTACGCGTACTACGCGGGACTCGCCCTCGGTGCCGCGAACGCCAGCGGTGATGACGTATGGGCCCTGGCGCTCGGCGCGATGGTGCTGCAGACCTGCCGGCACGTCGTCGACTTCTCGTTCAACGAGGCCAACCACGACGCGACCGCCAACACCAGCCCCACCGCCGCCCTCTCCGACAAGCTCGACAGCGTCGGCTGGACGGTCTGGGTGCGCCGCATGATCGTGCTGCCGATCGGTGAGCGCTGGGCGATGATCGCGGTCCTCACCGCGGTGACCACGCCCCGTATCACCTTGATCGTGCTGATCATCGGCTGTGCGCTCGCCGCCTGCTACACCACGGCCGGCCGCGTCCTGCGCTCCCTGACCCGCCGGGCGAGCCGCACCGACCGGGCCGCCCGAGCTCTGGCCGACCTCGCCGACAACGGCTCGCTCGCCGACGCCTTCGCGGCCCTGCGCCGCGGCGGCCTCCCGCTGCCCGCACCGGCCGTCGCCTTCGCCGGTGGCGCCCTGCTCATCGCTGTGGCGGCTCTCACGTCGTACGGCAGCCCGTGGGTCGTCGTCGCCGCCGTGGTGTACGTCGTCACCTCGGGCCTCGCCCTCGCGCGCCCCCTCAAGGGCCCGCTCGACTGGCTGGTGCCGCCGTTCTTCCGGGCCGCCGAGTACGTCACGATCCTCGCCCTCGCGGCGCGAGCGGACGTGAACGGGGCCTTGCCGGCAGCTTTCGGACTGGTGGCCGCGGTCGCCTACCATCACTACGACACGGTGTACCGCATTCGCGGTGGCACCGGCGCGCCGCCCCACTGGCTGGTGCGGACGATCGGCGGACAAGAAGGCAGGACGCTGGCGGTCTCGGTCGCCGCCGCACTGCTGTCCGCGCAAGGTTTCACCGTCGCGCTCACGGTTCTCGCCGTGGCCGTGGCACTTGTGGTGCTCGTCGAGAGCATCCGCTTCTGGGTGACCGCTCACTATCGCGGAGCACCCGCCGTACACGATGAAGGAGAACCCGCATGATCGGCCTCGTCCTGGCCGCCGGCGCCGGCAGTCGGCTTCGCCCCTACACCGAGACGCTTCCCAAGGCACTCGTGCCCGTGGTGGGCGAGGGAACCGAGAACGAGCTCTCCGTACTCGACCTCACCCTGAAGAACTTCGCCGAGATCGGTCTCACGGAGGTCGGCATCATCGTCGGCTACCGCAAGGAGGTCGTGTACGAGCGCCAGGCCGCGCTCGAGGCGAAGTACGGCCTGAAGCTGACGCTCATCGAGAACGACGTCGCCGAGAAGTGGAACAACGCCTACTCCCTGTGGTGCGGCCGTGACGCCATCAAGCACTCGGTGATCCTCGCCAACGGCGACACCGTGCACCCGGTCTCCGTCGAGAAGACCCTGCTCGCCGCCCGCGGCGACGGCAAGAAGATCATCCTCGCCCTGGACACGGTCAAGGACCTGGGCGACGAGGAGATGAAGGTCGTCGTCGACCCCGAGAAGGGTGTCCAGCGCATCACCAAGCTGATGGACCCGTCCGAGGCCACCGGTGAGTACATCGGCGTCACCCTCATCGAGGGCGACGCGGCCGACGAGCTCGCCGACGCGCTGAAGGCCACGTACGAGCGCGACCCGCAGCTCTACTACGAGGACGGCTACCAGGAGCTCGTGAACCGCGGCTTCAAGGTCGACGTCGCCCCGATCGGTGACGTGCCGTGGGTCGAGATCGACAACCACGCCGACCTCGCCAAGGGCAGGGAGATCGCGTGCCAGTACTGACGAGGCTCATTCCCTCGCCGGTTGTCGTAGACATCCGGTCCGGGGCACTGAACGACCTCGCCGCGGTGCTGGCCGATCAGCGGATCTCGTCGTCCACGGGGCGCCTGGCCATCGCGATCAGCGGTGGCTCGGGCGCCGCCCTGCGCGCCCGCCTCGAACCCTCGCTCCCGCGAGCGGACTGGTTCGAGGTCGGCGGCGGCACGCTCGACGACGCGATCAAGCTCGCCGACGACATAAAGAAGGCGGGCCGCTTCGACGCGGTCGTCGGCCTCGGCGGCGGCAAGATCATCGACTGTGCCAAGTTCGCCGCGGCCCGTGTCGGACTGCCGCTGGTCGCCGTCGCGACGAACCTGTCGCACGACGGCCTGTGCTCTCCGGTCGCGACCCTCGACAACGACGCGGGCCGCGGTTCGTACGGTGTGCCGAACCCGATCGCCGTCGTCATCGACCTCGACATCATCCGTGAGGCGCCGGTCCGCTTCGTGCGCTCCGGCATCGGCGACGCTCTGTCCAACATCTCCGCGATCGCGGACTGGGAGCTCGCCGCCCGCGAGCGCGGCGAGGACATCGACGGCCTCGCGGCCGCGATGGCCCGGCAGGCCGGCGAGGCCGTGCTGCGCCACCCCGGTGGTGTCGGCGACGACGGCTTCCTGCAGGTCCTCGCCGAGGGCCTGGTGCTCACCGGTATCGCGATGTCGGTGTCCGGCGACTCCCGTCCCGCCTCCGGCGCCTGCCACGAGATCAACCACGCCTTCGACCTCCTCTTCCCCAAGCGCGCTGCCAGCCACGGCGAGCAGTGCGGCCTGGGCGCGGCCTTCGCGATGTTCCTGCGTGGAGCGCGCGAGGAGTCGCTGTACATGGTGGAGGTGCTGCGTAGGCACGGCCTCCCCGTGACGCCGGAGGAGATCGGCTTCAGCGTGGACGAGTTCGTGCAGGTCGTGGAGTTCGCTCCGCAGACCCGGCCGGGCCGCTACACCATCCTCGAACACCTCGACCTCTCCACCGATCAGATCAGGGACGCCTACGCCGACTATGCAAAAGCCATCAGTAGCTGAACTCCGCCCGGTCGTTCACCCCGCCGGGGTGAAGGACCGGCGCAGCGGTGAGCACTGGGGCGGCCGGCTCTACATGCGCGAGATCTCGCTGCGTGTCGACCGCCACCTCGTGAACACCAAGGTCACGCCCAACCAGCTGACCTACCTGATGACCGTCTGCGGTGTCCTCGCGGCCCCGGCACTGCTCGTCCCGGGTATCTGGGGCGCGGTGCTGGGCGTCGTGGCGGTCCAGCTGTACCTGCTGCTCGACTGTGTCGACGGCGAGATCGCCCGCTGGCGCAAGCAGTACTCGCTCACCGGCGTCTGGATGGACCGCGTCGGCGCGTACCTGACCGACGCCGCGGTCCTGGTCGGCTTCGGCCTGCGCGCCGCCGACCTGTGGGGCAGCGGCCGGATCGACTGGCTGTGGGCCTTCCTCGGCACGCTCGCCGCGCTCGGCGCCATCCTGATCAAGGCCGAGACGGACCTGGTCGGCGTGTCCCGCGCGCAGAGCGGCCGGGAGCAGGTCAAGGAGTCCGCCTCCGAGATCCGCACCTCGGGCATGGCGCTCGCCCGCAAGGCGGCCGCCGCGCTCAAGTTCCACCGGCTGATCCTCGGCATCGAGGCGACGCTCCTTATCCTGGTCCTCGCCGTCGTCGACCAGATCAGGGGCGACCTGTTCTTCAGCCGCCTCGGCGTCGCGGTGCTCGCCGGAATCGCCCTGCTCCAGACGCTGCTGCACCTCGTGTCCATCCTCGCCTCCAGCAGGCTCAAGTGACGGGCCGGGAGCAGCAGTTGAAGGTCGGCGCGGTCATCATCACGATGGGCAACCGCCCGGAGGAACTCCGCGCCCTGCTCGACTCGGTCGCCAAGCAGGACGGCGACCCGGTCGAGGTCGTCGTGGTCGGCAACGGCTCCCCGGTCCCGGACATGTCGGGCACC
The DNA here is from genome assembly GCF_009908195.1 of Streptomyces boluensis. Classification (GTDB taxonomy): domain Bacteria; phylum Actinomycetota; class Actinomycetes; order Streptomycetales; family Streptomycetaceae; genus Streptomyces; species Streptomyces boluensis. The sequence goes on along the minus strand of NZ_JAAAHS010000094.1, from coordinate 16,417 downwards.
GCGTCGCGGGTACGGACCATCGAACTCCCCGAGAACCTCGGCATCCCCGGCGGCCGCAACGTCGGCATCGAGGCCTTCGGCCCCGGCGGCCAGGACGTGGACGTACTCCTCTTCCTGGACGACGACGGCCTGCTGCCGCGCACCGACACGGCTCAGCTGTGCCGCGAGGCCTTCGCCGCCGACCCGGAGCTCGGCATCGTCAGCTTCCGCATCGCCGACCCGGACACGGGCGAGACCCAGCGCCGGCACGTGCCGCGCCTTCGCGCGGCCGACCCGATGCGCAGCTCCCGCGTCACCACGTTCCTCGGCGGCGCCAACGCCGTACGTACGAAGGTCATCGGGCAGGTCGGCGGTCTGCCGGACGACTTCTTCTACGCGCACGAGGAGACAGACCTCGCCTGGCGTGCGCTCGACGCGGGCTGGCTGATCGACTACCGGGCCGACATGGTGCTGCACCACCCGACGACGGCCCCGTCCCGGCACGCGGTCTACCACCGCATGGTGGCCCGCAACCGTGTCTGGCTCGCCCGCCGCAACCTGCCCGCGCTCCTGGTCCCCGTCTACCTCGGTGTGTGGCTGCTGCTCACGCTCGCGCGGCGGCCCTCGAAGCCCGCGCTCAAGGCGTGGTTCGGCGGTTTCAAGGAGGGCTGGACGAGCCCGTGCGGGCCGCGGCGCCCCATGAAGTGGCGCACGGTCTGGCGGTTGACCCGACTGGGCCGACCTCCTGTCATCTGACAAGCTCTTGTCTGAGAACATTCGGGCCACAACCCTTGGCCCCGGTTTCCGCTGCGCCAGACCCGGCAGCGCATCTTGAAGACGAAAGTTTCCACTTGTGAGTGAGACAACGCATGACGGTTCCGTCGCCGTGAGCGCACCACCGTCGCCCGACGACGGACTGGCCCCGGCCGAGCTCGCCGCCAGGTACGGCCTGGCGCAGAGCGGGGCCAGGCCCGGCCTGTTCGAGTACGTCGGACAGCTGTGGGACCGCCGCCACTTCATCCTCGCCTTCTCGCAGGCCAAGCTCACCGCGCAGTACAGCCAGGCCAAGCTGGGCCAGATCTGGCAGGTGGCGACGCCGCTGCTCAACGCGCTGGTCTACTTCTTGATCTTCGGCCTGCTGCTCGGTGGCCGGGGCGACATGAAGAACAACGTCTACGTGCCGTTCCTGGTGACCGGCGTGTTCGTCTTCACCTTCACGCAGTCGTCGGTGATGTCCGGGGTCCGGTCGATCTCCGGCAACCTGGGCCTGGTGCGGGCGCTGCACTTCCCGCGCGCCTCGCTGCCGATCTCGTTCTCGCTCCAGCAGCTCCAGCAGCTGCTGTTCTCGATGATCGTGCTGCTGCTCATCCTGGTGGGCTTCGGGCACTACCCGTCCTGGTCCTGGCTGCTGATCCTGCCCGCGCTCGCGCTGCAGTTCGTCTTCAACACCGGCCTGGCGATGATCATGGCGCGGGCCGGCAGCAAGACCCCCGACCTGGCCCAGCTGATGCCGTTCGTGATGCGTACGTGGATGTACGCGTCCGGCGTGATGTTCCCGCTCGACTACATGCTCACCAAGGTCACGGCCCCGGGCTGGATCGCCGAGGCGCTGCTCGCCAACCCCGCGGCGGTCTACATGGACCTGATGCGTGACGCGCTGATCACCGGCAACGGCGCGGAGACGCTGCCCGCGCTGCCCGAGCACGTCTGGGCGCTCGGCGTGGGCTGGGCGCTGCTGCTCGGCATCGGCGGATTCATCTACTTCTGGAAGTCCGAGGAGAAGTACGGCCGTGGCTGAGCAGACCCCGCAGGAAACAGAGCAGTCCCGCATCCCGACGGTCATCGCCGACGAGCTGCACATCGTCTACCGGGTCAACGCCGGCGCCAAGGGCAGGGGCAGCGCCACCGCCGCGCTGAGCCGCATCGTCAAGCGCGGCGGCGAGGAGCGCGGCGTCCGCAAGGTGCACGCCGTCAAGGGCGTCTCCTTCACCGCGTACCGCGGCGAGGCCGTCGGCCTGATCGGCTCCAACGGCTCCGGCAAGTCCACGCTCCTGCGCGCCATCGCGGGCCTGCTCCCGGCGGAGAAGGGCAGGGTCTACACCGACGGCCAGCCCTCCCTGCTCGGCGTCAACGCGGCCCTGATGAACGACCTGACGGGCGAGCGGAACGTCATACTCGGCGGGCTCGCGATGGGTATGTCCCGCGAGCAGATCAGGGAGCGCTACCAGGACATCGTCGACTTCTCCGGGATCAACGAGAAGGGCGACTTCATCACCCTGCCGATGCGCACCTACTCCTCCGGCATGGCCGCCCGCCTGCGCTTCTCCATCGCGGCCGCCAAGGACCACGACGTGCTGATGATCGACGAGGCGCTCGCCACCGGCGACCGCAAGTTCCAGAAGCGCTCCGAGGCCCGCATCCGCGAGCTGCGCAAGGAGGCCGGCACGGTCTTCCTGGTCAGCCACAACAACAAGTCGATCCGCGACACCTGCGACCGGGTCCTCTGGCTGGAGCGCGGCGAACTGCGCATGGACGGCGCCACGGACGAGGTGCTCAAGGAGTACGAGAAGTTCACCGGTAAGTAGTACCCGCCGGACCCCGGCCCGCCGGTCTGTGCCGGTGCGGCCCGGGGTGCGTCAACTCCCCGGCATACGGGGGGCGTTGAGATGAACAGGTGTGCTGACGTGCGGCGCGGCACACCCCCCGGTACCGCCCGGCGTCCTACAACGTAAGCTGGATTGGTCGGCGGCGTGTCCGAAATGGGCTGTATTGGGTTGGCAGTGTAGAACGGGAGATGTGACGGCAATGGCTACGGAAAGCTCCCTCCTCCGCAAGGCTTCCGCCGTCCTCGCGCCGGGCAGTTCCCGATGACGGGAAGTCGGACGGCGCGCCCCGGCGCCCCGGAGCGCGCCACCCTCGCCAAGGCAGCGGACGAGAACTTCCCGGTGGCCCCCTTCTTTCTGCCCCGCGCCTGGCGCACCGACCTCGTCGCGATCTACGGCTTCGCCCGCCTCGTCGACGACATCGGCGACGGCGACCTCGCCCCCGGCGGCGCCGACGCCCGCCTCCTCGGCCTCGACCCGGCGGCCGCCGCCGACCGGCTCACCTTCCTCGACGCCTTCGAGGCCGACCTGCGCAAGGTCTTCGGCTCGACCCCGCGCCACCCGCTGCTCCGCAGGCTCCAGCCCACGGTCCGCCGGCACCGGCTCACGCCCGAGCCGTTCCTCGGCCTGATCGAGGCCAACCGCCAGGACCAGCTGGTCAGCCGGTACGCGACCTACGACGACCTGCTCGCGTACTGCGAACTCTCCGCCAACCCCGTCGGCCGCCTGGTCCTCGCCGTCACCGGCACCACCAGCCCCGAACGGGTGCGCCGCTCCGACGCCGTCTGCACCGCGCTGCAGATCGTCGAGCACATCCAGGACGTCGCCGAGGACCTGACCCGCGACCGGATCTATCTGCCCGCCGAGGACATGAAGCGCTTCGACGTGCGCGAGTCCGACCTCGCCGCCCCCGCCGCCGGCGCACCGGTGCGCGCGCTGGTCGCGTACGAGGCGGAACGCGCCCGTGGCCTCCTCGACGAAGGAGCCCCGCTCGTGGGTAGCGTCCACGGGCGACTGCGGCTGCTGCTCGCCGGATTCGTGGGCGGCGGGCGCGCGGCGCTGCGGGCCGTGGAGGCGGCAGGACACGACGTACTTCAGGGACCGCCCAAGTCCACCAGGCTGGGACTTGTGCGACAGGTGGGGGCGACTCTGCGAGGTGAGGGGTGAGCCAACCCATGGAATCCGGTACGAGCTCGGGGAGCGGTATGCCGCTGCCCGCTCCCGTCATGGCCGCGTACAGCTACTGCGAGGCCGTCACCGGACAGCAGGCGCGCAACTTCGCGTACGGCATCCGGCTGCTGCCGACGGCCGAGCGCCGCGCCATGTCCGCGCTGTACGCGTTCTCGCGGCGGGTCGACGACATCGGTGACGGCGCGCTGGCGTCCGACGTCAAGCACGCGCGGCTCGAGGAGACCCGGCAGCTTCTCGACCGGGTCCGCGAGGGCAAGGTCGAGGAGGACGACACCGACCCCGTCGCGGTCGCCCTCAGCCATGCCGCGCAGGCCTTCCCGATCCCGCTCGGCGGCCTCGACGAGCTCATCGACGGCGTCCTGATGGACGTACGCGGCGAGACCTACGAGACCTGGGACGAGCTGAAGACGTACTGCCGTTGTGTCGCCGGGGCCATCGGGCGGCTCTCGCTCGGTGTGTTCGGCACCCAGCCGGGCGCGCACCAGGTGGAGCGCGCCCCGGAGTACGCCGACACGCTCGGCCTCGCGCTCCAACTCACCAACATCCTCAGGGACGTTCGCGAGGACGCCGAGGGCGGGCGGGTCTACCTGCCGGCCGACGACCTCGCCAAGTTCGGCTGCTCCGACGGCTTCCTCGGCACCAGGCCCGCGGACGGCGCCGACTTCGCCGGGCTCGTCCACTTCGAAGTGCGGCGCGCCCGCGCCCTGTTCGCCGAGGGGTACCGGCTCCTGCCGATGCTCGACCGGCGCAGCGGCGCCTGCGTCGCCGCCATGGCCGGCATCTACCGCCGCCTCCTGGACCGCATCGAACGCGACCCGGAGGCCGTGCTGCGCGGCCGGGTCTCGCTGCCCGGCCGGGAGAAGGCGTACGTCGCCGTGCGCGGCCTGTCCGGACTCGACGCCCGGCACATCGCCCGGCAGTCCGCGAGGAGGCGCACATGAGCACCGCACGCCGACTGCGGGCAACCCCGCGCGCCGCGCGGGCGTCCACCGTCACAGGGGAGGGCGTATGACCGCGTACGACATGACGGGCGGCGCCCCGGACGGGCAGACCGCGGTGGTCGTCGGCGGGGGTCTCGCCGGGGTCACCGCGGCGCTCGCGCTCGCCGACGGCGGGCTGCGCGTCACGCTGCTCGAAGGGCGGCCGCGGCTCGGCGGGCTGGCCTTCTCCTTCCAGCGCGGCGACCTCACCGTGGACAACGGCCAGCACGTCTACCTGCGCTGCTGCACCGCGTACCGCTGGTTCCTCGACCGGGTCGGCGGCGCCGCACTCGCACCGCTGCAGGACCGCCTCGACGTACCCGTCCTGGACGCCGAGCGGATGCGCCTCGGCCGGCTGCGCCGCACCGCGCTGCCCGTGCCGCTGCACCTCGCCGCGAGCCTGACGACCTACCCGCACCTGTCTCTCGCCGAGCGCGCCCAGGTGGGCCGGGCCGCGCTCGCGCTCAAGGGGCTCGACCCGGCCGATCCCGCCCTGGACGCACAGGACTTCGGGTCGTGGCTGGCCGCACGGGGGCAGTCGCCGCGGGCCGTCGAGGCGCTGTGGGACCTGGTCGGTGTGGCCACCCTGAACGCCGTCGCGGGCGACGCCTCGCTCGGCCTCGCCGCCATGGTGTTCAAGACCGGCCTGCTCTCCGAGCCGGGTGCCGCCGACATCGGCTGGGCGCACGTACCGCTCGGTGAACTGCACGACCGGCTCGCCCGCGAGGCCCTCGACAAGGCGGGCGTACGCGTCGAGACGCGGGCCAAGGTCGGCGCGATCTCCCGTACGGAACAGGGGAGTTGGCAGGTCACCACGGGCGGCGAGCGGCTCGACGCCGACACCGTCGTGCTCGCCGTACCGCAGCGTGAGGCGTACGAACTGCTGCCCGAGGGCGCGCTCGACCGTCCCGAGGAGCTGCTCTCCATCGGCACCGCGCCGATCCTCAACGTCCATGTCCTGTACGACCGCAAGGTCCTGAAGCGGCCCTTCTTCGCCGCCGTCGGCTCGCCCGTGCAGTGGGTCTTCGACCGCACCGACTCCTCGGGGTACACCGGCGGGCAGTACCTCGCCGTGTCCCAGTCGGCCGCGCAGGGCGAGATCGACGCACCCGTCGCGGAGCTCCGCGCGCGCTATCTGCCGGAGCTGGAGCGGCTGTTGCCCGCCGCGCGCGGCGCCGGGGTGCGGGACTTCTTCGTGACCAGGGAGCGGACCGCGACGTTCGCCCCCACCCCGGGCGTCGGCCGGCTGCGGCCCGGCGCCCGCACCAAGGCAGCCGGCCTGTACCTGGCCGGCGCGTGGACCGCCACCGGCTGGCCCGCGACCATGGAGGGCGCCGTGCGCAGCGGGACCACCGCGGCACGAGCGGCGCTCACCGCACTGAGCCGCCCCCACGACCATCTCTTTCAGGAGGCGGCATGAGCAGCACCAGTACCGGATCAAGAGGAGAGACTGTGCCGACTGTGCCTTCGGCTGCCGGCGTCGAGGATGTCAGCGGGGTGCTCGACCGCGGACGGACCCTGGCCACGCCGGTGCTGCGCGCCGCCGTGGACCGCCTCGCGCCGCCCATGGACACCGTGGCCGCGTACCACTTCGGCTGGATCGACGCCGAGGGCCGCCCCTCCGCCGGTGACGGCGGCAAGGCGGTGCGCCCGGCGCTCGCGCTGCTCTCCGCCGAGGCCGCCGGTGCGGCGCCCGAGGTCGGCATCCCCGGCGCGGTCGCCGTGGAACTCGTGCACAACTTCTCGCTCCTGCACGACGACCTGATGGACGGCGACGAGCAGCGCCGGCACCGCGACACGGTGTGGAAGGTGCACGGCCCCGCGCAGGCCATCCTCGTCGGCGACGCCCTGTTCGCCCTCGCCAACGAGGTCCTCCTCGAGCTCGACACCGTCGAGGCGGGCCGCGCCACCCGCCGGCTCACCACCGCCTCGCGGAAGTTGATCGACGGTCAGGCCCAGGACATCTCCTACGAGCACCGCGAGCGGGTCACCGTCGAGGAGTGCCTGGAGATGGAGGGCAACAAGACCGGCGCGCTGCTCGCCTGCGCCGTCTCCATCGGCGCGGTGCTCGGCGGCGCCGACGAGAAGACCGCCGACACCCTGGAGCGGTACGGGTACCACCTGGGCCTCGCCTTCCAGGCAGTGGACGACCTGCTCGGCATCTGGGGCGACCCGGAGGCCACCGGCAAGCAGACCTGGAGCGACCTGCGCCAGCGCAAGAAGTCGCTGCCCGTGGTCGCCGCCCTCAGCGCCGACGGGGAGGCCGCCGAACGGCTGGGCGAACTCCTCGCCGCGGACGCCAAGGCCAGCGACTTCGAGAACTTCTCGGAGGAGGAGTTCGCCGCCCGCGCCGCCCTCATCGAGGAGGCCGGGGGCCGCGAGTGGACCGCGCAGGAAGCCCGCAGGCAGCACACCATCGCCATCGAGGCGCTGAACGAAGTGGAGATGCCGGACCGGGTCAGGGCACAGCTCGTCGCCCTGGCCGACTTCGTCGTCGTACGGAAGAGATGATCACTATTCGCGGCAGCCTCAGCACCCGTAGCACCGACAACACTCGCAGCACCCGTATATGACTCGCAGTCGCCGGCCGGTGCGCTGACTCCCGCACCACGTCAGCGCTCCGGCCGACGGCACACCCCAGCACAGCAGCACTTCGAAGCAAACGAATCTGCACGAAGGGGAAGCCATGACAGCGACGACCGACTCAGGCGCCGGGGCGGTTCCGCCCCGGGCCGACTCGGCCACGGAGACCGAAGCGAGCACCGATCGGTTCGAGGCGGCCCGCAGGGCCACCGAGCGCGCCACCGACCTGCTGCTCTCCTGGCAGGACGAGGAAGGGTGGTGGAAGGGCGACCTCGAGACCAATGTGACGATGGACGCCGAGGACCTGCTCCTGCGCCAGTTCCTCGGCATCAGGGACGAGAAGACCACACAGGCCGCCGCCCTGTTCATCCGCGGCGAGCAGCGCGAGGACGGCACCTGGGCCTCCTTCTACGGCGGGCCCGGTGAACTCTCCACCACCATCGAGGCGTACGTCGCCCTGCGCCTGGCCGGGGACGACCCGGACGCCGCGCACATGGCGCGGGCCTCCGCCTGGATCCGCGCCCACGGAGGCATCGCCGGGAGCCGGGTCTTCACCCGCGTCTGGCTGGCCCTGTTCGGCTGGTGGAAGTGGGACGACCTGCCCGAACTGCCGCCGGAACTCATCTGGTTCCCGAAGTGGTTCCCGCTCAACATCTACGACTTCGGCTGCTGGGCCCGGCAGACCATCGTGCCGCTCACCATCGTGTCCGCGAAGCGGCCGGTGCGGCCCGCGCCGTTCCCCCTCGACGAGCTGCACGCCGACGCGCGCGTACCGAACCCGCCCAAGTCCCTTGCCCCGGTGGCGAGTTGGGACGGGGTGTTCCAGCGGCTCGACAAGGCGTTGCACGCGTACCAGAAGGTGGCCGTGCCCGGCGTGCGGCGGATGGCGATGCGTGCCGCCGGGCGCTGGATCATCGAGCGGCAGGAGAACGACGGCTGCTGGGGCGGCATCCAGCCGCCGGCCGTGTACTCCGTGATCGCCCTGCACCTGCTCGGCTACGACCTCGACCACCCGGTGCTGCGCGAGGGGATCGCCTCGCTCGACCGGTTCGCGGTGTGGCGCGCGGACGGGGCGCGGATGATCGAGGCCTGCCAGTCGCCGGTGTGGGACACCTGTCTGGCGACCATCGCGCTCGCCGACGCCGGGGTGCCGGCCGACGACCCGCGCCTGGTCAAGGCCGCCGACTGGATGCTCGGCGAGCAGATCACCCGGCCCGGCGACTGGTCGGTGCGCAGGCCCGAACTCGCCCCGGGTGGCTGGGCGTTCGAGTTCCACAACGACAACTACCCGGACATCGACGACACCGCGGAGGTCGCCCTCGCGCTGCGCCGGGTGCGGCACCCCGACCCCGCGCGGGTCGACGAGGCGATCCGCCGGGGCGCGAACTGGACGCTCGGCATGCAGTCGAAGAACGGCGCCTGGGCGGCCTTCGACGTGGACAACACCAGCGCCTTCCCCAACCGGCTGCCGTTCTGCGACTTCGGCGAGGTCATCGACCCGCCGTCCGCCGACGTCACCGCGCACGTGGTGGAGATGCTCGCGTACGAGGGCAAGGCGCAGGACCCGCGCACCCGGCGCGGCATCGAGTGGCTGCTCGCCGAACAGGAGGCGAACGGCGCCTGGTTCGGGCGCTGGGGCGTCAACTACCTGTACGGCACAGGGTCGGTGGTGCCCGCCCTGACCGAGGCCGGAGTGCCCGCCACGCACCCCGCGATCCGGCGCGCGGTCCGCTGGCTGGAGTCGGTGCAGAACGACGACGGCGGCTGGGGCGAGGACCTGCGCTCGTACGCGGACCCGTCCTGGGTGGCGCGCGGCGAGTCCACCGCATCGCAGACCGGCTGGGCCCTGCTCGCGCTGCTCGCCGCGGACGAGCGGGACTCCGAGCCCGTCGAGCGCGGCGTCGCCTGGCTCGCGGCGACGCAGAACGCGGACGGCACCTGGGACGAGCCGTACTTCACCGGCACCGGCTTCCCGTGGGACTTCTCGATCAACTACCACCTGTACCGCCAGGTCTTCCCGCTCACCGCGCTCGGCCGCTACGTCCACGGCACCGGACACGGGCCCGGCGCCGGGGAGGGGTGATGGGCTCGGCCGCGGCGGACCGGGTGCCGCCGCTGCTCGTCGCCTGTGCGCTGCGCATCGAGAAGCTGGCGCTGCGGACCGGGGCGCGCGGTGACGCGGTCACCGTGCTGCGCACCGGCATGGGGCCGAAGGCCGCCGAACGCGCCGTCGCGCGCACCCTCGGTGACCCGGCGCTCGACGGCGCCGCGGTCGTCGCCACCGGGTTCTGCGCGGGCCTCGCCCCCGGCATGCACCCCGGTGACCTGGTGGTCGCCGGGCAGACCCTCGACAGCCATGGCGCCACGCCCTGCGAAGCGCCAGAGCTGCTGGTGAAAGAGCTGGTCAAGGCGGTGCCGGGGCGTACGGTGCACACCGGTCCGCTGATCGGCTCCGCCCACGTGGTGCGCGGCCACGAGCGGGCCGAGCTGCTCGCCCGGGGCGCCATCGCGGTCGACATGGAATCCGCGGCGACCCTGCGGACGGCGGTACGGGGCGGGGCCCGCCCGGTTGCGGCCGTACGGGTGGTCGTGGACGCTCCTGAGCATGAGCTCGTCCGTATCGGCACGGTACGCGGTGGAATATCTGCTTTCCGCGTTCTCCGTGCGGTACTCCCGGCTTTCTCTGAATGGCACCGTTCTTTGCTGCTCCCCAGGAGGTGAGCGAGTTATGGCCATGCCGATCCGGCAGTCCATCAAGGTGGCGTCGTACCTCTTTGAACAGAAGCTCCGCAAGCGGGACAAGTTCCCGTTGATCGTCGAGCTCGAACCGCTTTTCGCGTGCAATCTCGCATGCGAGGGCTGTGGAAAGATCCAGCACCCGGCGGGTGTGCTCAAGCAGCGCATGCCGGTGGCGCAGGCCGTCGGCGCCGTGCTCGAGTCCGGGGCACCGATGGTGTCCATCGCGGGCGGCGAACCCCTGATGCACCCTCAGATCGACGAGATCGTGCGGCAGTTGGTGGCGAAGAAGAAGTACGTCTTCCTCTGCACCAACGCGATGCTGCTGCGCAAGAAGATCGAGAAGTTCACGCCGTCGCCGTTCTTCGCGTTCGCCGTGCACATCGACGGAATGCGCGAGCGGCACGACGAATCCGTCGCCAAGGAAGGCGTGTTCGACGAGGCGGTGGCGGCCATCAAGGAAGCCAAGAAGCGCGGCTTCCGGGTCACCACCAATTCCACCTTCTTCAATACGGACACCCCGCAGACCGTCATCGAGGTCCTCAATTTCCTCAATGACGACCTGCAGGTGGACGAGATGATGCTCTCGCCCGCGTACGCCTACGAGAAGGCGCCCGACCAGGAGCACTTCCTCGGTGTCGAGCAGACCCGCGAACTGTTCAAGAAGACCTTCGCGGGCGGCAACCGCAGCCGCTGGCGGCTCAACCACTCGCCGCTTTTCCTCGACTTCCTGGAAGGCAAGGTCGACTTCCCGTGCACGGCCTGGGCCATCCCGAACTACTCCCTGTTCGGCTGGCAGCGGCCCTGCTACCTGATGAGCGACGGCTACGTACCCACGTACCGCGAGCTCATCGAGGAGACCGACTGGGAGAAGTACGGGCGCGGCCGGGACCCGCGCTGCGCCAACTGCATGGCGCACTGCGGGTACGAGCCGACCGCCGTGCTCGCCACGATGGGGTCGCTGAAGGAGTCGCTGCGGGCGATGCGGGAGACCGCCTCCGGCAATCGCGGGTGACGCGCTGAGCGTGCGGACCGAGCGCTCAGCGTCCGAATCGAGAGGGGGCCGAACATGACGATCCTGGAGAACATCCGAGGGCCGCACGACCTGAAGGCGCTCACCGAGAGCGAACTCGACGAACTGGCCGAGGAGATCAGGCAGTTCCTGGTGCACGCGGTCGCCCGCACCGGCGGCCACCTGGGGCCCAACCTGGGTGTGGTGGAGCTGTCCATCGCGCTGCACCGGGTCTTCGAGTCGCCCGTCGACCGCCTCGTGTGGGACACCGGCCACCAGTCCTACGTCCACAAACTCCTCACCGGACGCCAGGACTTCTCCAAGCTGCGCGGCAAGGGCGGCCTGTCCGGCTACCCCTCGCGCGAGGAGTCCGCGCACGACATCGTCGAGAACAGCCACGCCTCCACCGCGCTCGGCTGGGCCGACGGGCTCGCCAAGGCCCACCAGGTGACGGGCGCGGACGGCCATGTCGTCGCCGTGATCGGGGACGGCGCGCTGACCGGCGGGATGGCCTGGGAGGCGCTGAACAACATCGCCGCCGCCAAGGACCGCCCGCTCGTCATCGTCGTCAACGACAACGAGCGCTCGTACGCCCCGACCATCGGCGGCCTCGCCGATCACCTCGCCACCCTGCGCACCACCGACGGCTACGAGAAGGTGCTCGCCTGGGGCAAGGAGATGCTGCAGCACACGCCCGTCATAGGGCAGCCGCTTTACGAGTCGTTGCACGGTGCGAAGAAGGGGTTCAAGGACGCCTTCGCGCCGCAGGGCATGTTCGAGGACCTGGGCCTGAAGTACCTCGGGCCGATCGACGGGCACGACATCGCGGCCGTCGAGTCGGCGCTGCGCCGGGCCAAGGGCTTCCACGGACCGGTCCTCGTGCACTGCCTCACCGAGAAGGGCCGCGGCTACGAACCCGCGCTCGCGGACGAGGCCGACCGGTTCCACACCGTCGGCGCGATGGACCCGCTGACCTGCGAACCCCTCGCACGGTCCAACGGGCCGTCCTGGACCTCGGTGTTCGGCGAGGAGATCACCGCCATCGCGGAGGAGCGGCCCGATGTCGTCGGGATCACCGCGGCCATGCTGCACCCGGTGGGTCTCGCCCGGTTCGCGGAGCGCTTCCCCGAGCGGGTCTGGGACGTCGGCATCGCGGAGCAGCACGCCGCCGTGTCCGCGGCCGGTCTCGCCACCGGCGGGCTGCACCCCGTCGTGGCGGTGTACGCGACCTTCCTCAACCGGGCCTTCGACCAACTCCTCATGGACGTCGCCCTGCACGGGTGCGGCGTGACCTTCGTGCTCGACCGCGCGGGGGTCACCGGGGTCGACGGCGCCTCCCACAACGGCATGTGGGACCTGTCGATCCTCCAGGTCGTACCTGGCCTCAGGATCGCCGCGCCGCGCGACGCCGACCAGCTCCGCGCCCAGTTGCGCGAGGCCGTCGACGTGCACGACGCGCCCACCCTGATCCGCTTCCCCAAGGAGTCCGTCGGCCCCGCGGTGCCTGCGGTGTCGCGGGTGGGCGGTATGGATGTCCTGCACCGTGAGGGCGCCCGGGACGTGCTGCTCGTCGCCGTCGGCGTGATGGCCCCGGTGTGCCTCGGGGTCGCCGAACTGCTCGCGGCGCGTGGCATCGGGTGCACGGTGGTCGACCCGCGCTGGGTCAAGCCCGTCGACCCGGCCCTGGCACCGCTCGCCGCGCAGCACCGGATGGTCGCCGTCGTGGAGGACAACAGCCGTGCCGCCGGGGTGGGTTCGGCCGTCGGGCAGGCGCTGCGGGACGCCGAGGTGGACCAGCCGCTGCGTACGTTCGGCATCCCGGAGCAGTTCCTCGCGCACGCCAAACGCGGCGAGGTGCTGGCCGACATCGGGCTCACCCCGGTCGACATCGCGGGGCGGATCGGCGCGAGCTTCGACCGTATCGACGGGAGTGAGCGGAGCGACCGGATCAACGGGGACGGCCAGGTCGGCCGGAGCGACCGGAGCGATTGGATCGCCAGGATGGAGAGCGCGGCGGCCGCGCGTGCGGAGGAGCAGGCATGAACGAGCACCCGCCAGGCAGGAACGACCACGCGACAGGCAGGAACTACCACTCGGTTCCGGGCAGTTTCGATCTGGCCGCGCTGCTCGCGGAACGGGGCGCCGAGCGGTACGAGCTGCACGCCCGGCACCTCAACCACCAGTTGCCGCGCATGCTGCAGACCATCGGCTTCGACAAGGTCTACGAGCGTGCGGAGGGCCCGTACTTCTGGGACTCCGAAGGCAACGACTACCTCGACATGCTCGCCGGGTTCGGTGTGATGGGGGTCGGCCGGCACCACCCCGTCGTCCGCAAGGCGCTGCACGACGTGCTCGACGCCTCGCTCGCCGACCTCACCCGCTTCGACTGCCAGCCGCTGCCCGGACTGCTCGCCGAGAAGCTGCTCGCGCACAGCCCGCACCTGGACCGGGTGTTCTTCGGCAACAGCGGTACGGAGGCCGTGGAGACGGCGCTGAAGTTCGCCCGGTACGCGACCGGGAAGCCGCGCGTCCTGTACTGCGCGCACGCCTTCCACGGGCTGACCACCGGGTCCCTTTCGGTGAACGGCGAGTCCGGGTTCCGGGACGGGTTCGCGCCGCTGCTGCCCGACACCGCGATCGAGCTCGGTGATCTGGCCGCCCTGGAACGGGAGTTGAGGCGCGGCGATGTGGCGGGCTTCGTTGTCGAGCCGATCCAGGGCAAGGGGGTGCACGAGTCGCCGCCCGGATTCCTGCGCGCCGCCCAGGAGTTGCTGCACCGGCACAACGCCCTGCTCATCGCGGACGAGGTGCAGACCGGTCTCGGCCGGACCGGCGACTTCTACGCCTACCAGCATGAGGAGGGCGTCGAGCCGGACCTGGTGTGCGTCGCGAAGGCGCTCTCCGGGGGGTACGTGCCGGTGAGCGCGACGCTCGGCAAGGACTGGATCTTCAAGAAGGTCTACTCGTCCATGGACCGCGTCCTCGTGCACTCCGCGAGCTTCGGCGGCAACGCTCAGGCCATGGCCGCCGGGCTCGCCGTGCTCGCCGTCATGGAGGACGAACAGCTCGTCGCGAACGCCCGCGCCACCGGCGAGCAGCTGAAGTCCCGCCTTGCGGCCCTTGTCGACCGGTACGAACTCCTTCACGACGTACGCGGCCGGGGCCTGATGATCGGCATCGAGTTCGGCCGGCCCTCGTCGCTGAAGCTGCGCAGCAGGTGGGCCGCGCTGCAGGTCGCCCGCAAGGGGCTGTTCGCGCAGATGGTTGTCGTACCGCTGCTGCGGAAGCACCGCATCCTCACCCAGGTCTCCGGGGACCACCTGGAAGTGATCAAGCTGATTCCGCCGCTGGTCGTGGGGGAGCGGGAGGTGGACCGGTTCGTCGGGGCGTTCACCGCCGTGATGGACGAGGCGCACAGCGGGGGCGGGCTGATGTGGGACTTCGGGAAGACGCTGGTGCGGCAGGCTGTGGCCAACCGGTGAGGTTGCAGAGCTGGTGCGGTCTCCGTTGGGGGTCGCTCACGGCTCGGCCCGGCTCGCTGACGCGCACTGGGGGCAGATTTTGCCTCTGAGGCAAGAAAATTGCCCCAGAGGCATGCTTCTGGCTCAATCGACAACATGAGCCCTGTCGATCCGGAGGCCGCGTCCCCGCTGCCCGCCGTCGTCGCCCCGCAGCTGCGGGAACTCCGCCGCCGCGCCGCGCTGACCCTGGAGTCCGCGTCCCGCTCCGCCGGTCTCTCGCCGGCCCACCTCTCCCGCCTGGAGACCGGCCAGCGCCAGCCGTCCCTGCCGGTGCTGCTCGCGCTCGCCCGTGTCTACGGTACGACGGTCTCCGAGGTGCTCGGTGAGACGGTCGCCGACCGGGACGCGGTGGTGCGTGCCGGGGACATGGAGCCGACGGCGGCGGGCGGCTGGACGTACTGGCAGGCGGGCGCTTCGGGGCGGGGGATGCAGGCGCTGCGGGTGCACGTGCCGCACGGGGCGCAGGGCGACATCGTGCGGGTGCATCCCGGCGAGGAGTGGCTCTACGTCCTCGCCGGGCGGCTCGACCTGCGCCTCGGCGACGCGGCGCACACGCTCGGGCCGGGGGACAGCGCGCACTTCGACTCGCTGACCCCGCACCGGATCGCCGCCGCGGACGAGTCCGGCGCCGATCTGCTTTTCGTCCACACCCTGCTGCAGAGCCCGGCCACCGCGCTGTGCCTGGGCAGCCCTACTCCGGGAGTTCCGCGATGACCACCGAACCCGATCGGAAGCAGCCCGCCGACCGCTCCACGATGGCGGAGAAGTTCCCGAGGGGACTGTGGGTCCGGCTGATCATCTACGTGGCCGTCGGCCACGTCTTCGCGGCCTTCGTGTACCTGCTGTTCACGCTCGGCGCGCAGAACCAGTGACGCGGGGCCGGCGGACTAGTCGAGCAGGTGGGTGCGGAGCCGTTCCCGTACCTCGGGGGTGACCTTGAGGCCCTCTTCGAGGTAGCGCTCCGTGGTGCCCCAGGTCTGCTCGATGGTGTCGAACGCGGCGGCCAGGTACTCGGCGCGGGCGTCGAAGAGGGGGCTCAGGAGCTCCATGACCTCGGGCGACATCGCCTCCGGCGCACTGCTGCTGCGGCGCACCTTGTAGCGACGGTGGGCGGCGTTCGACTCCAGGTAGTCGGCCTCGATGGCGTCCCGCTCGACGCCGACGGCGAGCAGCGTGACGGCGATGGAGAGGCCCGCGCGGTCCTTGCCCGCGGCGCAGTGCATCAGGGCGGGCACGCTTTCGTCGGCCATGGAGTGCAGTACGCGGGTGTGCTCGGCCGTGCGGTGCTTGATGATCACGCGGTACGAGGAGATCATCCGGTTCGCCGCCTTGCCGTCGGCGAGCAGGGAGCGCAGCTGCGTGGTGTCGCCGTCGCGGACCATGGTCCAGAACTCGGCGCCGTCGGCGGGGTCGGTCAGCGGCAGGTTCACATTGCGCACGCCGGGCAGCTCGACATCGAGGCCCTCCAGCTTCTGGTCCGCGGCATTGCGAAAGTCGAAGATCGTGTGCAGGCCGAGGGCGCTGAGGAAGGCGGCGTCGGCCTCGGTGGCGTGCGCGAGATGGCCGCTGCGGAAAAGTCGTCCCGCCCGTATCTGCCGGCCGTCCACGGTCGGCAGTCCGCCCAGGTCACGAAAGTTGCGTACACCTGCGAGTTCGGGCTCTGTCGACGGGACCTGCTGCGTCACGGGGGCTCCTCCCATTGGGCTGTCGACGCTGCTCGTCGACGGGCGCGTTCTCGACGATACGACATGGGTTCTTGGGGCAATCAATTCTCGTGCGGCGGGGAATCGGCGGCGATGGGCGGGTGGGGAG
>NZ_JAAAHS010000093.1 GCF_009908195.1 Streptomyces boluensis | reverse complement strand
GTCCGGCAGGACTTCGGGAAGGGGCGGGGCGGGGAAACAAAAAGCCCGCAGGGACCACCGCACCCCCAGCCGCAGCCGCAACCGCAGCCAGAGGGCGGGACGACGGTGGTCCCCGCGGGGGACGCGGGCGGCCGGGTCAGGGCCGGCGCTCCGCGTCCGAGGCGTTCAGGAGGTCCGGGAGCCGCTCCGGAGGATCCTGTGCGCCGACACCCACCAATCTGCCGGACCCGTGTTAAGCGGGTGCTGCGCGCACATGTCGCCCCCGTACCGATTTCCCGACCCCCAACACAACAGACAGGCCTGCTACTTCGCGTCCCGCGCCAGGAACGCGAGCAGGTCCTGACGGCTCACCACACCCGTCGGCTTGCCCTCGACCAGGACGATCGCCGCGTCCGCCCCCGTGGTCGCGGAGAGCACCGACATCAGGTCGGCCACCGGCTCGCCCGAGCCGACCTGCGGCAGCGGGTCCGACATGTGCTTCTCCAGCGGGTCGGCGAGCGAGGCCCGCTGCGTGAACAGCGCGTCGAGCAGCTCGCGTTCGACCACCGAGCCGATGACCTCCGCGGCCATCACGTCCGGGTGCCCGGCGCCCGGCTTGACGATCGGCATCTGCGAGACGCCGTACTCGCGCAGCACCTCGATGGCCTCGCCGACCGTCTCCTCCGGGTGCATGTGCACCAGCTTGGGGATGCCGCCCTCCTTGTGCGCCAGGACGTCGCCGACCCGCGGCGCGTCCCCGGCCTGCTCCAGGAAGCCGTAGTCGTTCATCCACTCGTCGTTGAAGATCTTCGAGAGGTAGCCGCGCCCGGAGTCCGGAAGCAGCACCACGACCACGTCGTCGGGACCGAGCCCCTCGGCCACCTTCAGGGCCGCGACGACCGCCATCCCGCAGGAGCCGCCGACGAGCAGCCCCTCCTCCTTGGCGAGCCGCCGGGTCATCTGGAAGGAGTCCTTGTCGGAGACCGCGACGATGTCGTCCGTCACGTTCTGGTCGTACGCGGTCGGCCAGAAGTCCTCACCGACGCCCTCGACGAGATACGGCCGCCCGGAACCCCCGGAGTACACCGAGCCCTCGGGGTCAGCGCCGATGATCCGTACCCGTCCGTCGCTGGCCTCCTTCAGGTAGCGGCCGGTGCCGGAGATCGTCCCGCCGGTGCCGACGCCCGCCACGAAGTGGGTGATCCGCCCCTCCGTCTGCTCCCACAGCTCGGGACCGGTCGTCTCGTAGTGCGAGCGCGGGTTGTTGGGGTTGCTGTACTGGTCCGGCTTCCAGGCGCCGGGCGTCTCGCGGACGAGCCGGTCGGAGACGTTGTAGTACGAGTCGGGGTGCTCGGGGTCCACGGCGGTGGGGCAGACGACGACCTCTGCGCCGTACGCCCGCAGCACGTTGATCTTGTCGAGAGACACCTTGTCCGGGCAGACGAAGATGCACTTGTAGCCCTTCTGCTGGGCCACGATCGCCAGGCCCACCCCGGTGTTGCCGCTGGTCGGCTCGACAATGGTGCCGCCCGGCTGCAACTCTCCGCTCGCCTCGGCCGCCTCGATCATGCGCAGCGCGATGCGGTCCTTCACCGAGCCGCCCGGGTTGAAGTACTCGACCTTGGCCAGGACGGTGGCCCTGATGCCCGCGGTCACGTTGTTGAGCCTCAGCAGCGGGGTGTTACCGACGAGGCTGATCATCGAGTCGTGGAATTGCACCGTTGTCTCCGGTTCTCCCTAGGAATGCGGTCAGCCTAAGCGGAATTCGGGCGTTCGGTGGTGGGCTCCGAGCGGGTCGTACGAGCCTGCCGTGACCGCACGATGACCATGAGGCCACCACGGTCCGGCACGCTCCTTGAGCAGGTCCGAGATTGACCGACGGTGGGTACCGGGCAAGGAGTTGGTGTACGGCGCTACAAGGAGGTGGCTTCGGTCCATGTCGAGGGCAAGGGTGGCACGACGTATCGCCGCGGGCGCGGCGTTCGGCGGGGGCGGGGTCGGCCTGCTCGGGGCGGCCGCGGTCGGCGTGGTCCTCGCCGAGGTGCAGTTGGCGAAACGGCAGGTGGGCACCGCCCCGGGCACCGATCCGGTGCAGCCGCCGAACGCCGACGGGATGTACGGCGGCGCGTTCCTCGATCCGGCGGACACCCGCTCCGCGCTGCGCCTGACGATGCTCGGCGACTCCACGGCCGCGGGCCAGGGCGTGCACCGGGCCGCACAGACCCCGGGCGCCCTGATCGCCCAGGGCCTCTCGGCGGTCGCCGAACGCCCGGTCCGGCTGCGGAACGTGGCCCTGCCCGGCGCCCAGTCCGACGACCTGGCCCGGCAGGTCACCCTGCTCCTCGCCAACTCATCGGCGGTGCCCGACGTCTGCGTCATCATGATCGGCGCCAATGACGTGACCCACCGGATGCCCCCGACCCGTTCGGTGCGCTACCTGGCGGCGGCGGTACGACGGCTGCGTACCGCGGGCGCCGAGGTGGTCGTCGGCACCTGTCCCGACCTGGGCTCGGTGGAGCAGGTCTACCAGCCGCTGCGCTGGCTGGCCCGCCGCGTCTCCCGCCAGCTCGCCGCCGCCCAGACCATCGGCGTGGTCGAGCAGGGCGGCCGGACCGTGTCCCTCGGCGACATGCTCGGGCCCGAGTTCACGGCCAACCCGCGCGAACTGTTCGGCCCGGACAACTACCACCCGTCGGCGGAGGGGTACGCGACCGCGGCGATGGCCGTCCTGCCCACGGTGTGCGCGGCGGTCGGCCTGTGGCCGGAGGAGGAGCGCCCCGACAGCTCCCGCGACGAGGGCTTCCTGCCGGTCGCCCGCGCGGCGGCGGAGGCGGCGTCCGAGGGCGGTACGGAGGTCACGGCCGCGATGCCGACAGGCCCGCGCGGACCGTGGGCCCTGCTCAAGCACCGCAGGCGGCGGCGCATCCACGCACCGGAGCCCGCGACACCCAACACGGCGACCGGCGACCACGGCGACGCGGCGCCCGGCACGGCGCCCGGCACGGCCTCCGCCCCCCACAGCGACGGCCAGAGCGACGGCCACAGCGGCACCCACAGCGACAAGAAGTCTGAGCAAGCGCTTAGAAAAGAGGCGGGCGTCACACGCCAAGAGCGATGACCTTGGCGGTACGTACAGGTAACTTCCCTCACGGTCAGCCATATCTGCGACAAGGGAGCCCCCTCATGCCCGAAGCCGTGATCGTCTCCACCGCCCGCTCCCCCATCGGCCGTGCCTTCAAGGGCTCCCTGAAAGACCTCCGCCCCGACGACCTGACGGCCACGATCATCCAGGCCGCCCTCGCCAAGGTCCCGGAGCTCGACCCGCGCGACATCGACGACCTGATGCTCGGCTGCGGCCTGCCCGGCGGCGAGCAGGGCAACAACCTGGGCCGCATCGTCTCCGTGCAGATGGGCATGGACCACCTGCCCGGCTGCACGATCACCCGGTACTGCTCCTCCTCGCTGCAGACCACGCGGATGGCGCTGCACGCCATCAAGGCGGGCGAGGGCGACGTATTCATCTCGGCGGGCGTCGAGATGGTGTCGCGCTTCGCGAAGGGCAACTCGGACTCGCTGCCCGACACCCACAACCCCTTCTTCGCCGAGGCCGAGGCCCGCACCGCCGAGGTCGCCACGCAGGAGGGCACCACCTGGCACGACCCGCGCGAGGACGGCATCGTGCCGGACGCGTACATCGCGATGGGCCAGACCGCCGAGAACCTGGCGCGCCTGAAGGGCATCACCCGCGAGGACATGGACGCCTTCGGCGTGCGCTCGCAGAACCGTGCCGAGGAAGCCATCAAGAACGGCTTCTGGGAGCGCGAGATCACCCCGGTCACCACCCCCGACGGCACGGTCGTCAGCAAGGACGACGGCCCGCGCGCCGGCGTCACCCTGGAGGGCGTCTCGGGCCTCAAGCCCGTCTTCCGCCCCGACGGCCTGGTCACGGCCGCCAACTGCTGCCCGCTGAACGACGGCGCCGCCGCCCTCGTCGTCATGTCCGACACCAAGGCCCGCGAGCTCGGCCTGACCCCGCTCGCCCGCGTCGTCTCGACCGGCGTCTCCGGCCTCTCGCCCGAGATCATGGGCCTCGGCCCGGTGGAGGCCAGCAAGCAGGCGCTCAAGCGCGCCGGGCTCGGCGTCTCCGACATCGACCTGTTCGAGATCAACGAGGCTTTCGCGGCCCAGGTCATCCCGTCCGCCCGCGAGCTCGGCATCGACGAGGACAAGCTGAACGTCAACGGTGGCGCCATCGCCGTCGGCCACCCCTTCGGCATGACCGGCGCCCGCATCACCGGCACGCTGATCAACGGCCTCCAGTTCCACGACAAGCAGTTCGGCCTGGAGACCATGTGCGTCGGCGGTGGCCAGGGCATGGCCATGGTCATCGAGCGCCTCAGCTGACCCGTAGGGGACCGGCCGGAGCTACCGGACCGGAGCCGCAGGGGGCGCGCGTCTCACGCTCCGCGCTTTTCGCGCACCCCCTGTAACCCCCCGAGTCCCCGCCGTGACACAACCTCCCCCAGGATGTGACCTACGTCCTGGGGGAGTGCCATATACGCAGGTCAGAGCGGTGCGGGCGAAAACCTCGAGTAGAAAGTCCTGTCCCTTTCGTGACCTAATGCACTGACAGGCAACAGCCGCCTCCGACAAGCTGAGGTAGGAAGTCGGGGGTCGACTTTGAAACCGGGAGTACGTCAGTGAGCACCATGACTCTTGCCCTGCTGCTCGCCACCGCCGCTGCCACGGCCGTGGGGGCTGCCGCACTGCACACCGTGCGTGGGCTCCGGAAGCAGCTCGCCGAGATCACGGCGCTGCGTGCCGAGCTCGTCGCGATCCGCTCGCACCACGTGGAGTCGGCCGCGACCGTGCCGCACGCCCGTGCCGCCGCCGAGTCCGCCGCACCGGCCGCCGACACGGACGCGATCCGTGCCGCCGTCGCCGAGGCGCTCGCCGAGGAGCGGGAGCGCGAGCTGGCCGAGGCGCGCGCCTTCTGGGCCGCGCAGGAGGCCCGTGACGCCGCCGACGCCCCGTCGCTGCTCGGCGGTCTGCCGCCGAACGTCGCGGACGAGCTGTTCCTGCCCCGCCAGTCCGACTTCGTCGGCCTTGAGCGCGAGCTGCAGCACGAACTCGCCGAGCCCGTCGAGGACTTGAGCACCGCCGACGAGTTCCCCGAGGACTCCCCCGAGCTGGCCGCCGCCCGCCGCCGCCACCCCTCGCACCCGGACTTCGTTCCGGTGCAGCAGATGCGCGACCCGGTCGGCGACCACGAGTACACGGTGAGCTGTCTGGAGGAGCTGGCGCAGGCCCGTACCGCGCTCTCCGACGTCCGCCCCGGCCCGCTCGGCACCCTCGACGTGTACGTCTTCACGGACGGTACGACGCTGTGCATGACCCCGGGTCACCGCGAGACCGCGGAGCGCCTGGCCGAGGCCCTGCGCTCGGGCGACACCCCGGTGCTGCTCGGCGGCTCCGGAGTCTCCGGCGCGTACACCCTGACCTTCGCCTGCGGCGAGGAGAACGTCTACATCCTGGCGGACCGCGTCATAGCCTCCGCCTGACACCGGCGCCCGGGGCCGTCCGCCTCGGGCCGCCCCGCACGCGCCCTCGACGCGCCGGAGTGAACTACACCCCGGCGCGTTTCTGTGCCTCGTGCACCAGGCGCACCGCGTCCGCCAGCTGTCCCTCGTCCGTCAACACGAGGGCCAAGTCGCGCCCCGCGACGGTGACTTGGTCGGAGACCGAGAACAGGCCGACGTCGGGCATCACGCGCGGCACCGCGTCGGGTTTCTCGATGTCCTGCGCCCGTACGGCCAACTCCCTGGCCAGCTCCCGGGCTTCGGCCGCGGCACCGCGCTGCAGGCGGCTCTCCGAGGCGGCCCGGAGGCGGTCGGCGAACACGTCCACGGCATCGGTCAGGAGCGTCGTATCAAGCACCCTGTGACCCTATGCGCCGCCCCGGGCCTGTTGCCAACACCCCGACGCTCAGGCACGGTGACGGGAAGGTCTTGCATCGAGAGCGTCCGGAGGCGCCGATGTCGCTTGTCTTCTCCGAGGAGACCCACCGCAATCTGCTCGCCCGCATCCCCCATTGCACCGGCCGCGAGGTGTCCGACTGGATCCGCGCGGTCGACGAAGGTCCGTCCTTCCTCCGCTTCGACGAGAAGGTCAGCTGGCTCCGCGGCGAGTACGACCTCGCGTACGGCCACGCCAAAGCGATCGTCCACGAACACGACATGAGAAAGGCCGCCCGCAGGCTGCTGTGAGCGCGCACGCCGGATCACCAACGGCGAAGGGCCCGCGAAGCGTTCGCTTCGCGGGCCCTTCGGCTGACCGGACGTGCCGGGGCGTGCCGGGACGTCAGTCGCTGTTCAGGATGGAGATCAGCCGCAGCATCTCCAGGTAGATCCACACCAGGGTCATGGTCAGACCGAAGGCGGCCAGCCAGGACTCCTGCCGCGGAGCGCCGTACGCGATGCCGTCCTCGACCTGCTTGAAGTCCAGGGCGAGGAAGAAGGCGCCGAGCAGGATGCCGACGATGCCGAAGACGATGCCGAGCGGACCGCTGCGGAAGCCGAGGCCGTCACCGCCGCCGAACACCATGAACAGCAGGTTCACGGCGGTCAGCACCAGGAACGCCGTCGCGGCGATCATCAGGAAGCGCGTGAAGCGCTGCGTGACGCGCACGATGCGGGTCTTGTACAGCACCAGCATCGTGACGAAGACCGCCATGGTGCCGAGCACGGCCTGCATGGCCGCGCCCTCGGCGACGTACGTGTTGATGTAGTTGCTGATGGCGCCGAGGAAGACGCCTTCGAAGGCCGCGTACGCCAGGATCAGCGCCGGGTTGGCCTTGCGCTTGAAGGACTGGACGAGCCCGAGCACCATCGCGATGAGCGCGGCGCCGATGGCGATGCCCAGGTTCACGTTCATGACCCAGGCGACGGTGGCGCCGGCGATCACGAGGCCGAGCGTCATGCCCGTCCGCATGACGACGTCGTCCATCGTCATCTTGTCGCCGGTGGCGACCGGCGCCTGCGGGGCACCGTGCTGGAGGTCCTGCTGCGCGTAAGGGTTGTTCTGCGCGTACGGGTTCGTCGGCGCCTGGGCGTACGGGTTACCGCCCGCGTACGGGTTGCCCTGGGTGCCGACGGCGGGGCCCCCGGCCTGCGGCGCCGCGCCATAGCCCGCGGTGCCGTTGTCGCGGCTGAACCCCCGTCGCGAGAAGACCGGGTTGCTGCTCCTCATCTCACTCCTTGACCAATGCACGACTGGCCACCCTGCGCGGCCTTGAGTCAAGAGTAATGGGTAAGCAAAAGAAGCACTCTAGTGCTCGGGGAGGATCTTTCCGCGAAGACCGCAATCGCCACGAGCGAGGCCGCGGTCGCCGCGAGCGGAAGGTGCCCGGAACCGGACTTGAACCGGTACGCCCCCGAGGGGCAGCGAGGTTTAAGCTCGCCGTGTCTGCATTCCACCATCCGGGCAGGCCGTGGATTCCGCGTGGTGCGGGATGTCGAGCCTATCGGGACGCGTACCTCGAACAGCCGAACAACAGCCCGATGTTGTCTTGTTTTATTGATGCTTGAGGGTCCGTCAGGGCCGTGAAGGCGTCGTGGGCGCGTTACTGACGGGCCCTGCGCAGGTGTGGAGGGGGCGTGGCGGAATGACGGAATTCGGTCGCCCCGGCCGGGGGGGGTGCGGGACGACTCGGCGCAGGGCCGGCGCTCCTCCCCGCTCAGGGTCGACGCTCCTCCCCAGGTATGACACCGGCCGCCCCCTGTCAGCCTGAAGAGGAAGCACGGAACGAGAGCTGGGGCTGACTTCCGGGCCCGTATCCGCCAGCACGATGGAACGAGCAGTCCGACATCGTGCCGACAGGAGCCCCTCCCCGTGACCACCACACCCGTCGCTCACCAGGCGACCGCAGTAGCCGCGCGTGCCACCGAGCTGAGCAAGGTCTACGGGCAGGGCGAGACCCAGGTGGTCGCCCTCGACCGGGTCACGGTCGACTTCCGGCAGGCCGAGTTCACCGCGATCATGGGCCCGTCCGGGTCCGGCAAGTCGACCCTGATGCACTGCGTCGCCGGGCTCGACTCGTTCAGCTCCGGGTCCGTACGGATCGGCGACACCGAGCTGGGGTCCCTGAAGGACAAGCAGCTGACCAAGCTCCGCCGGGACAAGATCGGGTTCATCTTCCAGGCGTTCAACCTGCTGCCCACCCTGACCGCGGCCGAGAACATCACGCTGCCCATGGACATCGCGGGCCGTAAGCCGGACAAGGCGTGGCTTGAGCAGGTCATCCAGATGGTGGGCCTGTCCGGGCGGCTCAGCCACCGGCCGAGCCAGCTCTCCGGCGGCCAGCAGCAGCGCGTGGCCGTGGCCCGCGCCCTGGCCTCCCAGCCCGAGATCATCTTCGGTGACGAGCCGACCGGGAACCTGGACTCCCGCTCCGGCGCCGAGGTCCTGGGCTTCCTGCGCAACTCCGTACGGGAGTTGGGCCAGACCGTCGTCATGGTCACCCACGACCCGGTGGCCGCCGCCTACGCGGACCGCGTCGTGTTCCTCGCCGACGGCCGCCTCACCGACGAGCTGCACGCACCCACCTCCGACTCGGTCCTCGACCGCATGCGGCAGTTCGACGCCAAGGGCCGCACCAGCTGAGCAGCAGCAGCCACCCCACCTCCAGGACAGGAATCCAGGACCCCACCATGTTCCGTACCGCCTTGCGCAATGTCCTCGCGCACAAGGCCAGGCTGCTGATGACCGTGCTCGCCGTACTGCTCGGCGTGGCCTTCGTGTCCGGCACCCTCGTCTTCACGAACACCGTCTCCGACGCGTTCCAGAAGAGTTCCGCCCAGGGCTTCGACCACGTCGACGTGGCGATCAAGCCCGAGCAGGGCGACGCCGGCGCGCAGGGCGGCAGGCCCGGTGCCGCGCCCGCGCTGACCCAGGAGCTGCTCGACCGCTCCGCGAAGGTCGACGGCGCCGCCTCCGCGACCGGCACCGTCTCCGGCTTCGCCGCTCTCGCCGGCAAGGACGGGGAGCTGCTCGGCGACGGCTGGTCCACCCGCGGCGCCAACTACTTCCCCGGCCCGGACGGCAAGGACGACCGCTACCCGATGCGGGACGGCCGGGCGCCGAGCGGCAAGGGTGAGATCGCCCTCGACGCGAAGACCGCCGAGCGCGCCGGGTTCGAGGTCGGCGACACCGTACGGATGTCCATCGACGGGCCCGTGCTCACGCCGAAGGTCACCGGCATCTTCACCACCGATGACGGCAACGTCGCCGCGGGCGGCAGCCTCGCCCTCTTCGACACCAAGACCGCGCAGGGGCTGTACGCGAAGCCCGGCGAGTTCAGCGAGATCGACGTACGGGCCGCGGCCGGTACGAGCCAGGCCGCGCTGATGAGCGAGATCGAGAAGGTGCTGCCGAAGAACGGCACCGCCGCCGCCACCACCGGCAAGGAACTCGCCGACGAGCAGGCCGAGGCCATCTCCACGTCCATGAGCGGCATGCGGACCGGGCTGCTCGTCTTCGCCGGCATCTCGCTGTTCGTCGGCATCTTCATCATCGCCAACACCTTCACGATGCTGGTCGCCCAGCGCACCAAGGAGCTGGCCCTGATGCGCGCGGTGGGCGCGTCCCGCCGCCAGGTCACCCGTTCCGTACTGATCGAGGCGTTCCTGGTCGGTACGGTCGCCGCCGTCACCGGTCTCGCCGCGGGCATCGGCATCGGCGCGGGCCTGCGCTCCCTGATGGGCAGCTTCGGCGGCTCCGTCCCGGACGGCCCGCTCGTGGTCTCCCCCGCGACGGTGATCACCTCGCTGCTCGTCGGCGTCGTCGTGACGATGCTCGCCGCCTGGCTGCCCGGCCGCCGCGCCGCGAAGATCCCGCCGGTGGCCGCGATGAACAGCGTGCACGCCGCCGCGAGCACCAAGTCCCTCGTCGTACGCAACACCATCGGGGCCCTGCTCTCCGGTGCGGGTGTCGCCGCGGTGCTCGCGGGCACCACCATGGGCGACGACGGCAAGCTGCCGATGGGCCTCGGTGCCGCGCTGCTCCTCGTCGGCGTCTTCGTCCTGACACCGCTGCTGTCCCGGCCGGTCATCGCGGCCGCCGCCCCGCTCCTCAAGGTCTTCGGGATCTCCGGCAAGCTCGCCCGGCAGAACGCGGTACGCAACCCGCGGCGCACCGCCGCCACCGCGTCCGCGCTGATGATCGGGCTCACCCTGATCACCGGCATGACCGTGATCGCGGGCAGCGTCCAGAAGTCCATCGACAAGATGGCCACGGACTCGCTCAGGGCCGACTACGTCGTCTCCATGGCGAACTTCGGCCCGCTCTCCCCCGATGTGGAGCAGAAGCTCAAGGACCTCGACGGCGTCACCGCCACCAGCCCGCTGCGCAACTCGCCCTCGCTCGTGGACGGCGAGCGGGAGTACCTGACGGGTGTCGACGCGAAGACCATCGGGCAGCTCGCCGAGCTCGACTTCCGGCAGGGCTCGTGGGACGCGCTCGGCGGCGCCAAGGCCGTCGTGGACAGCGACACCGCGAAGCGCTTCGGCTGGAAGGACGGCTCCCGGTTCCCCGTCACGTACGAGGACGGGAAGAAGGGCACGCTCCAGGTGGCGGGCGTCTACCAGGGCAACGAGATGATGCGCGGCATCATGCTGGACAAGGACCGGCTCGCCCCGCACCAGAGCCGGATCACCGACATGCAGGTGATGGTCAAGACCTCGGACGGGGCCACGCCCGCGGCCAAGGAGTCGATCCGTGAGGCGCTCGGCGACAACCCGGCCGTCGCCGTCGACGACAAGAAGGACATCTCCGACGGCATCGCCCAGATGTTCACGCTGATGCTGAACATGCTCTACGGGCTGCTCGCCATGGCCGTCATCGTGGCCGTGCTCGGCGTGATCAACACCCTGGCCATGTCCGTCTTCGAGCGGTCCCAGGAGATCGGGATGCTGCGCGCGATCGGCCTCGACCGCAAGGGCATCAAGCGCATGGTGCGCATGGAGTCCCTGGTGATCTCGCTGTTCGGCGGGGTGCTCGGGATCGGGCTCGGGGTGTTCTTCGGCTGGGCGGCCGGCGAGCTGATCGGCTCGTCCATCGCCACGTACGAACTGGTGCTTCCGTGGGGCCGGATGGGCCTGTTCCTGGCCCTGGCCGCGCTGGTCGGCATCCTCGCCGCCCTGTGGCCGGCCCGTCGTGCGGCCCGCCTGAACATGCTGTCGGCGATCAAGGCGGAGTAGCAGCGGAGTAGCGGGTACGCGAGGGGCCCGGGGCGCGCACATGGCGCCCCGGGCCCCTTCGCGTACCGCTAGTTCCAGTCGCGCGACCTGAGCGGCAGTCCCGACTCGCCCCTCTCCGGGGTCCGGACCGCGAGGACCTGGTTCACGCCGATCCGGTTCCGCTCGAAGGCCAGCGCGGACGCCGCCATGTAGAGGCGCCATACGCGGGCCCGCCCCGGCGAGACCATGCGCTGGGCGCGGGGCCAGGCGGCCTCCAGGTTGGTCACCCAGCGGCGCAGGGTGTGGGCATAGTGCTCGCGGAGCGACTCCACGTCGCGTACCTCGAAGCCGGCCTCCTCCAGGAGCGAGACCGTACGGCCCAGAGGGGCGAGCTCGCCGTCGGGGAAGACGTACGCATCGATGAACTCGTCCACGCTGTAGCCCTCCTCGTCCCGCACCGGACGGCGGCCGATCTGGTGGTTGAGCAGCCGCCCGCCGGGCTTGAGGAGTGCGTACAGGTCGGTCGCGTACCCCAAGTACTGGACCGCGCCGACGTGTTCGGCCATGCCGATGGAGGAGATCGCGTCGTACGGGCCGTCCCGCACGTCGCGGTAGTCCTGGACGCGGATCTCGACGCGGTCGGTGAGACCCTCGTCCGCGATCCGCTTGCGGGCGTACGCGGCCTGCTCGCGGGAGAGCGTGACGCCGACGACGTGGACGCCGTGCTCGCGCGCCGCGTGGATCGCCATGGAGCCCCAGCCGCAGCCGACGTCGAGCAGCCGCGCGCCGGGCCTCAAGTCCAGCTTGCGGCAGATCAGTTCGAGCTTGTCGCGCTGGGCGTCCTCGAGGGTGGCGTCGGGGGATTCCCAGTACGCGCACGAGTAGACCATCGACGGGCCGAGCACCAGCTCGTAGAAGTCGTTGCCCACGTCGTAGTGGTGGCTGATCGCCTGCCGGTCGCGGACCTTGGTGTGCAGCGGGCCGCCGCGCCTGCCGACCTCTTCGCGGGGCGGCGCCGGGGGCAGCAGTACGGGTCCGGCGAGGGTGAGCAGCTCGCGTACGGCGGCGCGTACGGCCGGGTCGCGGAGCGAGGGGCGCGCGGCGTCGTCGGCGCGCTCCCAGATCAGGTCGGACATCTGGTCGAGGGTCTCGTAGAGGTCGCCCTCGACGTCGAGGTCCCCGGCGACCCAGGCGCGGGCCAGGCCGAGCTCGCCGGGCTTGAAGAGGATGCGGCGCAGGGCGCGGCGGTTGCGTACGAAGAGTGCGGGGGCGCCGGGCGGACCGTCCTCGCTGCCGTCCCAGGCACGGATGCGGACGGGGAGCGGGGCTCCGAGGAGTTGTTCGGCGAGATTCCTCAGCCGCGGCGCGGCGTCTGCCATGGCGTGTCACCTTCCTGGCTCGATCCCGGTAGGTCCAACACCACGTAAACACCAACAGAGGCCGTGCGCAGTCCCGTTGCGGCATAAAGGGTCGGCAAAGAAGTTGCCCCAGGCACCCACTAGCCCACGAAAACCCCGCAGGGGCCGCCCGCACCACGGATGGCGGACGGCCCCTGCGGGGTCTGACGGTGTGTGCCGGAGGTCAGGAGGCCTTGGCCTTCTCCGACTTCCCGGCGGCGGGCTTGTCGGTCGCCTCGACGGCCGGCGGCGCGACCGGCGCGGGCTTGGCGGCCTCGTAGAACTCCTCGCGCGGCGACTCCATCGCGCCGAGCGAGACGACCTCGCGCTTGAGGAAGACCGCGAGGGTCCAGTCGGCGAAGACGCGGATCTTGCGGTTGTACGTCGGCATCGCCATGCCGTGGTACGCGCGGTGCATGTACCAGGCGAGACGGCCCTTGAGCTTGATCTTCATCTTGCCCATGACGATCATCGCGACGCCCTTGTGCAGGCCGAGACCGGCGACCGCACCCTTGTTGGCGTGGCTGTACTCCTTCTGCGGGAAGCCCCGCATACCGGAGATCACGTTGTCGCCGAGGATGCGCGCCTGACGCAGCGCGTGCTGGGCGTTCGGCGGGCACCAGGCGTTCTCGTTGCCCGCCTTGCGGCCGACGAGGTCCGGCACCTGGGCGTTGTCGCCCGCGGCCCAGATGTAGTCGCTGCCCTGGACCTGGAGGGTCGTCTGGGTGTCGACGTGGCCACGCGGGCCGAGCGGCAGACCGAAGCGGGAGAGCACCGGGTTCGGCTTGACGCCGGCGGTCCACACGATCGTGTTGGAGTCGACCTCGAGGCCGTTCTTCAGCACGACGTGACCGTCGATGCAGGAGTCCATGGAGGTCGAGAGGTAGACCTCGACACCACGGCTCTCCAGGTGCTCCTTGCCGTACTGGCCGAGCTTGGGGCCGACCTCGGGGAGGATCTTGTCGGCGGCGTCGACGAGGACGAAGCGCATGTCCTCGCGGGACACGTTGTTGTAGTACTTCGCCGCGTCGCGGGCCATGTCCTCGACCTCACCGATGGTCTCCGCACCCGCGAAGCCACCGCCGACGAAGACGAAGGTCAACGCCTTGCGGCGGACCTCTTCGTCGGTCGTGGAGTCAGCCTTGTCGAGCTGCTCCAGGACGTGGTTGCGCAGGCCGATGGCCTCCTCGATGCCCTTCATACCGATGCCCTGCTCGGCGAGGCCGGGGATCGGGAAGGTGCGGGAGACCGCGCCCATCGCGATGACCAGGTAGTCGAAGGGCAGCTCGTAGGCCTCGCCGACGAGCGGCGCGACCGTGGCGACCTTGCGGTCCTGATCGATGGTGGTGACTCGGCCGGTGAGCACCTCAGCCTTGGGCAGCACGCGTCGCAGCGGTACGACGACATGCCGAGGCGAGATGCTGCCGGCGGCAGCTTCGGGGAGGAAGGGCTGGTACGTCATGTACGAGCGCGGGTCGACGACCGTGACGGTCGCCTCGCCGTAGCGCATCTTCTTGAGAATGCGTCGAGCTGCGTACAGGCCTACGTACCCACCGCCTACAACGAGGATCCGGGGACGCTCCGTGGTGCTCATGCCATCGAGTATCCACCCCCCGACCGGGGGTCGCTCGTGAGCCCCTTCACAAGGGTCTGGACACCCTCTGCTACACTCCGCCACCCACGTGATCGAGGTCATGCCCCCGCAGGGGAACCATCGACCGGGGCGAACACGTTGGGAACCCCGCTGAGCTGCCGATCTCGGGACGGCCTCGAGTGGACCACGACCCGGTTTCACACGGGTTTCGTACGGCCGTAAAACTCCCGAAACCCCGCGTGAGACGCGACGGGTCCACAGTTCGGGACCCAAGTGGCCTCAAGAGCGCCCATCGGGCCGCTTTTCCTTGTGAAGAACTTCACGAAGTTCGTACGGAGAACGGGCCGGAAGCACTGCTTCCGGCCCGTTCTCCCCGCTCAGACGTGAGTTGCGGCTGCTCAGGCGAGGGACCAGCCGATGCCGTCCAGGATGTCGTGCTCGCTCACGACGACCTCGTCGAAGCCGAACCGCTCCATGATCAGCAGCAGGACGAGCGCGCCCGAGGCGATCACGTCCACGCGGCCGGGGTGCATCGCGGGGATCGCGGCGCGCTCGGCGTGGGTGGAGGTGAGGAGGCGCTCGGTGATCTCCTTGACCTGGCTGAAGGAGAGCCTGGAGTGGTGGATCGCGGCCGAGTCGTACTCCTGAAGGCCGAGCGCGATGGCGGACAGCGTGGTGACCGAGCCCGCGAGACCGACCAGGGTGCGGCTCTCGTCGACCGGCACGGTCCGGGCGACCAGGTCGAGGCCCGCGGTGATGTCCGCGCGGATCGCCTCGATCTCCGCCGCACTCGGGGGGTCGCTGACCTTGCCCTCGTGCCGGAGGTGGCGCTCGGTCATCCGTACGCAGCCGACGTCGATGGAGCGCGCCCCGCGGACGCTCTCGTCACCCACGACGAACTCGGTGGAGCCGCCGCCGATGTCGACGACCAGGTAGGGCTTGGCCAGGTCGGCGCGGCCGGTCAGCTCCTTGGTGGCGCCGAAGAAGGAGAACGCGGCCTCCTGGTCACCGGTGATCACCTCGGGCTCCACGCCCAGGATGTCGACGACGCCGCGGACGAACTCGTCCCTGTTCTCCGCGTCCCGCGAGGCCGACGTGGCCACGAAGCGGAGCTGCCGCGCGCCGTGCGCCTCGATGATCCCGGCGTACTCACGGCAGGCCGCGAAGGTACGCTCCAGGGCCTCGGGGGCGAGGCGGCCGGTCCTGTCGACGTCCTGGCCGAGCCGGACGATCGTCATCCGCCGGTCCAGGTCGACCAGTTGACCCGTCTCGGGGTCGGCGTCCGCGACGAGCAGGCGGATCGAGTTCGTACCGCAGTCGATGGCGGCGACGCGGGTCATGCGCCCGCCTCCGCCGGCTTCGGGTCCTCGGTGGTGACGCAGGCGCCCTTGGCCCACCACTGCGGCAGCAGCGCGATGGCCTCGTCGCCGAGCGGGTTCACGCCCGGTCCGGCGGCCAGCGAGTGGGCGACCAGGACGTGCAGGCACTTCACCCGGTCCGGCATGCCGCCGGCGCTCGGGAAACCGGTGAGCACCTCGATCTCGTCGCGGCGCCGGATGTAGTCCTCGTGCGCGGCGCGGTACGCGGCGGCGAGCTCCGGGTCGGTGGCCAGGCGCTCCGTCATCTCCTTCATGACGCCGTTGGCCTCGAGCGTGCCGATGGCCGAGTTCGCCTTCGGGCACGTCAGGTAGTACAGCGTCGGGAAGGGCGTGCCGTCGGGCAGCCGCGGCGCCGTCTCCACCACGTCGGGCTGGCCGCACGGGCAGCGGTGGGCGATGGCCCGCAGGCCGCGCGGCGGGCGGCCGAGCTGCTGCTTGAAGGCCGCGACGTCGGCGTCGGTCGGCTCGGTGCGCGGGGTGGTGGGC
Organism: Streptomyces boluensis; assembly: GCF_009908195.1. Classification (GTDB taxonomy): domain Bacteria; phylum Actinomycetota; class Actinomycetes; order Streptomycetales; family Streptomycetaceae; genus Streptomyces; species Streptomyces boluensis. The sequence goes on along the minus strand of NZ_JAAAHS010000093.1, from coordinate 6,604 downwards.
GGGGGCGTGTCCATGCCGGTGCTGGTTACTTTCGGTGAGAGTCGATCAGGGGGCGTCGGTGTCGTCGGCGGCGCGGCGGTCCGCCTTGTCGACGCCGTCGAACAGGTTGCTGTACCAGGCACGGTCGGCCGCGCCCGGTTCGGTGGGACGCTCGCGGCCCGCGCTCGGGTCGACGACCGTGTACCCGACCTCGCCGGGCCGCACCATGTGGAGCCGCTCGCGGGCCTGCCGCTCGACGTACGCCGGGTCGCGCCAGCGGGCCTTGGAGTCACGGAGCCGCTCGGTCTGCTCGCGAGCCTCCGCCAGCTTCCGTTCCTGCTCGGCGATGTCGGCGCGCTGCGCGACGTACTGCCTTATCGGGTACGCGAGTGCCACGACCAGCGAGCAGAGGACCAGGGCGAGCAGGGCCGCGCGGCCGGTGAGCCGGGAGCGGCGGGCCTGGCGCCTGGTCTGGGAGCGGTAGACGCGGGCCGCGGTCTGCTCGCCGAACAGCCGCAGTCTGGTCGCGGTGGAGAACCGGTCCCGGTCCTTCACGGCCATGTCCCCGCCTCCCGTTCACACGCGCGTACGTCCCCGCACACGGTACGGGACCGAGTACGGGGACGTACGTAGCTACAGCGTGCCTACGGCTCAGCCCTTGAAGCGCGGGAAGGCGCTGCGGCCGGCGTAGACCGCGGCGTCGTCGAGGATCTCCTCGATGCGCAGCAGCTGGTTGTACTTGGCGACGCGCTCGGAGCGGGCCGGGGCGCCGGTCTTGATCTGGCCGCAGTTGGTGGCGACGGCGAGGTCGGCGATGGTGACGTCCTCGGTCTCACCGGAGCGGTGCGACATCATGCACTTGAAGCCGTTGCGCTGGGCCAGCTCGACGGCGTCCAGGGTCTCGGTCAGCGAACCGATCTGGTTGACCTTGACCAGCAGGGCGTTCGCGGACTTCTCCTCGATGCCACGGGCCAGGCGCTCCGGGTTGGTGACGAACAGGTCGTCGCCCACGAGCTGGACCTTGTCACCGAGCTTCTCGGTGATGACGTTCCAGCCGGCCCAGTCGTCCTCGTACAGCGGGTCCTCGATGGAGACCAGCGGGTACGCGGAGACGAGCTCCTCGTAGTACTCGGTCATCTCGGCGGCCGAGCGGGACTTGCCCTCGAACTCGTACTTGCCGTCCTTGTAGAACTCGGACGCGGCCACGTCGAGGGCCAGGGCGACCTGCTCGCCGGGGACGTAACCGGCCTGCTTGATGGCCTCGAGGATGAGGTCGAGCGCGGCGCGGTTGGAGTCCAGGTTCGGGGCGAAGCCGCCCTCGTCGCCCAGGCCCGTGGAGAGGCCCTTGTCCTTCAGGACCTTCTTGAGGGTGTGGTAGACCTCGGTGCCCCAGCGCAGCGCCTCGGAGAAGGACTCCGCGCCGATCGGGGCGATCATGAACTCCTGGATGTCGACGTTGGAGTCGGCGTGCGACCCACCGTTCAGGATGTTCATCATCGGGACGGGCAGCAGGTGCGCGTTCGGACCGCCGAGGTAGCGGAACAGCGGCAGGTCGCTGGCCTCGGAGGCGGCGTGCGCGACGGCGAGCGAGACGCCGAGGATGGCGTTGGCGCCGAGGGAGCCCTTGTTGTCGGTCGCGTCCAGGTCGAACATGGCCTGGTCGATCAGGCGCTGCTCGGTCGCGTCGTACCCGACGAGCTCCGGGCCGATCTGCTCGATGACGGCGAGGACGGCCTTCTCGACACCCTTGCCCTGGTAACGGTTGGGGTCACCGTCACGGAGTTCGATGGCCTCGAAGGCACCGGTGGAGGCACCGGACGGAACAGCAGCACGACCCGTGCTGCCGTCGTCGAGGCCGACCTCGACCTCGACCGTGGGGTTGCCTCGGGAGTCCAGGATTTCCCGGGCTACGACGACGTCGATGGACGGCACGAGCATCTCCTTCTGGGATGTGACGCATAGGTATGACGCACAGTGTGCGTGCGTGCAGGTCTGCTTGGCCTTGCGTCTCCCGAGCCTATCCGCCTCCGGAGGCTCGGCCACCCGGCCGCCCGCCCGCTGGGACGAAAAGAGGCCCGAAGACCTGTAATAGGGGACAAACGTCCGCGATTACTACCAGTCGGTAGCCGTAGCGGAGGTCGCACGCAGGGCTCACACGCAGGGTTCGCACGCGGGCATGCCCCCGCCCCGGCGCGTACGGGGGAATGCACGCCGGGGCGGGGAGTGTGGGGGTGCGGTGCGGGCGGGCCGTGGCCGAGCGGTGGGGGGATGTCGTTCTGCGCCCCCGGCCCGCCGTCCGCGCGCGGGGAGCGGCTACTTCAGGTGCAGCTGCTGGCCCGGGAAGATGAAGTCGGCGTCGTCGACGATGTCCTTGTTCAGGTCGAACAGCTTCTGCCAGCCGCCCTTGACGTCGTGCGCCTCGGCGATGGACGAGAGGGTGTCGTCCTTCTTGACCTTGTACTCGCCGTCGCCCTTCTTGACCTTCTTGCCGGTCGGGGTCTTGACGGTCTTCTGCTGCGGCTCGGCGCGCTCCTGCGAACGGGACGCCGGCTGCTCGGCCTTGCGCTCCGGCTGCGGGGCGGCCTGCTGCTGCGGGGCCTCGGCGGGGGCGCTCGCTTCCGAACCGCCGCCGTCGTACGAGGCGTTGGAGAGGCCGACGCCACAGCTCGGCCAGGCGCCCTTGCCCTGACCGGCGAGGACCTTCTCGCCGATCTCTATCTGCTGGTCCTTGGAGGCCTGGTCGGCGGTGGCCGCGTACTTGTCGCCGCCGTAGGCGCTCCAGGTGGAGGACGAGAACTGCAGGCCGCCGTAGTAGCCGTTGCCCGTGTTGATGGACCAGTTGCCGCCGGCCTCGCACTGGGCGACCGCGTCCCACTCGGAGGACGTGGCGGCGGAGGCGGAGCCCGCGGTGACGAGCGGCGCGGCGACCGCGGCACCGGCGACACCGGCGACCGCCAGGACGCGGGTGGCCTTGTCGGCCTTGGTCATACGACGGTGCTTGCCCTTGCCGGAGAACAGCATGGAGTAATCCCCTCACCGACGCCTGCGAAGTGAGCTGTCGGGTTCGGGCCAAGTGAGTTGCCCGGCCACTCGGTACGTATCGGACAGTGCGTCTCGGACGTACCGGGTGACTTCACCCCAAGCCGGTCTCCTGCCGCTGCGGGCTTCTGCTGAAGCTCTCAACGGCCGGGCCCGGCGCGAACCTTGGGTCCCCCGCTCCTGCCTACGGCGCTTTACGCGACGACTGTTCCCAAGGGCCGCCGGCAGGATTCGGCGTGACGGCCATCGGGGCCCGCCAGTGGCGAGCGGTCACGACCGTAGACATGCGATCGACGGAAATACAAAGACGATCTGGGCTGATGAGACCCATCTCTCATCCTGGGCGAAGCCTCTTTATAACGGACATTCAGCACTGAACTGCCGCCGGATTCCGCCCAGTTTCGAACTACTTCGCTCCGAGGTCGAGGCGCTGGCCAGGGAGGATGAGGTCCGGGTCGAGCCCTACCGTCTTCTCGTTGGCGGCGTACAGCGCGGCCCAACCTCCGTCGACATCACGGGCGTCGGCGATGGCGGAGAGGCTGTCGCCGAGACGGACCGTGTACGCACCTTCGGCGTCGCCGCGGGAGCCGTCGCCGCGCGAGGCGTGCCGACCCGAGGAGTTGTCGTCGCCGTCGCCGCGCGGGGCCTCGGGTGCGGGCTCACCACGGTGGCGACCGCCGCCGTTCTGGCCTGAGTTGTCCGTTTCGCCCGTGCCGCCGTCGTGACTCTTGTCTCCCGATTCGTCCGACTTGTCGTCGGACGGCGCCTCACCCGAGGGGCCCTCGTCGGGCTTCTCGCCGGACGGCTTCTCGGACGGCTTCCCGTCGGACGGCTTCTCGTCGGACGGGTCCGTCGCGGGCGGCAGGTCGGCGGCGGGGTCGTCGGACGACGGGTCGTCAGCCGCCGGCTCGTCCGTGGGGTTCTCGGCGTCCGGGAACCCGGCGACCAGGCCACAGGTCGGCCAGGCCAGCGGGCCCTGATCGGCCAGCACCTTCTCCGCCACGGCGATCTGCTCGGCCCGGCTCGCCCTGTCGGCGCTCGGGGCGTGCTTCAGGCCGCCGTACTCCTCCCAGGTCGCCTGGGTGAACTGGAGCCCGCCGTAGTAGCCGTTGCCCATGTCCGCGCTCCAGAGACCGCCGCTCTCGCACAGGGCGAGCCGGTCCCAGGTGTTGGCGTCCACCGTCGCCTCGGCGGCGCTCGCGCCGGTGGCGGCGAGCAGCGGAAAGGCGAGGGCCGAGCCGGTGACCCCGGCCGCGACCACGAGGGCAGGAGCCTGGCGTCGACGTCGGTGACGGCCGTTCCCGGAGAGCATGCGGTTCCCTTTCGCGCGACAACAGGCGTGGCGTCTGAGCCGAGGGATGAACGTAGCGACACTCGAACGCTTGTCACAACCCGGTACAGCGGAGATCACGTGAAAGTCACAGTCTTGACGCCCCGTCAGAAATCGCGTCGGGGCGGCGCCCTCTCACTCGGGGGTGAACTCCACCGGGAGCGTGCGCAGACCGCGCATGATGAGCCCGCCGCGCCACCGCAGATCGTCGGGTTCCACCGCGAGCCGCAGGTCGGGAAGGCGGCGAAGCAGCGTCGCGATGGCCGTCTGTCCCTCGATACGGGCGAGGGGCGCGCCCACGCAGTAGTGGATGCCGTGGCCGTATCCGAGGTGCTGGTTGTCGCGCCGGGCGAGGTCGAGGGTGTCGGGTCCGGCGAAGCGCTCCGGGTCGCGGTCGGCGGCGGCGAGGACGACCAGGACGGGGTCGCCGGCCGCGATGTCCTGGCCGCCGATGCGGACGGGCTCGGTGGCGAAGCGCCAGGTGGCGAGCTCGACCGGGCCGTCGTAGCGCAGCAGTTCCTCGATCCCGGTCTCCAGGAGCGAGGTCTCCCCCGCGGCCAGCGACTCCTGGAGCCGCTCGCGCTCCCGCGGGTGGCGGAGGAGTTGGTACGTGCCGTTGCCGATGAGGTTGACGGTGGTCTCGAAGCCGGCGAACAGCAGGATGAAGGCCATCGCGGCCGCTTCGTTCTCGGTGAGGTGCTCGCCGTGGTCGCCGGCCCTGATGAGGTCGGAGATCAGGTCGTCGCCAGGGCTCTCGCGCTTGCGGTGGATGAGTTCGGCGAGGTAGCCGCGCATCTTCTTCACCGACCGGGCGACGCCGCCGCGCGGGCCTCCGCCGTGCCGGATCATCATGCCCGCCCAGTCGCGGAAGTCGTCCTGGTCCTCGCGCGGGACGCCGAGCAGGTCGCAGATCGCGTAGATCGGGAGCGGGAAGGCGAACTCGTGGATCAGGTCGGCCTCGCCCTTCGCGGCGAACGTGTCGATCAGCTCGTCGGTGAGCTGCTGCACGCGCGGCGCGAACCGGGCGACGCGGCGCGGGGTGAACGCCTTCGACACGAGCCGCCGGAGCCGGGTGTGGTCCGGCGGGTCGATGTTGAGCAGATGCGTCATCAACTCGGCCTTGCGCTCGCCCGGAATGCCCGTCTTGCCCTTGGCGTGCGAGGGCTCGTCGTGGTGCTCCGGGTTCTTCGAGAGGCGCTGGTCGGCGAGGGCCTGCCGGGCGTCCGCGTACCGGGTGACGAGCCAGGCCTCCACACCGCTGGGCAGCTTGGTGCGGTGCACCGGCGCGTGCTCGCGCAGCCAGGCGTACGCGGGGTACGGGTCGGCGGCGAACTCCCAGGTGAACAGCGGAGGTTGAGGCCCCTCGGGGAGCGGCCCCTCGGCGTCGCGCGGGCAGCCGGTGGGAGTGCTCACGCCTGGCCCTCCGCCGCGCGGATCGCGTCCCGGTAGGCGCGGGCGGCGGCGCGCAGGGCGGCCTCCGGGTCGGTGCCCGCGGCCTCGGCGCGCACGGCGAGGGCGAGCAGCTCGTAGCCGACGCCCTCGCCGGTGGGCGGCTGCACGTCGAGGCCCGCCGTACGCGTACGGGACGCGAGCTTCGCGGCGAGCGCCAGGCCGGGCTGGCCGAGCGGGACGCCGTCGGTCACCGAGTCCCGCTGCTTCTCCTCGGCCTTGGTGCGCAGCCAGTGCGCCTTGACGTCCTCCGGGGTCTCGGCGGAGTCGTCGCCGAAGACGTGCGGGTGGCGGTGGATGAGCTTGGTGACGATGGTGCCGGCCACGTCGTCGATCGAGAACGGTTCGCCCTCTTCCTCCGGGTCGGCCTCCTCTGCGATCCGGGCGTGGAAGACGACCTGGAGGAGCACGTCGCCGAGTTCCTCGCGCAGTTCGGCGCGGTCGCCGTCCTCGATGGCCTCGACGAGTTCGTACGCCTCCTCGATGCCGTACTTGGCCAGGCCCTTGTGGGTCTGGCGCGAGGACCACGGGCACTCGCGCCTGATCCGGTCCATGACCTGCACCAGGTCGAGGAGGCGGGCGCCCGGCAGGTCGTACGAGGCGGGCAGCAGCTCCAGGTCCGGCATCGTGAGGCGGCCCGAGCCGGCGAGCCGTGCGAGGCCGTCGGTGAGGTGGGGCTCGCCCTCGCCGGTGGCCACGACCACCACCGTGCGGTTCGCCGCACAGGCCTCGACCAGTTCCTCGGCGTTGGGGGCGCTCGTGGTGACGGTGATGCCCGCGTCGCGGAGGTAGGGGAGTTGGGGGTGG
>NZ_JAAAHS010000092.1 GCF_009908195.1 Streptomyces boluensis | reverse complement strand
CCCCGCTCCCCCCGCGTACGGCGCCACATCCGGCACCCCGCAGGCCTCACCCGGCGCCCCCCGCACGGCAGTTGAGCACCCCGTGGCAACTCCCGATCCGGCTCAGGCTCGCGCCGAGGCGGCCCCGGCGGCCGAGGCCCCTTCCGCCGACGGGGTCCTCATCCAGCGGACCATGGCCGAGGTCGGACCCGTGGCCGACAAGGTCACCTCGTACTTCTACGCGCTTCTCTTCATGCGCCACCCCGACCTGCGGATGCTGTTCCCGGCCTCGATGGACACCCAGCGCGACCGCCTGCTGCGGGCGCTGCTCACCGCCGCGGAGAACATCGACAACACCGAGGTCCTGGTCGCGTACCTGAAGAACCTCGGCCGCGGCCACCGCAAGTACGGCACCGAGCCCGAGCACTACCCGGCCGTCGGCGAAGCCCTGATCGGTTCGCTGAGCCGGTACGCGAGCAGCAGCTGGAGCGAGGAGACCGAGGCCGCCTGGGTACGGGCGTACACGACCATCTCGCAGGTCATGATCGACGCGGCCGCCGAGGACGAACTGCGCGCGCCCGCCTGGTGGTTCGGCGAGATCGTCTCGCACGAGCTGCGCACCTCCGACATCGCGGTGCTCACCGTGCGGCCGGACCAGCCCTACCCGTTCCTGGCCGGGCAGTACGCCAGCCTGGAGACACCGTGGTGGCCGCGGATCTGGCGGCACTACTCGTTCGCGTCCGCGCCGCGCCCCGACGGGCTGCTCACCTTCCATGTGAAGGCGGTCTCCGCCGGCTGGGTCTCCAACGCCCTGGTGCACCGCGCCCGCCCCGGCGACACCGTCCGCCTCGGCCCGCCCGCGGGCACCATGACCGTCGACCACAGCAACGACAACGGCCTGCTCTGCCTGGGCGGCGGCACCGGAATCGCCCCGATCAAGGCACTGGTCGAGGACGTCGCGGAGCACGGCGCGCGCCGCTCGGTCGAGGTCTTCTACGGGGCCCGCACCGACCATGACCTCTACGACGTCGACACCATGCTCCGGCTCCAGCAGAGCCACCCGTGGCTCTCGGTCCGCCCCGTGATCGACAGCTTCGACCAGCCAGGCCGACTCCCGGACGCGGTACGGCAGTTCGGCCCGTGGCACGACTTCGACGCGTACCTCGCGGGCCCGCCCGGGATGATCCGCAACGGCGTCCAGGTCCTCAGGGGCGCGGGCGTTCCGCAGGACCGGATCCGCCACGACTCCCTGGAAGAACTCGTCGCGGCAGCGGACTAGAGGACTAGCGGCAGCGGACCGGCGGCAGCGGAGCAGGGGGCGCCCTCAGGACCCGTCCGCGCTACGCGCCCCGCTCACCCCAGGTCGGGGGCGTGCATCGCGCGTACGCCCTCGATGTTGCCGTCCAGGTAGTGGCGCAGCGAGAGCGGCACCAGGTGGACCGAGGCGATGCCGACGCGGGTGAACGGGATCCGCACGATCTCGTACTCGCCCGCGGGCTCCTCGATCTCGGGACCGTGGCGCTGCGAGGTGTCCATGGACTCCAGCCGGCAGACGAAGAAGTGCTGCACCTTCACGCCGGTCGCACCGCCGTCCGCGCCGATGTGCTCCACGGTGTCGACGAAACAGGGCACCACGTCGATGATCTTCGCGCCGAGTTCCTCGTGCACCTCACGGTGGAGGGCGTCGACCACGGTCAGGTCCTCGGGCTCGACTCCCCCGCCGGGCGTGACCCAGTACGGATCGACTCCTGGCTTGGTGCGCTTGATCAGGATGAGGTCGTCGCCGTCGAGCAGTACGGCTCGGGCGGTGCGCTTGACCACGGGTCGGACGGTCATGGAAGGAATGTGGCCCGCGATGTTCCACGTGAAACACGACGACAGCACTGAGCGTCGGGTCAGGACCAATCGGCGGCAGCACACAGCAACCACTCGTGCGCCCGCGCGATGTGCGGCAGCGCGAGTGTGCCGGTGCGCACCACCAGGAAGTAGGTGCGCAACGGAGGCACCGAGGGGTCGAGCAGCGCCACGATCTCGCCCCGCTCCAACGCCTCCGCGCACAGATACCGCGGCAGTACGGAGATCCCCGCGCCGGCCGTGACGCAGGCGAGCACCGCCCGCAGGTCGGGGGCGACGACGGTGCCGGACGCGGCGGGCCGGGACTCGAAGACCGCCGCCCAGTAGCGGGCCACCAGCGGCAGCGACTCGTGCACCTCCACCACCGGCAGGGCGCCGAGGTCGGGTCCGCCGTATCGCCCGAGGGCCGCGCGGCCGAGCCGCTTGGCCAGACCGGGAGCGGCGACCAGCACATGCTCCTCGTCGCAGAGCGCGGTCGCCGTGAGCAGTGCGCCGCGCGGCCGGGCGGTGGAGATGGCCAGATCGTGATGCCCGGCGGCGAGCCCTTCGAGGGTTTCCTCGGCGGTGCCGAAGGAGGCCCGGACCGTATAGCCGTGGCCGTCCTCGCCGGTGAGGGAGGTGAGCGCGGGCAGGGCGCGGACCGAGGTGAACTCCGGTGGGCCCGCGAGGTGCAGGGTGCGGACCGAGGACTCCTCGTCGGGGACGCTCTCGGTGATCTCCACGAGGGCGTCCAGATGCGGGGCCGCCTTGTGCGCCAGCTCGTCGCCGATCGTCGTGGGCGTCACGCCGCGCGCCTGGCGCAGGAAGAGGGGGCGCCCCAACTGCCGTTCCAGGGTGCGTATCTGAGAGGTGACGGCGGGCTGTGAGAGGCCGAGCAGGGCGGCGGCGCGGGTGAAGGAACCGGCTCGATGCACCGTGACGAACGTGCGCAACAAGGCCAGATCCATGCGAAGCCTCTCCCCTCCCCAGCCCCCGCAGGCACCCAACTATAAATAAGTCGATAGGTCTCTGTCGCTACTGTGATTGGACACTGACACAGAGTCAACTAGCCTTGTTCGCGCGGTTCTTCGTATGCGGAACCGGGACGGTCCGAGCCACGAGGGGGGAGGCTCGGACCGTCTGTTGTGCGTATCCGCCATGTCGCGCGCGGCCGATGTCCCGGAAGCGGAACGGGCCGAGAGGGTGCCGGAGAACGCGCCGGGGCGGGCCGCTACTCGGCTGATTCGTCCAGTGCGCGCAGCACATCGGCCACCAGGTCCTGCGGGTCCTCGGCGCCGGCGGAGAAGCGGATGAAGCCCTCCGGTACGGCGTCGCCGCCCCAGCGTCCGCGGCGCTCGGCGGTGGACCGTACGCTGCCGAAGCTCGTGGCGTCCTCGACGAGGTGCAGCGCCGCCATGAACCGCTCGGCCCGCGCCCGCGACGGCAGCGTGAAGGAGACGACGCTGCCGAAGCGCCGCATCTGCTGGGCGGCGAGCCGGTGCGAGGGGTCCTCAGGAAGGCCGGGGTAGCGCAGCCCGGTCACCTCGTCGCGGGCGCGCAGCGCTTCGGCGACCGCCAGCGCGTTGCCGACCTGGCGGTCGATCCGCAACTGCAGCGTGGCGAGCGAACGGTGGGCGAGCCAGGCCTCCATCGGCCCGGGGATCGCGCCGACGATCTTGCGCCAGCGGCGTACGCCCGCCATCGCCTCGGCGTTCCGGCCGGTCACGTAGCCGAGCAGGATGTCCCCGTGGCCGGTGAGGCCCTTGGTGCCACTGGCCACCGAGAAGTCCGCGCCGAGCTCCAGCGGGCGCTGCCCGAGCGGAGTCGCCAGGGTGTTGTCGACGGCCACAAGCGTGCCCTGCTCATGTGCCGCGGCCACAAGGCGGCGCACATCGCACACATCGAGCCCGGGGTTCGACGGCGTCTCGATCCACAGCAGCTTCGCGCCGTCCAGGACCTCGAGTTGGGCATCCCGGCCGGTGGGCGCGGTCCGCACCTCGATGCCGTACGCGCGCAACTGCTCGTGGACCAGCGGCAGCGCCTGGTAGCCGTCGTCGGGCATCACGACGGCGTCACCGGCGCGCAGTTGGGAGAAGATCACCGCCGAGATCGCGGCCATCCCGGAACCGAAGGTGAGCGTCTCCACCTCGGTGTCCGGCGCCTCGAGCTCGCCGATGGCCCGCTCCAGGAGCGTCCACGTCGGGTTCTCGTCGCGGCCGTACGTGTACGGCCCTGTCGGCTCGCCCGGCAGGTGGAAGTGGGCGGCGAACACCGGTCCCGGAAGCGTCGGTTCGTGCTTCACGGGCTCCGGGAGCCCGGCGCGTACGGCTCGGGTGCCGTCCCCCGCAGGGCCCTGAATCGCGCGTTCCGTCATGCCGCACCCCTCTCGGTGAGCGCGTCCCGGACCGCGCTGAGCAGCCCGGGACTCGCGGCCTCGACCAGTTCGAGGCACTCGTCGAAACCGTCCGTACCGCCGTAGTAAGGATCCGGAACATCGAGATCCACGGCGGCGGGATCGTACGAGCGGAGCAGGCGCACCTTGGCGGCGTCGGCCGGGGTCGGGGCGAGGCGGCGCAGTTCGCGCTGGTGACCCTCGTCGAGGGCGATCACCAGGTCGAGCCGGGCGAACCAGTCGGCGCGGAACTGCCGCGCCGCGTGGTCGCTCTCGTAGCCGTGCGCCCGCAGGACGGAGACGGTGCGCGGGTCGGCGCCGTCGCCCTCGTGCCAGCCGCCGGTGCCGGCGCTGTCCACCTCGACCAGGCCGTCGAGCCCGGCTTCCGCGACGTGGGCGCGGAAGACGGACTCGGCCATGGGGGACCGGCAGATGTTGCCGGTGCAGACGAAGCAGACGCGGAAGCGGTCGTTCATGTGCGGGCGTCAGTCCTTGTCGTCGGGCAGGACCACGTTCATCGCCCAGGAGACGACACTGATGATCAGGCCACCGAGCACGGCCGTCCAGAAGCCCTCGACGTGGAAGCTCAGCGAGACCTGGTCGGCGAGCCACGAAGTGAGCAGCAGCATCAGGGCGTTGACCACCAGCGTGATCAGCCCGAGGGTCAGGATGAACAGCGGGAACGTGAGCAGCTGCACGACCGGCTTGACCAGGAAGTTCACCACGCCGAAAAGCAGAGCGACCAGGACCAGGGTGATCACCTTCTTCGGGGTGCTGTCCCCGGTGAGCGTGATCTTGTCCAGGAGCCAGATGGCGACGGCGAGGGCGGCCGAGTTCGCGACCGTCTTGACTACGAAATTCTTCATGTGTCTGATCGTGGCAGACGTGATCGGCGCCGGGCACCGGCGTACGGCACTAGCGAGGGCGGACAGGGCGATGAAAGCATTCCGGTTGGACGAGCTCGAGGCGGAGCGGGCCGCGAACCAGGGCGCCTACCTGCAGTTTCTACGGGAACGGAACATGTCGGTAGGCCTGTACGCACTGGATGCCGGTGACTCCGATCCGCAGGCCCCGCACAACCAGGACGAGGTCTACTTCGTCGCCAGCGGCCGGGCTGCGGTGACGGTCGGTGTGGAGACAACCACGGTCAGCCGCGGCAGCGTCATCTACGTGCCCGCGGGCGTCCCGCACAAGTTCCACCACATCAGCGAGGATCTGCGGGTTCTCGTGGTCTTCTCGCCGCCCGAGGGCTGAGGCACCGTCCGAGGCTGACGCACCCCAGGGCTGACGCACCGATTCCCTTAGGGGGTGCGTCAGGGATGGACAAGGGATGCGAGGCCCCCGTTCGGCAGGGCGCCCGCCTAGCATCGAGGACAGCGGCTCGGAGAGTGGACTCGGAGCGACAGGCATCCGGAGAGAACCGGAGGAAGTGGGAGAGGACGATGGCCGTGCAGGAGATATTCGCGGGACTGCCCTGGTGGGTGAAGTGGGTCGCGGTGCCGGCCATCGCGCTGGTGGTGTTCGGCGGACTGATCGTCTCGGTGGCCGGTTTCGTCATCGCGCTGCTTTTCAAGGTGCTCGTCTTCGCCGCACTCGTGGGCGGACTGATCTATGTCGTAAGGAAGTTCATGAATTCCTCGTCGTCCTAGCGCACCGATCGGTAACCCATAGCGCGTGTTCGCTCGCCAGGGGGAATCTTTCGGCCATCAGGGTCGCAAGTTGGTGAGCTGGGTCTAGAGTCCGGAGCAGCGACGCGGGGTACGCCTCCCGGCAGCCCTGCTTCCCCCACGGGGGCTCCACCCCACGCGCCTCGGGAGTTGGACCTTGGCCACGGCAGTCAGCACGCCCGTTCCGACCCTCATCGGCTCCGTACAGCGCGCCATGCGTCTGCTCGAGGCCGTCGCCGCCCACGAGGACGGGGCGCCCGCGAAGCAGCTCGCCCGCGAAGCCGGACTCGCTCTGCCCACCGCTTACCACCTGCTGCGCACCCTCACGCACGAGGGCTATCTGCGGCGGGAGCAGGGGGTGTTCGTCTTCGGGCCTGCGGCCGAGAAGCTGACCAGTAGTGGAGCGCAGCAGAATCGTCGCAGCAAGATCGGCGACGTGCTCGCGCACTGGCGCGATGCGATCGGTGTGCCGGTGTACTTCGCGGTCTACCGCGAGGGCGAGGTCGAAGTCGTGGACATCGCCGACAAGCCGGGCAGTCCGGCGGTCGAGGAATGGGCGGATTTCCGGCAGACTGCGCACGCCCACGCGATCGGGCAGTGCCTGCTCTCCCAGCTCGACGAGGACTCCCAGCGCGACCACCTGTCGCGCTATCCGGTGCAGTCCATCACTCCGTACTCGGTCCGCGACGGTGTCGCGCTGATACGGCGCCTGGGGCGGACGGGGCGGATGCAACCGGTCGTGGAACAGCAGGAATACGCGCTGGGGACCGTCTGTGCCGCGGTTCCCATCACGGTCGGCACCACCGCGGCCACCCTCGCGATCTCGCTGCCGCTGCATCAGCGGGGCCGACTGCTGCCCGCGGTGCGCGAGTTGCAGAGTGACGTGGGCCGAAAGCTCGCCACGCTGGCGTTCTCTATCAGTATCTGAAAACTCACTCCTTGTGATCTATTGCGTACGTTCAGCAAGATTCCATGAGTGTCAGGAAGATGATCCTGTCCAACTCACAGGCACAGCAACGGGGTAGGCGATGCGCGAGTCCGTCCAGGCAGAGGTCATGATGAGCTTTCTCGTTTCCGAGGAGCTCTCGTTCCGCATTCCGGTGGAGCTGCGGTACGAGACGCGCGACCCCTATGCCGTGCGACTGACCTTCCACTTGCCCGGGGACGCCCCGGTGACCTGGGCGTTCAGCCGTGAGTTGCTGGTCGACGGGGTCAACGGCCCGTGCGGCGACGGAGATGTGCACATCGCACCCGAGGGGCCCGAGCCGCTGAGCGAGGCCTTGATCCGGCTCCAAGTGGGCGGTGACCAGGCGCTGTTCCGCGCGGGCATCGCGCCGCTGATCGCGTTCCTCGACCGTACGGACAAGCTGGTGCCGCTCGGTCAGGAGCGGACGCTCGCCGACTTCGAGTCCCACCTCGACGAGGCACTCGGTCGGATCCTGGCGGAGGAGCCGAGCGCGGGCTGACCCGTTCCGGGGCGCTTCCTGTGCTGAAACGCTTCCGCTGGGCGGTCGGGACGGTACGGCGGGGTGTGGCCCTTGGACCTACGCGCACCGACCGCCGCCCCTGAACCGCCCCCGAACCGCCCGTGAGACGGACTCAGCGCTTCCGGCGGCGTCCGCGCCCGCCCCGGCCCGCCGCGCGCCCCGCAGCCGTATCCGCGGCGGCAGCCGAAGCCGCCGCGACCCCGGGCTTGTCGGCCGAGACGAGCAGCGCGGCCAGCGCGGTGGTGACCGGCACCGAGGCGACCAGGCCGATCGAACCGACCAGGGTGCGCACGATCTCCTCGGCCACCAACTCACTGTTGGCCACCGTGCCCACGCTGCTCTGCGCGATGGTGAACAGCAGCAACAGCGGTAGCGCGGCACCGGCGTACGCGAGCACCAGGGTGTTCACCACGGACGCGATGTGATCCCGGCCGATCCTGATGCCCGCGCGGTACAACTGCCGTGCGCTCATGGTCGGGTCGGCGTGGTGCAGCTCCCAGACCGCCGAGGTCTGCGTGACCGTCACGTCGTCGAGCACACCGAGGGACCCGATGATGATGCCCGCGAGCAGCAGGCCGCTCATGTCGATGTCCGGGTAGAGCCCGTGGATCAGGCCGGTGTTGTCGTCCGTGTTGCCGGTGAGGAACGCCCAGCCGATGAAAAGCGAACCGAGCAGCCCGATCAGGACCAGCGAGATCAGGGTGCCGAGGACCGCCACCGAGGTTCTCGCGGTGAGGCCGTGGCACATGTAGAGCGCGATCAGCATGATGGCGCTCGCCCCGACCACCGCGACGATCAGCGGATTCGAACCCTGCAGGATCGCCGGCAGGATGAACAGCGTGAGCAGCGCGAAGCTGACCGCGAGCGCGACCAGGGCCATGAAGCCACGCATCCGCCCCACCACGACCACGGCGAACGCGAAGATCCCCGCGAGGATCCACATCGGAACGCCGCGGTCCACGTCGGTCACCGAGTACTGCAACTCCTTGGGAGCCCCCGGCGCGTAGGCGACGACCACGCCCTGGCCCTCCTTCAACTGCCGTGGCGCGTCCGGCTGGACCACCTCGACGAAGGTGTGGCCCTTGTCCTTGCCGCTGGTCACCTCGATGGTCGCCTTCGCGCAGGTGCCCTGCTGCGCACGCTGTGCCTCCTGGCCCTCCGGGGTCGACGGGTCACCGGTCGGAGGGACCTGCGAGGCGTTGACGTCCTTGCAGTCGACCGGGTCGACCCGCGCCACCGTGCCCGACTCCGTCTGCCGGTCGAAGCCCACGCCGCTGCGCTCGTGCGCGGGCGCGCCGCCCGGCCAGAGCACCACGAGGCCGACGAGTACGGCGGTGGCGAAGGGGATGAGGACCGCGGCGATCACCTTGCGCAGGTGCTTCGACACCGGAAGGGCCGGGCCGTGGCTGTGCGTGTGCCCGTGGCCGTGTCCGCTGGGGGGTTCGGAGGGCGGCTGAGGGGGCTGCTGCATGGAGGTCACCGCCTGATCATCGCAAGAACAAAAGGGGCCCTCTGTTCAGCGTGGCCGTGAGGGCGCTAGCGTGGGGGGCACCTTTGCAATCGCGGGAGCTCGGAGCACCGGGCTGAGAGGGCGCTGACCTCCGTATGGGACATACGGAATTCGCTGCGTCGACCGCCGAACCTGTTACCGGGTAATGCCGGCGTAGGGAGTAGGTCTCATGACCACAGCGGACGCACGCACGCCTGCCTCCAGCAGCGACAACAACGACAAGAGCGACAAGAGCGACGCGAACACCGTCGGCGCGGAGGCCGGGAAGTCCATCGGCTGGCACAAGGCGTATGTCGAGGGCTCGCGCCCCGACCTGCGGGTGCCGGTCCGCCAGGTGCACCTCACCAACGGCAAGGCCGTGACCCTGTACGACACCTCAGGGCCGTACACCGATCCGACAGCCGATACCGATGTCCGCCGCGGGCTCGCGCCGCTGCGGGAGAACTGGATCATCGCCCGCGGCGACACCGAGGAGTACACCGGGCGCCCGCCTCGTCCCGAGGACGACGGCATCAAGCACACCTCGCCGCGCGGGGGCCTGAAGAACCTCGACGCGGTCTTCCCGGGCCGTCCCCGGCAGCCGCGCCGTGGACGTGGTGGACAGGCGGTGACGCAGCTCGCGTACGCCCGTCGCGGCGAGATCACGCCCGAGATGGAGTTCATCGGGATCCGCGAGAACATCGACCCCGAGGTCGTACGCGAAGAGGTCGCCGCGGGCCGCGCGGTGATCCCCGCCAACGTCAACCACCCCGAGATCGAGCCGATGATCATCGGCAAGCGGTTCCTGGTGAAGGTCAACGCCAACATCGGGAACTCCGCGGTCACTTCCTCCATCGAGGAGGAGGTGGAGAAGATGACCTGGGCCACCAAGTGGGGCGCCGACACGGTCATGGACCTCTCCACCGGCCGCAACATCCACACCACCCGCGAGTGGGTGCTGCGCAACTCCCCCGTGCCCATCGGCACCGTGCCGCTCTACCAGGCCCTGGAGAAGGTCGACGGCAAGGCCGAGGAGCTGAGCTGGGAGATCTACAAGGACACGGTCATCGAGCAGGCCGAGCAGGGCGTCGACTACATGACGGTGCACGCGGGTGTGCGGCTGCCGTACGTCCCGCTGACCGCCAACCGCAAGACGGGCATCGTCTCGCGCGGCGGCTCGATCATGGCCGCGTGGTGCCTCGCGCACCACAAGGAGAGCTTCCTCTACGAGCACTTCGAGGAGCTCTGCGAGATCCTCGCCGCGTACGACGTGACGTACTCGCTCGGCGACGGGCTGCGCCCCGGTTCGATCGCGGACGCCAACGACCGTGCGCAGTTCGCGGAGTTGGAGACCCTGGGCGAGCTCAACACCATCGCCAAGCGGCACAACGTACAGACCATGATCGAGGGTCCGGGCCATGTCCCGATGCACAAGATCAAGGAGAACATCGACCTCCAGCAGGAGATCTGCGAGGAGGCGCCGTTCTACACGCTCGGCCCGCTGACCACCGACATCGCGCCCGCGTACGACCACATCACCTCCGGCATCGGCGCCGCGATGATCGGCTGGTGGGGCACCGCGATGCTCTGCTACGTCACGCCCAAGGAGCACCTGGGCCTGCCGAACAAGGACGACGTGAAGACCGGCGTCATCACGTACAAGATCGCGGCGCACGCGGCCGACCTCGCCAAGGGGCACCCGGGCGCGCAGGACTGGGACGACGCGCTCTCGGACGCGCGCTTCGAGTTCCGCTGGGAGGACCAGTTCAACCTGGCCCTCGACCCGGACACGGCACGGGAGTTCCACGACGAGACGCTGCCGGCCGAGCCCGCCAAGACCGCGCACTTCTGCTCCATGTGCGGTCCGAAGTTCTGCTCCATGAAGATCTCGCAGGACATCCGCCGCGAGCACGGCGGTACGCCGCAGGCCGAGCTCGACGAGGCGGTCGCGGGCATGGAACAGAAGTCGAAGGAGTTCGCGGCCGCGGGCAACCGCGTCTACCTGCCGATCGCGGACTGAGCGCGCGTTGCAGTGAGTTGAGGTGAGTCGAAGGTCCGTTTCACGTGAAACGGACCTTCACTCGCGTACGAGCACGGGCACTCGCGGTACGGGCACTCGCGTAAGGGCACGCGCGTCCCGGCGCCGCGCAACCCGTACGGAACTCGCTAGTCCGGCTTCTTCTCCGGGCCGCCGAAGTCCGGGCTGGAGAAGTCCGGGCTCGAATAGCGCGGCCGCGGACCCGTGTCCGCGCCGCCGTCGGGGCTGCTGAACCCCGGCCGGTGGTAGCCGAGATGGGGCATTCTCGTACCCGCCGGGCCGGAGCGGCGCTCGACGGGGCGGGGCTCGACGGGGCCGGCCGGAGCGGCGGCCAGGGCCTCGCGC
Organism: Streptomyces boluensis; assembly: GCF_009908195.1. Lineage (GTDB taxonomy): Bacteria > Actinomycetota > Actinomycetes > Streptomycetales > Streptomycetaceae > Streptomyces > Streptomyces boluensis. The sequence continues at coordinate 11,540 of NZ_JAAAHS010000092.1, read as the reverse complement.
AGGAAGGGCAGCACGCCGCGTTCGAGCAGCGCCTCGCGCCAGGCCTCCCTGGCCCCCTCCAACTCCTCGCTCAACGGCCCGGGAACGTCCGCCGACAGCGACGTCGAGCCGTTGCGCAGCGCGGTCAGGAGCAGGCCGATCCCGGCGACCAGAAGACCGGCGGCGGTGAGCGCGCCGAACAGCCAGCCGGCGGTCAGCAGGGTGTCGGCGAAGGACGGCTCGGGCGTGAGCATCTTCAGGATGTACCCGACGAGCAGGAAGATCGCCGCGGCCGTGCCCGCGAGCACCGGGGCCAGGACGGCGAGCACGGCGACCAGGCCGGCGCCCGCGGTCTCGGTGACCTCGCCCATGGTGGTGGCCAGGCCGACGGAGCCCGAGGATTCCGGCGCACTCGACTCCGGTACGGCCGCGGTCGACCCCGCCGGCTCTCTCAGCTTCTCGCGGAGCTTCACGTAATGCTGGTACTCGGTCGCCGCGGCGGCGGTGATCAGCGCCGTGGCGTTCAGCGCCATCGTGCGGAGTTGCTCGGAGCTGAGCCGCCCGCCGACAACGGCGAGATCCGGACGGTGTGGTGCGGCGCGCAGCGCCTCATCGAGGATCCGCTCAAAGTCCTGGCGGTCCTCATTCGGCAGGTGCGGAGCGCTGTTCATGTGCATCCCCCGATGCTCCGTAGGGCCGGGACTCCCGTGTGAGCACGGGCAGTCGGGCGGAAACGGAGGAGAGCCTGCTACGGATAACCAGATGGTAGAGCGGGTCCGGCACGCGGTGACAGGGGGTTTCCAGAATTCGCCCCCAGGTCAGAGACGTCCCATGTGTTCTACGCCTGCCCGAGCAACAGTTACTTATCCAGGGGGAGTTGGCACACAAGGAGCTTTCCGGCCATGGTCACTCCGCCGTCCATGGCGATGGCCAGGCCGTCGGCGTACACATGCGGCCCCTCGACCTGAGGACTGGAGCTGTCCTCGCCCTCCTCGGAACCCACATCGCCGAGCAGATACGGAATGGGGCTGTGGCCGTGCACGATGCGGCGCCCGCCGTAGACACCGAGAAGCTCGCGCACCGCCTGCGAACCGTTCTCGTCACGGAAGGCGAAGCGCTTGGTGAACTTCCGGAACAGGTCCCAGCACTCATCGGGGTCGTTACGGGTGAGCGCCTCGCGGATCGTGTCGTTGACGGCCTCGATCGAGTCGCCGTACTCCAGATACGTGAGTGCGTCGGAGTGCACCAGGAGGTGGTCGTCCTCCAGCTCGATGGCGTCGAGCCGGGACATCCACTGCAGGTGGACGTCCTGCAGCCGGTCCATGTCGGACTTCTGGCCGCCGTTGAGCAGCCAGGCAGCCTGGAAAGTGGCGGTGCCCGCACCGGAGTTGACGGGGGTGTCGCCGAAGCGCTTGGCACCGAGCAGCAGCAGCTCGTGGTTGCCCATGAGCGCCTTGCAGTACCCGCCCGCGGCCGCGGCCTGCGCCGAGAGCCGCATCACGAGGTCGATGACGCCGATGCCGTCGGGGCCGCGGTCGGTGAAGTCGCCGAGGAACCACAGCCGGGCGGTGCCCGCGGCCCAGTCCCCGGCCTCGTCGATCAGCCCCTGCTCGCGCAGCGCGGCCAGGAGCTCGTCGAGGTAGCCGTGCACATCGCCGACGACATAGAGAGGGCCGAGCCCGCCCGACGTGCCGGTCGGCTCCGCGGGCGTCTGCACCCGTACCTGCACCGTGTCACCGCGCTGGATGACGGGGAGGTCGCGCTGCGTCGGCGTGTACCCCTCGGGTGGCATGCTCTGCGCGGCTTCAGGAGCGGCGGCCGGCACGGCGGGCTCCTCGCCGCCCTGGTGCACATATGCGGGTACGCGGAAGTCGCGCACCGTGTCCGTACGCACCGCGGGTCCCTGACCGGCCCCCTGAGTCATCGACCCCTCCACCACCGTCGCGCCGCATTTCCCACCGGGATCGGACGGCCTGGTCGCAGCGGTCCGCGGTGTCGTGCGCCCATCATAGGAATGCGGCTCGCACTGTGTGATGCACCAGGGGTGTTGAATCGAGCCGGAACCCGTGGTCGTCCGGGGTTTTCTCCCGAATTGGTAGTAACCCTCCGTTGTCCGGGACTCCCGCCGGGCTCCTGTCGGACTCCTGATGGACGTCTGATCGATGCCCGACGGACTCCTGGTGGACGTCTTCGGGTTGTCTGACTACCCCTGCCCGGAAGGGCGCGGCGGACTGACCGTCCTGCGGGGCGGCCGGCGTTGCGACGAGGTCCGCACGATCAGCTCGGTCGGTATCACCTGCTCGATCGGTCCGGTCGTCTCCACGCTCTCGATGGCGTCGATGAGTAACTGCACGACGGCCGTGCCGATACGCCGCGGCTTGAGCGAGAGCGTCGTGATGGGCGGCTCGGTGGTGGCGTACACGGTGGACTCGCTGCAGCAGACGAGCAGCAGGTCCTCGGGCACGCGCAGCCCGTACCGCCGGGCGGCTGCGAGCAGGTCGGTGCCGTTCGGGTCGAAGAGTCCGTAGACGGCGTCGGGCCGGTCGGGGCGGGCCAGGAGCCGGTCGGCGGCGACGGCCCCGGCGCAGGGGTCGTGGGCGGGGTACTCCTCGTACACCGGGTCCTGCCCGATGCGGCGGCACCAGCGCAGGTAGGCCGTGGTGGAGAGCCGGGTGTACGTGTCGGTGGTGGTGCCGGTGAGCAGGCCGATGCGGCGGGCCCCGGCGGCGGCCAGGTGGTCGAGGATGCCGAGGACGGCGGCCTCGTGGTCGTTGTCCACCCAGGCGGTGACCGGCAGCGAACCCGCCGGGCGGCCGTCGGAGACCACCGGCAGCCCCTGACGCACCAGTTCGCTGACGACCGGGTCCTGGTCGGAGGGATCGATGACGACGGTGCCGTCCAGAGCGACGTTGGACCACACGTCGTGACGGGAGGTGGCGGGCAGGATGACCAGGGCATAGCCGCGGTCGAGCGCGGCCGAGGTCGCGGCTCTCGCCATCTCCGCGAAGTACGCGAATTCGGTGAAGGTGAAAGGTTCATTCCCGTACGTCGTCACGGTCAGGCCGATGAGTCCTGACTTGCCGGTACGGAGGGTTCGGGCCGCGGCGGACGGGCGGTAGCCCAGCCGGTCGGCGACCTCGCGGACGTGTTGGCGGGTGGCGTCGGGGAGCCGGCCCTTACCGTTGAGCGCGTCGGAGACGGTCGTGATGGAGACGCCGGCAGCGGCGGCCACATCCCGGATGCCCGCCCGGCCCTGCCGGTTGCCCCGAGTCTGTGCCCGGCTCACCTGATGCTTCCCTGCTGCTGTCATGGCGAGCCGATAGTAGGGCTCATGCGGGTGGTCGTCGTGAATGCATATGCACGCGTTGACAGGCACGTTTCTGCATGGTGAAACAATATCAATGACCTTGGAACACAAGGGAGTTGAGGGATATCGGGGTGATCCGATGCCTGTCGGCGCCCACGTGCCTGTCACGTCGCTGAGGTCTCGAAGAGGTCTCAACTCACCTGCACGGGGGACGCGCGCCACGGCGCAAGCCACCGGCGCACGGAAGATTGAGGAGCGCTCCCCCCTCCCCGCGCGCCGACCGCCCGGTTGTCCACAGGGCGAGCGTGCGGCTTGTCCACAGGGCATTCGCAGCGGCGCGGAATCCTCATAAGGTGAGCAGTATTCGAACCGGTGGTACGAGGAGGACCTGCTGTGAGCGAGAAGAGCCCGAGGCTGCGTGCCGAGCTGGACGGCGTCCCGACGTACAAGCCGGGCAAGCCCGCCGCGGCCGGCGGCCCGGTGGCGTACAAGCTGTCCTCCAACGAGAACCCGTATCCGCCCCTGCCCGGCGTGATGGAGCGGGTGACGGCCGCCGCCGACACCTTCAACCGGTACCCGGACATGGCGTGCACGGGCCTGATGAACGAGCTGTCGGACCGCTTCGGCGTCCCGCTCTCGCACCTCGCCACGGGCACCGGCTCGGTCGGCGTCGCGCAGCAACTGCTGCAGTCCACCAGCGGACCGGGCGACGAGGTGATCTACGCCTGGCGGTCCTTCGAGGCGTACCCGATCATCACGCAGATCAGCGGCGCGACCTCGGTGCGGGTGCCGCTGACCTCGGGGGAGGTGCACGACCTCGACGCGATGGCGGACGCGATCACCGAGCGCACGCGCCTGATCTTCGTCTGCAATCCGAACAACCCGACCGGCACGGTGGTCCGCAGGGCGGAGCTTGAGCGCTTCCTGGACCGGGTGCCGAGCGATGTCCTGGTGGTTCTGGACGAGGCGTACCGCGAGTTCATCCGCGACACCGAGGTGCCGGACGGCATCGAGCTCTACCGCGACCGGCCCAACGTCTGTGTGCTGCGCACCTTCTCCAAGGCGTACGGCCTTGCGGGGCTGCGCGTCGGCTTCGCGGTGGCCCATGAGCCGGTGGCGGCGGCGCTGCGCAAGACGGCGGTGCCGTTCGGCGTGAGCCAGCTCGCGCAGGACGCGGCGGTGGCCTCGCTGCAGCTGGAGGACGAACTCCTCGGCCGCGTGGGGTCGTTGATCGGGGAGCGCACCCGGGTCGTCGAGGGTCTGCGCCGACAGGGCTGGACGGTCCCCGAGACGCAGGCCAACTTCGTCTGGCTGCGCCTGGGGGACCGTACGAACGACTTCGCGGCCGCCTGCGAGAAGGCCGGTGTCGTCGTGCGGCCGTTCGCCGGTGAGGGCATGCGGGCCACGATCGGTGAGCCCGAGGCCAATGACATCTTCCTGCACACGGCGGAGACGTTCCGCAAGGAGCTGTAGGACGCGGCGTCCGCGGGCGCCGGGGCGTCCGCGGACGCAACTCCCGCTAGGCGGTGACCAGTTCGACCCTGATCGGGTCGCCGCTGCGGACGGTGGCGAGTTTGCGGGGGTCGCCGTCGAGAGCGCCGAGCAGGTTGCACGGGCTCGCGAGGCGGCACTCGTCGCCGCGCGATATCGGCGTGGGGCCGTACGGCAGGGCGAGGGCGTCGCCGTCGGTCCAGAAGGCGACGGTGCCAGGATCGACGACCTGGCGGGCGTCGGCCTCGGGCTCGACGGAGATGCCGGTGTCGAAGTAGACCTCCTCGCCCCAGGTCTGGGCGGTGGCGGAGAGCGGCAGGGCGCGGTGGAGTGCCTGGGCGGTCGGGGTGTCCTCGAGCGTCGCGGTCAGGTGCCCGGCGGGCCAGATGATTCGGATCTGCATGCCGCGGATTCAACAAGATGTTGAAGTTCTTGGGAAGGGGCCCCCTGGGCTACCCCCGAGTAAGGGGGACCCCCCGGGCGAATGCCGGAACCGGTACGACATAATGCTTGTGAATGTGAACGCGTTCACAAACGTGTCCCGTTAATCCCGTGATGGGCGGGATTGTCAGGGGCAGACTGCCGCTGTGACCGACCACGGCGACTTAAGGAGAGTGACGACGTGGACTTGGCTCTGGCGCCGGAAACGATGGCGCGATGGCAGTTCGGCATCACCACCGTCTACCACTTCCTCTTCGTCCCGCTCACGATCTCGCTGGCCGCGCTCGTCGCGGGCCTGCAGACCGCGTGGGTGCGGACCGAGAAGGAGAAGTACCTCAAGGCGACCAAGTTCTGGGGCAAGCTCTTCCTGATCAACATCGCGATGGGTGTCGTGACCGGCATCCTGCAGGAGTTCCAGTTCGGCATGAACTGGTCCGACTACTCGCGGTTCGTCGGTGACATCTTCGGCGCCCCCCTCGCGTTCGAGGCGCTGATCGCGTTCTTCTTCGAGTCCACGTTCATCGGGCTGTGGATCTTCGGCTGGGACAAGCTGCCGAAGAAGCTGCACCTGGCGACGATCTGGATGGTCTCGATCGGCACGATCCTCTCCGCGTACTTCATCCTGGCGGCCAACTCCTGGATGCAGCACCCGGTCGGCTACCGGATCAACGAGGAGAAGGGCCGGGCCGAACTCACCGACTTCTGGGCGGTGTTGACGCAGAACACCGCGCTGGCGCAGGTCTTCCACACCATGACCGCGGCCTTCCTGGTCGGCGGTGCGTTCATGGCCGGCATCGCCGCGTACCACCTGGCCCGTAAGAAGCACGTGCCGGTGATGAAGACCTCGCTGCGCCTCGGACTGGTCACGATCACCATCAGCGGGCTGCTCACCGCGGTCAGCGGCGATGAGCTCGGCAAGATCATGTTCGAGCAGCAGCCGATGAAGATGGCCGCCGCCGAGGCGCTGTGGGACGGCGAGGACTCCGCGCCCTTCTCCGTCTTCGCGTACGGGGACGTCGACAAGGGCCACAACACGGTCGCCATAGAGATTCCCGGCCTGCTGTCGTTCCTCGCGCACAACAACTTCAGCGAGCACGTGCCCGGCATCAACGACCTCAACAAGGAGATGCAGGAGAAGTACGGGCCCGGTGACTACCGGCCGAACATCCCGGTCGCCTACTGGGGCTTCCGCTGGATGATCGGCTTCGGGATGGCCTCGCTCGGCATCGGTGTGCTCGGGCTTTGGCTGACCCGGAAGAAGTTCATGCTGCCGCAGGCGCTGCGGGTGGGTGAGGACGAAGTGCCGAACCTGGTGCTTTTCAAGAAGGCGCTGAGCCCGAAGTTCACCAAGTGGTACTGGATCGTGGCGCTGTGGACGATGCTGTTCCCGCTGATCGCCAACTCCTGGGGCTGGATCTTCACCGAGATGGGCCGTCAGCCGTGGGTGGTCTTCGGAGTGCTGCAGACGTCCGCGGCGGTCTCCCCCAATGTCTCGCAGGGCGAGGTCATCACCTCGCTCGCCGTCTACACACTGCTCTACGCGGTGCTCGCAGTGATCGAGATCAAGTTGATCATCAAGTACGTCAAGGCCGGACCTCCGGAACTCACGGAGGCGGACCTCAACCCGCCCACCAAGATCGGCGGCGACGACCGTGACGCCGACCGGCCCATGGCCTTCTCGTACTGAGCCTGAGGAGCTGCTGAGGCATGGAACTTTACGACGTCTGGTTCGTACTGATCGCGGTCCTGTGGGTCGGCTACTTCTTTCTGGAGGGCTTCGACTTCGGGGTCGGGATCCTGACCAAGGTGCTCGCCCGCGACCGCAAGGAGCGGCGGGTTCTCATCAACACCATCGGGCCCGTCTGGGACGGCAACGAGGTGTGGCTGCTCACGGCGGGCGGCGCCACCTTCGCCGCGTTCCCCGAGTGGTACGCGACGCTGTTCTCCGGCTTCTATCTGCCGCTGCTGATGATCCTGATCTGCCTGATCATCAGGGGCGTCGCCTTCGAGTACCGCCACAAGCGGAGCGAGGAGCGGTGGCAGACCAACTGGGAGCACGCGATCTTCTGGACCTCGCTGCTCCCGGCGTTCCTCTGGGGTGTGGCCTTCGCCAACATCACGCGCGGGGTGAAGATCGACCGCGATTTCGAGTACGTGGGCAACTTCTGGGATCTGCTCAACCCGTACGCGCTACTCGGCGGGCTCGTCACGCTCTCGCTTTTCACCTTCCACGGCACGGTGTTCACGGCGCTCAAGACCGTCGGTGACATCCGGGTGCGGGCGCGGAAGCTGGCGCTCGGGCTCGGCCTGGTGGCGGCGGTGCTCGCGCTCGGGTTCCTGATCTGGACGCAAGGAGAGAAGGGCGACGGCAAGAGCCTCGTCGCGATGATCGTCGCGGTACTCGCCCTCGTCGGGGCGCTCGGTGCCGTCAAGATCGGGCGCGAGGGCTGGTCGTTCGCGCTGTCCGGGGTCACCATCGCGGCCGCGGTCGCCATGCTGTTCCTGACGCTCTTCCCGAACGTCATGCCGTCTTCGCTCGACCCGGCGTGGAACCTCACGGTCACCAACGCCTCGTCGAGCCCGTACACCCTGAAGATCATGACCTGGTTGGCCGCTGTCGCGACTCCGGTCGTGCTGCTCTACCAGAGCTGGACCTACTGGGTGTTCCGTAAGCGGATCGGTACGCAGCACATCGCCGCCGATGCGCACTAGTTGGGGGATTCGATGAGCACCGCTTGGGGCTGTTTCACGTGAAACCGATCGACCCGCGGCTGCTTCGGTACGCCCGAGCCACCCGCTTCTTCCTGATCGCGGTCGTGGCCCTCGGGCTCGCCGGGGCCGGCCTCGTCGTCGCCCAGGCGATGCTCATCGCCGAAGTGGTGGTGGGGGGATTCCAGGACGGCCTCGACGGGGCCGCCCTGCGAACGCCCCTGCTGCTGCTCGCGGCTGTCGCCCTCGGGCGTGGAATCGTCGGCTGGCTCACGGAGTTGGCGGCCCACCGGGCCAGCGCGGCGGTCAAGTCGGAGCTGCGCGGGCGGCTCCTCGAACGCGCTGCCGCGCTCGGTCCCGGGTGGCTGAGCGGGCAGCGGACCGGCTCTCTGGTCGCGCTCGCGACCCGTGGCGTCGACGCGCTCGACGACTACTTCGCGCGTTATCTGCCGCAGTTGGGGCTCGCGGTCGTGGTCCCGGTGGCGGTGCTCGCGCGGATCGTCACCGAGGACTGGGTGTCGGCCGCGATCATCGTGGTGACGTTGCCGCTCATCCCGATCTTCATGATCCTCATCGGCTGGGCGACCCAGGCCCGGATGGACCGGCAGTGGCAGTTGCTCTCCCGGCTCTCGGGGCACTTCCTCGATGTGGTCGCGGGGCTGCCGACGCTGAAGGTGTTCGGCCGGGCCAAGGCGCAGGCCGAGTCGATCCGGAAGATCACCGGCGAGTACCGGCAGGCGACGATGCGGACGCTGCGTATCGCCTTCCTCTCCTCCTTCGCCCTTGAGCTGCTCGCGACGCTCTCCGTGGCGCTGGTCGCCGTGACCATCGGCATGCGCCTGGTCCACGGCGACATGGATCTGTACATCGGCCTCGTGGTGCTGGTGCTCGCCCCTGAGGCGTATCTGCCGCTGCGGCAGGTGGGAGCGCAGTACCACGCGGCGGCCGAAGGTCTTGCGGCCGCCGAGGAGATCTTCGACGTCCTGGAGACCGAGGTGCCCGCCTCCGGTACCGGGCCCGCGCCCGAGGGGGCGCTGAGCTTCGACGGCGTGACGGTGCGGTACCCCGGACGGGACGCGGCGGCCGTCGAGGGCGCGACGTTTCACGTGGAACCGAGCGAGACCGTGGCCCTCGTCGGACCCAGCGGAGCGGGCAAGTCGACGCTTCTGAACGTGCTGTTGGGCTTTGTGCGCCCCGACGAGGGGCGGGTCAGCGTCGGCGGGACGGATCTCGCGACGGTGTCGATGGAGGAGTGGCGGGCGCGCATCGCGTGGGTTCCGCAGCGCCCGCATCTGTACGCGGGGACCATCGCGGAGAACGTCCGGCTCGCGCGGCCCGGGGCGACGGACGACGAGGTCAGGGAGGCGCTGCGGGACGCGGGCGCGCTGTCCTTCGTCGACGCGTTGCCCGAGGGCGCGCGGATGGAGCTGGGCGAGGACGGGGCCGGGCTCTCGGCGGGGCAGCGGCAACGGCTCGCGCTTGCACGGGCGTTCCTCGCCGACCGGCCTGTACTGCTGCTCGACGAGCCCACCGCGGCGCTCGACGGGGAGACCGAGGCGGAGGTCGTGGACGCGGTCCGGCGGCTCGCCGTCGGGCGGACCGTGCTGCTCGTGGTGCACCGGCCGGCGCTGCTCGCGGTCGCGGACCGGGTGGTGCGGATCGAGGAGCCCTCGCGGCTCAACCCGGCCTCGGCCGAAGGGAGTTCACCGGGTGCGGTGGCTCCCGGGACGGCAGTGGGGGTTCCGCGTCCCGCGGGTGCCTCGGGTGTGGTCGCGGAGTCGGAAGCCGCGGCCGGGATCGCGCCGGGGCCGCAGGACGCGACGGCCGAGAGCGAGGCCGGGGGCGCGGCCGGGGGCCGGGTGCTCGCACGGGTCCGGGCGATGGCCGGGGCGCGGCGTGGACGGCTGCTGCTCGGGCTGCTGCTCGGCAGCCTCGCGCTCGGCAGCGCCGTCGGCCTGATGGCGACCTCCGGGTGGCTGATCGCGCGGGCCTCCGAGCAGCCGCCGGTGCTGTACCTGATGGTGGCGGTCACGGCGACGCGCGCCTTCGGCCTGGGGCGGGCGGTCTTCCGGTACGCGGAGCGCCTTGTCGCGCATGACGCGGTGCTGCGGATGCTCGCCGACACCCGGGTCGCCGTCTACCGCCGCCTCGAGCGGCTCGCGCCCGCCGGGCTGCGGCAGACGCGGCGCGGTGACCTCCTTGCTCGCCTGGTGGGTGACGTGGACGCGTTCCAGGACTACTGGCTGCGCTGGCTGCTGCCGGTCGGTGCCGCCGTCGTGGTCTCCGCCGGGGCCGTCGGCTTCACCGGCTGGCTGCTCCCGGAGGCCGGGGCGATTCTCGCCGTCGGGCTGCTCGTCGCGGGTGTCGGCGTACCGCTGCTGAGCGGTGCGCTGGCCCGCCGGGCGGAGCGTCGCCTCGCCCCGGCGCGCGGGGTGCTGGCCACGCGGGTGGCCGATCTGCTCACCGGCACGGCCGAGTTGACCGTCGCGGGCGCGCTCGGTTCCCGTACGGCGGTGGCGCGGGACGCCGACCGGGAGCTCACCGGCATCGCGTCCCGAGGGGCCACCGCGACCGCGTTCGGCGCCGGACTCTCGGCGCTCGCCTGCGGCCTGACCGTGGCCGCCGCCGCGCTCGCCGGGATCGGCGCCGTCCGCGACGGCCGGCTCGACGGAGTGGCCCTCGCGGTGGTCGTCCTGACCCCGCTCGCCGCGTTCGAGGCGGTGACGGGACTGCCGACGGCCGTGCAGTTCCGGCAGCGGGTACGCAAGAGCGCGGAGCGGGTGTACGAGGTCCTGGACGCGCCGGATCCGGTGCAGGAGCCGCGGGTGCCGCGGGCCGAGGTGCCGGACGACCCGTTCCCGTTGCGGGTGAGCGGGCTGAGCGCGCGCCATCCGGGGCAGGTGCGGGACGCGCTCTTTGGGGTCGACCTGACGCTGCACCGGGGCCGCCGCGTCGCCGTCGTCGGGACCTCGGGTTCGGGCAAGACGACGCTCGCGCAGGTGCTGCTGCGGTTCCTGGACGTGGGGGCGGGCACGTACCGGCTCGGTGGCACGGACGCGGACGCCCTGGACGGGGACGCGGTGCGCAGGGTCGTCGGGCTGTGCGCCCAGGACGCCCATGTCTTCGACAGCACGATCCGGGAGAACCTCAGGCTGGCCAGGACGGACGCCGACGAGGACGCGCTGCGGGACGCGTTGGCGCGGGCCCGGCTCCTGGAGTGGGCCGAGTCGCTGCCGCATGGCCTGGACACCCTGGTGGGCGAGCACGGGGCGCGGCTCTCCGGCGGGCAGCGGCAGCGGCTCGCCCTGGCGCGGGCGCTCCTCGCCGACTTCCCCGTACTCGTACTGGACGAGCCGGCCGAGCACCTCGACCTGGCCACCGCGGACGCGCTCACCGCCGACCTGCTCGCCGTGACCGAGGGGCGGACGACGCTGCTGATCACGCACCGGCTCGCCGGGCTCGACGCGGTGGACGAGGTGATCGTCCTGGACGAGGGCCGGGTCGTGCAGCGCGGCGGGTACGCGGAGCTGGCGCGGATCGAGGGCGGGCCGCTGGCGCGGATGCTGGGACGGGAACGGGAGGCGGAGGTGCTCGTGGCACGGGGGTGAGGGGT
>NZ_JAAAHS010000091.1 GCF_009908195.1 Streptomyces boluensis | reverse complement strand
GGGGAGGTGGGTGGCGGGGAGTCGGTGAGGGCCGAAAGCATCAGGCGGGCGTCCTCGACCGTGGTCGCGAGGGGGCCGTTCTCGGACATTCCGAACCAGCCGCCGCCCAGCTCGCGCGGCACCGTGCCCGCGCCCGGCTTGAGGCCGACGAGCCCGCAGTGGGCGGCGGGGATGCGCAGCGAGCCCATGCCGTCGTTGCCGAGCCCGAGCGGCGCCATGCCCGCGGCGACCGCCGCCGCGCTGCCGCCGGACGAACCCCCGGCCGTGCGCGCGGTGTCCCACGGGTTGCGGGCGGTGCCGTGCACGCCGTCGGTGGTGCCGAAGACGCACAGCTCCGGCACGTTCGTCAGGCCGATCACGACCGCGCCCGCGGCCCGCAGCCGGGCCACCGTCACATGGTCGCGCTCGGCGGGCGCCCCGGACGTCGCCGCGGAACCGTTGCGGGTCGACTCGCCGCGTACCGGCAGGTTGTCCTTCACCGCCACCGGCACGCCCGCCAGCGGGAGTTGGTCGAGATCGGCGCGGGCGGCGACCGCGTCCGCCTCCGCCAGGGCCGCCTCGGCGCGCACCGTACGGAAGGCGCCGACGCGGCCGTCGAGCCGGTCGATCCGGGCGAGATGGTCGGCAAGCACCTCGCGCGGCGACACCGTCCCCTCGTGTACGGCGGCGGCGATCTCGGCGGCGGTACGGCCGGCCCAGCTGGTCACGGCGGCTCCCTGGTACTGATGGGCGGTCATGGGGCAGGGGAACGGTACGCGGCCCGAGTGCGGCGCGCGGCAAGCACCCAGGAACCTCCGATGACTTCCTGAACTCGGCGTTCTGCAGGCCCCATTGACACTGTTACGCGCCGCCCCAATCATCAGACCTCCGATGAATCGCCGCCCCTCGAACCTTACGGAGGTACGCCCGTGACTCCTCCCCCTCCTGAAGGAGGGGGCTTCTCGCTATGCCGGTGGGGCTTCGCGACGGACCAGCCCGGCCCGTAGAACGTTGAGTGCGCCGACCGTGTCCGCGTGCGCGGTGTGGCCGCACGCGACGCAGTGGAACTTGTCCTGTGTGGGCCGGTTCTCCGCGCTGACGTGCCCGCATTCGGGGCAGGTGCGGGAGGTGTTGCGGGGGTCCACGGCGATCACTTCCCGTCCGGCGCTCTCAGCCTTGGCGTGCAGGATCGTCAGGAACACCCCCAACCGGCATCATTGATCGACCTGTTCAGCCCAGCCTTCGCCACGGCACCATTGGGCAGGAAGCCGCCCGGCTGTTCGGGGTCGGGCTTGGGCGCGGGGGCCTTGCTCATGTTGGGGATCTTGAGGTCTTCATGCGCGATGAAGTCGTGTGCGCGGACCAAGTCAAGGGCGGTCTTGTGCGCGTGGTCGAGACGCTGGCGTCGAACCGTGCGATGCAGGTCGGCAACCTTCTCAACGGCCCGTTGGTGGTTGGCTGTTCGCTTGTCGCGGCGGGTGCGGGGGAAGCGGGCGAGGGCCTCCTGCGCGGCCTTGAGTTTCGCGGCCGCTTTCCGGCCATGGCGGGGATTGGGTACGAACTCGCCGTTGGAGTCGGCGAGGAAGTTGGCTATGCCCAAGTCGATACCGACCACAGACCCAGTCGGAGGCAGCGGCTCGGGCTGCTCCTGCTCAGCGGTGAGGACGACGTACCAGCGCTTGCCCTCGCGCTTTACCGACACGGTCTTGACCTTGCCGGCCACGGGCCGGTGCTGGTTGACCTTGACGTGCCCCACACCCTGGAAGCGGACACGGGTGACGGGGTCGCGCGGGGTCGAGTCCCAGCGGCAGCCGTCACCGTCCTTGGGAAAGTCCACCGTGTCGAACCAGCTGGCGCTCCGGAAGCGCGGATAGCCCGGCGTGTCACCGGACTTGACCCGCCGGAAGAACCCGGCGAACGCCTTGTCGAGGCGGCGCAAGGTCGCCTGCTGTGAGCTGAAGGACCAACGCCCTTGCCGCTCGGGGTCGAACGCCCGGATCTCCTTGAGCTGCGCCGACTGCTGCCCGTACTTGACGCTCGTCCTGGAGGCGTGCCCGTAAGCGTCGCGGCGTTCCTGCAACGCCCCGTTATAGAGCGAGCAATGATCGGCCAGCATCGCGGCGAACGCGGCCTGCTGACCCACGGTGGGCCGCATGAGGAACTTGTACGCACGCATCACCCGACCCACCTCCTCAAGGCCATTTCGGCGATCATATGGTGAATTTCATCTTGCTAGGAACCAAACCTCCATATCTGCGCTCTGGTCTCGCTTCTGCTTCGCCGGTTCCTGCGGCGGCGCCCCGCTGACCGTGGTCCGCCAGTACATCGAGGACCAGCGGCCCGTGGGCTGAGGTCAACAGTGCGGCCCCGCGCTGACAGTGCGGGCCCGCGCCCGTCACCGCCTCCCGCTGGCGGCTCCGGGTCACCTCCTCCCGGGACCGGGTGCGGCTCGCCGAGTTCCGCCTCTACCGCTCACGGCTGTGAGCGGCCCGGAGACGCCCCCGTAGAGCAGGGCGCTCAGCCCTTCGCGTACACCCGCTGACCGCCCACGAAGGTCTGCTCCACCCGTGTCGTGCCGATCTCCTCGGCCGGGCCCGCGAAGGGGTCCCGGTCGAGGACCGCGAAGTCCGCGTAGTAGCCCGGCGCGAGGGTGCCCGTCACGTCGTCCAGATGGTTCACGTACGCGCTGCCCGCCGTGTACGCGGCCAGGGCCGCGCCCAGGTCGACGCGCTGTTCCGGCAGGAACACCCCGGTGCCGGACGGCGCGTCGGGCAGCACCCGGTTCACCGCGACATGCATGCCCTCCAGCGGGTCGGGGCTGGACACCGGCCAGTCGCTGCCCGCCGCGAGCGTCGCACCGGAGCGCAGCAGATCCCCGAACGGGTACTGCAGGGCGCTCCGTTCCGGCCCCAGGAACGGGATCGTCAGCTCGTCCATCTGCGGCTCGTGCGCCGCCCACAGCGTCTGCAGATTGGCGCTCGCCCCCAACTCCCGGAACCGGCCGATGTCGGCGGGGTGCACCACCTGCAGATGCGCCAGGTGCGGCCGCGTGTCCGTGAAGCCGTTGGCCCGCCGCGCCGCCTCGACCGCGTCGAGCGCCTCCCGCACCGCCCGGTCGCCGAGCGCGTGGAAGTGCACCTGGAAGCCGTGCGCGTCGAGCTCGGTGACGTACGTACGCAGCGCCTCCGGCGGTACGAAGCTGATGCCGCTGTTGTCCGAGGCGCAGCCGCAGCCGTCGAGGTACGGGCCGAGCAGGGCGGCCGTGCCGTTCTCCGCCACCCCGTCCTGCATGATCTTCACGCTGGTGCAGCGCAGCCGGCCCCGGCTGCCCGCCGCGCGCCGCGCCACCAACTCCTCGATCTGCTCCGTGCCGCGCGCCCGGTCCCACCACAGCGCGCCCACCACCCGCGCGGTCAGCCGCCCGTCGTCGGCCGTCGCGAGATACGCGTCCGTCGGGTCGGTCAGGTTGGCGTGCTCGCCGAGGAGGGCGTCCTGCCAGGCCGTGATGCCGAGCGAGTGCAGCAACTCCTGGGCCCGCAGAAGGCCTTGGACCTTCTCCTCCAGGGTGACCGGCGGAAGCAGCCGTCCGATCAGGTTGGCCGCACCCTCCTGCAGCATGCCCGAAGGGGCGCCGTCCGGGGTGCGCTCGATGCGCCCGTCGGCCGGGTCGGGGGTGCGGGCGTCGATACCGGCCCGCTCCAGGGCGCGCGAGTTGACCCACGCGCCGTGATGGTCGCGGTTGACCAGGTACACCGGCCGGTCGGGTACGAGCGCGTCGAGCTCCGCCGCCGTGGGCAGCCCGCCGGGGAACGCCTCCATGGCCCAGCCGCCACCGGTGATCCACTCGACCTCGGGGTGCGCCCGCGCATACGCGCTGATGCGGTCGCGGTACTCGGTGAGGGACGTCGCCCCGCTCAGGTCGCACTGGCCCATTTCGAGGCCGCCGCCGACCGGGTGCACATGCGCGTCCTGGAACCCGGGGACCAGCAACTTCCCTGCCAGGTCCACGACTTCGGTGCGCGGGCCGATCAGCTCCCGCACCTCGTCGTGGCCCACGGCGACGATGCGCTCGCCCCGCACGGCGAGCGAGGTGGCGCGCGTACGGGCGGGGGACTGGGTGTGGACGGGGCCGCCGGTGAGGACGAGGTCGGCGGGTGCGGTGTCGGACATGCAGGTGCTCCTTGCGGGTGGGGCGGGTGTGCTGGTCGGTGTGCTGGTCGGTTTGCTGTTCGGGGTACGGGGCGGGGTCATACGGTTTCGGGCTCGGCCGGTTCGGCTGCCGCCGCCGACTCCTCAGGCGTGCCCCGGCCGTGGGTGAAGTAGGCGGAGCGGCGGCGGTACTTCGCCCACGCCGCCACCGCCAGGCCGGAGACGACGACGGCGACGGGCACGCTGAGCATGAACCAGCCGTTGTCCGGGCTGAGTTCGAAGTGGTCGGTCATGGTCAGATACGAGTAGCCGAGGTAGCAGCCGATGCCGAGCAGCGCGATCCCGGACACGGCGGGCGCGACCACCGCACGCAGCGCCGGCGCCGCTCCGGAGCGGAGCAGCGGCCGGAACCGCACGGCGCAGGCCAGTGCGGTGAGGCCGTAGTACAGGGCCACGATGAGGCCGATGGAGTTGACCGCGGCCAGGATCATCTCGTTCAGTCTGGGGATCGCGAGGGCGAGGAGCGCGACCGCGCCGGCGATGGCCATGACGAGGACCGTGCCGATCGCCGGCGAGCCGAAACGGGGGCTGATCCGGGTCCACACCGGGCCCATCGTGCGGTCCCGGCCCATGGCGAGCAGGCCGCGGGCCGTGGGGATCACGCTGGACTGCAGGGACGCCACCGCCGAGAACATCAGGGCGAGCAGCGGCAGCGTCGCCCAGGGCTCGGCCGCCAGTCTCGCGCCCAGATGGGTGAGGCCCTGCGGCCCCTCGGCGATCAGCTCGGGCACGCTCAACTCCCGCTGGAACGCGACCGATCCGTACAGGAACAGAGCGAGCATGGAGAAGAGGGCGATGAACCCGCCGCGCCCCACGTCCCGTACGTTCTTCGTCTCCTCGGTGACGCTGAACGCTGCGTCCCAGCCCCAGAAGAAGAACACGGCGAGCACCAGGCCCTGTGCGAACGAGGTGCCGTCGCCGACCGCGAACGGGTTCAGCCACGACCACTGGAAGGCGTGCTCCCCGGTGACCAGGGCGATGCCGCAGAACACCAGGAGCACCGCGTACTCGAAGACGAGCAGCCAGGTCTGGAAGCGCGTCGCCTTGCGCACCCCCGTCACCGCGGTGACCGTCACCCCGACCAGGACGAGCAGGCCCACGGCGGTGCTCAGCGCGGTCGAGTTGGCGTCGAGGCGCACCCCGGCCAGCTCGTGCAGACCGGCCTTGGCGGCGAACTGCAGCACCACCGAACCGGTCACCGCGCTCGTGTACGCCATGAAGATCACGGTGCCGACCAGGGTGACCCAGCCGGTCAGGAAGCCGAGCCACGGCCCGAGCGACTTGCCGACCCACACGTAGCCGGAGCCCATGTTGGGCTCGTCCCGGTTCAGGCGGGCGTACGCGGCGGCGATGCCGATGATCGGCAGGAACGCCACGAGCAGCACCGCCGGGGCCTGCGCGCCCACAGTCGCGGCGAGGGCGCCCATGCCGATGCCGATGCTGGTGGTCGCGGCCGTACTCGACGCGGCGAGCGCGACACCGTCGACGACTCCGAGGGAACGACGCAGTCCGGGTGGGCGGCTGTGCGGGGACGTACTCATCGGTGAACTCCTCTGACCTGGGAGGGGAGGGCACGAGAAAACAGCCTCACCCGGCTTGCGTCAATGCTGTTGACATAAGCGCGGGCGGTGCGGACAGTGCGGACGGTGATGCGTGGTGGTGACGGTGACGGCACGGCGAGGGAGAGAGTCATGGCCGAGGGACGCGTTCCGGCGGAGCGGCGACGGCGCAGGCCCACCAAGGGCGGGGTGGTGCTCTCCACGGAGCTGATCGTCGACCGGGCCCTGAGCCTGGTCGGACAGCACGGCCCGGACGCGCTGAGCGTGCGCCGCCTGGGCGCCGCGCTCGGCTGCGACCCCAGCGCCGTCTACCGGTACTTCCACAGCACCGACGACCTGCTGCTCGCCGTCGCCGACCGGCTGATCGGCGAGTCGCTCGACGGTTTCGCGCCCGGCGACGACTGGGTGGCGGGGCTGCGCGAGATGGCCCACCGGATCCACCGCTGCTACCTGGCGCACCCGCGCATCGCCGCGCTCGCCGCGTACCGGGTGACGCGCCGCGCGCACGAGTTCCGCGCCGTGGACACCGGCATCGGGCTGCTGCGCCGCGCGGGCTTCGACGAGGCGGCGGCGGTACGGCACTACGCGGCGTTCGTGGACACGGTCCTCGGGCACGCGGCCCTTGACGCGGCCCACCTGGCCCTCGCCCCGGAGCGCCGGGCCGCGGACGACGCGGCGTGGGCCGAGGCGTATCGTTCGGTGCCGGTCGAGGAGTATCCCCAACTCGCCGCCGTACGCGATGAGTTGCCGTTGATGGCGAGCGGGTACGGGTCGTTCGAGCTGGCGCTCGAGCTGCTGCTCGGGGCGTTGGAGGCGAAGGCGCCGCCGCCTACGAACTCACGGTGAACCCAACTGCCCCCGCAGCCACTGCTCCACCTCACCGACATGCGCCGCCGCCGCGGCCCGCGCCGCCTCCGGGTCGCGGGCCGCCAACGCACCGTGGATCCGCGCGTGTTCGCGCCGGGTGCGGGCGAAGGCGTCCTCCTGCTGGTAGCCGCGCCACACCCGCGCCCGGAACGTCCGCGAGGAGAGGCCCTCCAGGATCGCCGCCATCGTGTCGTTGCCCGCCGCCGCCGCGATGGCCCGGTGGAAGGCGAGGTCGTGCGCGAGGATCTCCTCCGGGTCGTCCGTGGCGTTCATCGCCGTCAAGTGGCCCTCGACCACGGCGAGTTGCTCGGGCGTGATGCGGGCCGCCGCGAGTGCGGTGGCGGTCGACTCCAACACCCGCCGCACCTCAAGGAGTTCGACGAGGCGGGGCCCGCGCGACAGGTCCGCGACCACCCCGAAGGTCTCCAGGAGATCGCCCGCCTCCAGCTGGGTGACGTAGATCCCCGAACCGTGCCGTGCCTCCAGGACGCCCAGAACCGTCAGGGCCCGGATCGCCTCCCGCATGGAGCTGCGCGAGATGCCGAGCTGTGCCGCCAAGTCCCGTTCCGTGGGCAGCCGTTGACCCGGTTCGAGCAGCCCCTCGGCGATCATCGCCTTGATCTGCTCGATGGCACGCTGCGTCACCGTGCCCTTCTGCGCGGGCACCGGCTCCTTCTCTGCGTGGGACACCTGCTCGCTCTGCGCGTGGAACACCTGCTCACTCTGCGCGTGGGACACCTGCTCCACGATCACCCCTCACGTTCGCCCCGTGCCCTCGCCGGGCCCGGACGCGCCGCAGTCTAGCCAGCCCAGTGGTCCGACCACTACGGCCGGTTCGTCGACGAATTCCGGGAAAAGTTGCGGCACAAGGGTGTCGACGACGCGAAGTGGTCTGATAAATATTCGCCGACCTCGTAGACAGCACTCCCCACTTGAGGAGCGTCGGATGAGCCCTCGGACCAACCGCGAGAACACCGGCACGGCCGTACGGACGCGGTGGCGCGCGGCGGTCGCCGCAGGCTGCGCCGCCCTTCTCCTCGCGGCGTGCGGCAGCACCAAGGACGGCGCGGGCCAGGCCGCGGGCGCGGGCGGTGAGGGCGGCAAGGTCGGCGTGATCGTGCCGCTGCTCACCTCGCCGTTCTGGCAGTCGTACAACGACTACGTGCCGAAGATGGCGAAGGCCGAAGGCGTGGACGCGCTGAAGACCGTCAACTCCAACAGCGACTCGGCGCAGCAGATCACGGACATCAACAGCCAGCTCAACCAGGGCGTCCGGGGCCTCGTCGTCGCCCCGCTCGACAGCGCCGCCATCGAAGCCGGTCTCGACCAGGCCGAACGCAAGGGCGTCCCCGTGGTCGCCGTCGACGTGGCCCCCGAGAAGGGCAAGGTCGCGATGGTGGTGCGGGCCGACAACGTGGCGTACGGCGAGAAGGCCTGCGCGTACCTCGGTGGGCAGGTGAAAAGCGGCAAGGTCGTCCAGATCATGGGCGATCTGGCGTCCGTCAACGGGCGGGAGCGCTCGGAGGCGTTCCGTACCTGTGTGAAGAAGAAGTTCCCGAAGCTGAAGGTCCTGGAGATCCCCGCGAAGTGGGAGTCCGACACCGCCGCCGCGAAACTCGACACGCTCCTCAACGCCAACCCGGACGTGCGCGGCATCTACCTCCAGGCGGGCGGTGTCTATCTGGCGCCCACCCTGCAGACCCTCAAGGCCAAGGGGCTGCTGAAGAAGGCCGGTGAGCGGGGCCATATCTCGATCGTGTCGAACGACGGCATCCCGCAGGAGTTCGCCGCCATCCGCAAGGGCCAGATCGACGCCACCGTCTCCCAGCCCGCCGACGCCTACGCCAAGTACGGCATGTACTACATCAAGGCCGCCATGGCCGGGAAGAAGTTCCAGCCAGGACCCACCGGCCACGGCTCGACCATCGTGAAGCTGCCCAGCGGCAACCTGGAGGACCAGCTGCCCGCGCCGCTGGTCACCAAGGAGAACGTCGACGACCCCGAGCTGTGGGGCAACACGGCCCGGTGAACGCCTCCATGACGGACCATCAGGACCATCGGGACCCGGACCATCACGCCGAGCCGCCTCTCGTCGAGGCCCTCGGCATCACCAAGCGGTACGGGCCCACCACCGCGCTGCGGGACGGCCGGCTCACCGTCGTACGCGGGCAGTCGCACGCCCTCGTCGGCCGCAACGGCGCGGGAAAGTCCACCCTCGTCGAGATCCTCACCGGTCTGCAGGCCCCGGACGCGGGCACCGTCCACTTCGACGGCGTGCCCGCGCCCGCACCCGCCGACCGGGACGCGTGGCGCGCGAAGGTCGCCTGCGTCTACCAGAAACCCACGGTCGTCCCCGGCCTCACCGTCGCCGAGAACCTCTTCGTCAACCGGCAGCCCACCCGCCGCGGCGGCCTCATCGACTGGCGCCGCCTGCGCGCCGAGGCCGCCGTGCTCCTCGACACCTGGGACGTACGCGTCGACCCGGACGCCCGTACCGCGGAGCTCAAGGTCGAGGACCGCCAAATGGTCGAGATCGCAAGGGCGTTGAGCTTCGGGGCGCGGTTCATCATCCTCGACGAACCCACCGCGCAGCTCGACAACCGGGAGATCGAACGCCTCTTCACCCGGATGCGGTCGCTGCAGGAGTCCGGCGTCACCTTCCTCTTCATCTCGCACCACCTCCAGGAGGTGTACGAGGTGTGCCGGACCGTGACCGTGCTCCGCGACGCCCGCTGGATCACCACCGCCCCGGTCGCCGAACTCCCGCGCCCCGCCCTGGTCGAGGCCATGGCCGGCGAGGCGGCCGCCCATCAGGCCCACCGCACCCGTAACCCCGTACCCGACGAGGCGCCCGTACTCCTCGACGTCCAGGCCCTCAGTGGCGAGGCGTACGAGGGGGTGGACCTGGCCGTCCGCGCGGGTGAGGTCGTCGGGCTCGCCGGGTCCAGCGGCAGCGGCAAGATCCAGCTCGCCGAGACCCTCGCGGGACTGCACCGGCCACGCTCGGGAACCGCCCAACTCGCGGGCAGGGACCTGCCGTTCGGGGATGTGCGGGCGACCCTCGCGGCCGGGGTCGGCTGGGTACCGCGCGACCGGCACGACCAGGGGCTCGTGCCCGACATGAGCATCGGCGACAACGCCACCCTGAGCGTCCTCGACCGGCTCGGCACCCGGACTGCGCCCGATCGGCTCGGCGGTTCGCGGGGCGGGAAGCGGTCCCTGCTCGCCCGGCTCGGATTCGTCGCCCCGGAACGCCGCCGCGCCGTCGCCGCCGAGCTCGTCGACCGGCTCGACATCCACACCGAGGGCCCGCACCAGGCGGTGTCCGACCTGTCCGGAGGCAACGCGCAGAAGGTCGTCATGGCCCGTGCCCTCGCCTCGGACCCGCGGCTGCTCATCCTCATCAACCCCACCGCGGGCGTCGACGTGAAGTCCAAGGAGTCGCTGCTCGCCCGCGTGGACACCGCCCGCGACGACGGCACCGCCGTACTCGTGGTCTCCGACGAACTCGACGACCTGCGCCGCTGCGACCGCGTCCTGGTCCTGTTCCACGGCCGGGTCGTCGCCGCGCACCCGGCGGGCTGGCACGACCACGAGCTGATCGCCGCCATCGAAGGAGTGGCCCGGTGACCGACACCCCTGTGACCGAAACCGCCCTGACCGACACCGCCCCGCCCGGCACGGGCACCCTCAAGACCCCGCCGCGCGCCCCCGCCGCCCGCTCACCGAAAGGGGTGCTGCTGCGCCGGGCGCGTGAACTCGCCCTCGTACCCGCCCTGTTGCTGCTTCTGCTGCTCGGCGCGCTCGTCAACGACTCGTTCCTCACCGAGCGCAACCTGATCTCCGTGCTCGGCTCCTCCGCCGCCCTCGCGATGGTCGTGCTCGCCGAGTCCCTGGTCCTGATCACCGGGAAGTTCGACCTGTCCCTGGAGTCGGTCGTCGGGATCGCGCCCGCGCTCGGCGCGCTGCTCGTGCTGCCCGTCGCCCAGGCCGGGTTCGGCACCGAATGGCCCGCCGCGCTCGCCCTGCTCTCGATCCTCGCGACCGGTGCGGTGCTCGGCGCGTTCAACGGCGTCCTCGTCGTCAAGTTCAAGCTCAACGCGTTCATCGTGACCCTGGCCATGCTGATCGTGCTGCGCGGACTCCTCGTCGGCGCCACCGAGGGCAAGACCCTCTTCGGCCTGCCCGAGTCCTTCTACACCCTCGCCACCAGCACGTTCATCGGCATCCCGATGTCGGTGTGGGTGGCCGCCGGAGCGTTCGGCGCCGCCGGTCTGATGCTGAAGTACCACCGCTGGGGCCGCGCCCTGTACGCGATCGGCGGCAACCCCGAGGCGGCCAGAGCGGCGGGCATCCGCGTCGAGCGCGTCATGCTCGGCGTGTTCGTCGCCGCCGGGGTCCTCGCCGCGCTCGGCGGCCTGATGCAGACCGGGTACGTCGGCGCCATCAACGCCAACCAGGGCCAGAACATGATCTTCACGGTGTTCGCGGCCGCGGTCATCGGCGGCATCAGCCTCGACGGCGGCAAGGGCACCATGTTCGGCGCCCTCACCGGCGTGCTGCTCCTCGGCGTCGTACAGAACCTGCTCACCCTGGCCCAGGTGCCGTCCTTCTGGATCCAGGCGATCTACGGCGGCATCATCCTCGTCGCCCTGATGATCGCCCGCGTCACCACCGGCCGCGCGCAGGACTGACCTGCGCCACTGAAGAGAGGGCCCCTGTGGCAGCAACCCCTGTGTCAGCATCCCCTGTGGCAGCAACCACGCCTCGTATCACGGCGGTTGACACGTACGACATCCGCTTCCCGACCTCTCGTGAGCTCGACGGCTCCGACGCCATGAACCCCGACCCGGACTACTCGGCCGCGTACCTGGTGCTGCGCACCGACGCCGACGACGGGCTCGAGGGGCACGGCTTCGCGTTCACCATCGGGCGTGGCAACGACGTCCAGGTCGCCGCCATCGACGCGCTGCGCCCGCATGTGATCGGCCGCCCCGTCGACGCGCTGTGCGCCGACCCCGGCACCCTCAACCGCGACCTGATCGGGGACAGCCAACTGCGCTGGCTCGGCCCCGAGAAGGGCGTGATGCACATGGCGATCGGCGCCGTCGTCAACGCCGTCTGGGACCTGGCCGCCAAACGCGCCCGCAAGCCGCTCTGGCAGTTCCTCGCCGAAGCCGACCCGGCCTGGCTGGTCGCCCAGGTCGACTTCCGCTACATCGCCGACGCCCTCACCCCTGAGCAGGCCTTCGCCCTGCTCAGGGAAGGCCGCGTCGGTGCCGGGCGGCGCGCCGCCCACCTGCGGGCCCGCGGCTATCCCGGGTACACCACCTCGCCCGGCTGGCTCGGCTACGGCGACGAGAAACTCACCCGGCTCGCCCGGCAGGCCGTCGCCGACGGCTTCACCCAGATCAAACTGAAGGTCGGCGCCGACCTCGACGACGACCTGCGCCGGATGCGCGCCGCCCGCGCGGCCGTCGGCCCTGACATCCGCATCGCCGTCGACGCCAACCAGCGCTGGAACGTGGACGAGGCCATCACCTGGACCCGCGCCCTCACCCCGTACGACCCTTACTGGATCGAAGAACCCACCAGCCCCGACGACGTACTCGGCCACGCCGCGATCCGCTCCGCCGTCGCACCCGTACGGGTCGCCACCGGCGAACACGTCCAGAACCGCATCGTGTTCAAGCAGCTGCTTCAGGCCGGCGCCATCGACGTGCTGCAGATCGACGCGGCCCGCGTCGGCGGCGTCAACGAGAACCTGGCGATCCTGCTGCTCGCCGCCCACTTCGGCGTCCCGGTCTGCCCGCACGCGGGCGGCGTCGGCCTCTGCGAACTCGTCCAGCACCTGTCGATGTTCGACTACGTCGCGCTCACCGGCACCACCGAGAACCGCGTCATCGAGTACGTCGACCACCTCCACGAACACTTCCTCGACCCGGTCACCGTGCGCGACGGCCACTACGCGGCACCCGCCACCCCCGGCTTCTCGGCCGCCATGCGACCCGAGTCGATCGCCAAGTACCGCTACCCCGACGGGAGTTACTGGGCGAACGCCACCGCAGCACCCGACCCCCACACGAAGGGAGCGGCCGCATGACAGCGACCGAACTCGCCGGGCGCACCGCCCTGGTCACCGGCGGCGCCTCCGGCATCGGCCGGGCCACCGCCGAACTCCTCGCCGCCCGCGGCGCCCTCGTCACCGTCCTCGACCTCGACCCGAGCACCGTCACGGGCCCGCTGCTCGCCCGCCGCGCCGACGTCACCGACGACACTGAAGTACGTACGGCCGTGGCCGCCGCCGTCGAGGAGATGGGCGGCCTCGACATCCTCGTCAACAACGCGGGCATCGGCGCCCAGGGCACCGTCGAGGACAACGACGACACCCAATGGCAGCGCGTCCTCGACGTCAACGTCCTCGGCATCGTCCGCACCAGCCGCGCCGCCCTGCCCCACCTGCGGGCCAGGGCGGGCGGCGCGATCGTCAACACCTGCTCCATCGCCGCCACCGCGGGCCTGCCGCAGCGCGCCCTCTACAGCGCGTCCAAGGGCGCCGTGCTCTCCCTGACCCTCGCCATGGCCGCCGACCACGTACGCGAAGGGGTGCGGGTGAACTGCGTCAATCCCGGCACCGTCGACACGCCCTGGGTCGGCCGGCTCCTCGACGCCGCCCCCGACCCGGCCGCCGAACGCGCCGCGCTCCAGGCCCGCCAGCCCACCGGCCGCCTCGTCACCGCGGCCGAAGTCGCCGCCGCCATCGCGTACTTGGCGAGCCCGGCCGCCGGCGCCACCACCGGCACGGCGCTCGCGGTCGACGGCGGCATGCAGGGGCTGCGGCTGCGCCCCGAGGGGAACGCGTGACCGCCCTCGCCCTGGGTGGGGCGGCGCTCGGCAACCTGTACAGCGCGGTCACCGACGAGCAGGCGTACGCGACCGTCGACGCTGCCTGGGACCTCGGCATCCGCGCCTTCGACACCGCGCCCCACTACGGGCTCGGCCTGTCGGAACGGCGCCTCGGCGAGGCCCTGCGCGACCGGCCCCGTGGCGCGTTCACGCTGAGCACGAAGGCCGGCCGCGTCCTCGAACCCGACCCGCGCCCCGGCGACGACCTGGACAACGGCTTCGCCGTGCCCGCCACGCACCGCCGCGTGTGGGACTTCAGCGCCGACGGGGTGCGCCGCTCCCTGGAGGCGAGCCTCACCCGGCTCGGCCTCGACCGCGTCGACACCGTGTACCTGCACGACCCCGACGACCACGCCGAACAGGCCTTCCGCGAGGGCTACCCGGCCCTGGAGCGGCTGCGCGCCGAGGGCGTGGTGGGCAGGATCGGCGCGGGCATGAACCAGGCCGCGATGCTCACCCGCTTCGTCCAGGACACCGACGTGGACGAGGTGCTGTGCGCGGGCCGCTACACCCTGCTCGACCAGAGCGCACTCCCCGAACTGCTCCCCGCCGCCCAGGCCGCCGGGGTGGCCGTCGTCATCGGCGGCGTCTTCAACTCCGGCCTGCTCGCCGACCCGAGCCCCACAGCCACCTACGACTACGCGCAGGCCTCCGGCGAACTCCTGGGCCGCGCACGGCTGTTGGGGGCGGTGGCCGCCCGGCACGGCATCACCCTGCGGGCCGCCGCCCTGGCCTTCCCGCGCACCCACCCGGCCGTGACGACCGTCCTCGTCGGCGCCCGCACCCCCGACGAGATCCGGGACGCGGCGACCCAGGCGGGCACCCGGGTGCCGGACGACTTCTGGAAAGAGGTACGCGCCGAGGGGCTGCTCCCCGACGACGTGCCCGTACGGACGGGGGAGCCGTCATGAGAGTCGCCCTGCACACCAAGGTCCGCGCCGACCGGATCGAGGAGTACGACGCCGCCCACCGCGAGGTCCCACCCGAACTCACCCGCGCCATCCGGGCGGCGGGGGCGAAGGAGTGGACGATCTGGCGCAGCGGCACCGACCTTTTCCACCTCATCGATTGCGAGGACTACGCCCGCCTGATCGCCGAGCTCGAACGCCTCCCCGTCAACGTCACCTGGCAGGCCCGCATGGCCGAACTCCTCGACGTCACCCACGACTACTCCGACGAGGGGGCCGACGCGGGCCTCCCCGTCGTATGGGAGCTGTGACCGTGCCGCTCATCGACGCCCACCACCACGTCTGGGACCTCTCCGTACGCGACCAGGAGTGGATCACCGGACCCGAACTCGCCCCGATCCGCCGGGACTTCGCCCTCGACGACCTCGCGCCGCACGCCCGCGCGGCCGGGGTGGACGGCACGGTGCTCGTGCAGACCGTGACCGTCGCCGAGGAGACCCCGGAGCTGCTCGCGCTCGCCGAAGGCTCCACGCTCGTCGCGGGGGTCGTCGGCTGGACCGATCTGACCGCGCCCGATGTCGCAGAGGCCCTGGCACGGCTGCGCCAACTGCCGGGCGGGGAACGGCTCGTGGGCATCCGGCACCAGGTGCAGGGCGAGCCCGACCCGGAGTGGCTGCTCCGCCCTGAGGTCCACCGCGGCCTGTCGGCGGTGGCCGCCGCCGGTCTCGCGTACGACCTCGTCGTCCTGCCGCACCAACTGGACACCTGCCTGCGCGCGGCCGCCGCCCACCCTCAACTCACCTTCGTACTCGACCACTTGGGCAAACCGCCGATCGCCTCCGGCGCACACGACCCGTGGGCCGTCAGGCTCGCCGCCTTCGCCGCGCTGCCCAACACGGTCGCGAAACTCTCCGGCCTGGTCACCGAGGCCGACCACGCCGGCTGGACCCCGGAGGCGCTGCGACCGTACGTGGACACCGCGCTGACGGCCTTCGGCCCGGACCGGCTGATGTTCGGCTCCGACTGGCCGGTCTGCACCCTGGCGGCGACGTACGCCCAAGTCCTCGACACTGCACGGGAGTTGACGCGACACCTGGACGAAGGGGAGCGCGCGCAGGTCTTCGCGGGCACCGCCTCCCGCGTCTACCGTCTGTGAGCGGCGGGCGTGTCCAGGCGGGTCGGCGGCCAGAACTCGCGCACGTACGTCCGGTGCCACCACGCGCCCGTGTCCCGCAACTCCCGCCAGGTGGTGAACCGGTAGCGGTAGAGCCGGGCCCGGACGTACGTCGGCGGCGCGTCCGGGAAGGGGTTGTGCCGCAGCAGCCGCAGGGTGTCCCGGTCGTTCTCCAGGAGCCGTTCCAGGAACGGTCCGAACCATGGCCGTGCGTACGCGGGGGAGAGCCCCGCGAACCACATCAGCCAGTCGAGCCGCAGATGGTAGGGCGCGAACTGCCGTGACAGCCGCCGCAGTTCACCCGGCTTGCCCTTGAAGCCGTACTCCCGCCAGGCCGCACCGGCCGCCGACGGCACCGGCTCCGTCGTACCCTCGACGACCACCTCGGTCCGTATCCGGCTGATGCTGCCGAAGGCGCCGTACGAGTTGACCAGGTGCAGCGGGTCGAAGGAGGTGTTCATGATCTGCCGCCGGGACAGCAGGTTGCGGACCGGCCGGTAGCTGCGCACCGCGACCAGGGCGGTGACGCCGACGACGAGGACCACGTACCAGACCGGCGTCCCGGCGAACGCGGGCGGCGCCCCGGCGAGCGGGGTCCAGTCGATCGCCGACAGGGCGAGGGCCACGGTCAGCCAGTTCAGCCAGGCGAAGTTGCCCGAGAGGATCAGCCACAACTGCGTCAGGGCCATCAGCGCCGCCGCGCCCGACGCGACCGGCTGCGGGGTGAACAGCAGGAACGGCACGACGAGTTGGGTCACATGGTTGGCCGCCACCTCCACCCGGTGCAGCGGCCGCGGCAGCCGGTGGAAGAACCAGCTCAGCGGGCCCGGCATCGGCTGGGTCTCGTGGTGGTAGTACAGGCAGGTCAGATCGCGCCAGCAGCGGTCCCCGCGCATCTTGATGAGCCCCGCCCCGAACTCCACCCGGAACAGCACCCAGCGCAGCAGGAACAGCGCCAGGACCGGCGGCCCCACCTCGTCATTGCCGAGGAACACCGCGAGGAAGCCGACCTCCAGGAGCAGTGACTCCCAGCCGAAGCTGTACCAGGTCTGCCCGACGTTCACGATCGACAGGTACAGCACCCACGGCACCGCCCACAGCAGCATCGCCGCCCACAGCGGAAGCAGCCCGTCGACGCCCCCGAGCAGCGCGGCCGAGAGCAGCACGCCCGTCCACGCCACGGCCGCGAACAGCCCGTCGGAATAGCGCAGTTGGAACAGGGTCGGCGCCCGCCGCCACGGTACCCGCGCCAGGAAGCGCGGCACCGGCAGCATCCCGCGCTCCCCGATCAGCGCCCGGAACTGCAGCGCCGCCGACAGGAACGCCACGAGGTACACCACGGCCAGGGCCCGCTGGAAGACCAGTCGGGCGAGCCAGTAGCCGGGTTCCGTGAACCACTCCACGTAACCCATTGTGACGCGCCACGGGCCCGCGCGGCCCCCGCGCGTCCACGCTCCCCGGGACCGTCCGGCTCGGCTTGCGGCGCCTCGCCACCACCCGCAGACAATGAGTGACGAAATACCCGGAAACAGGCGGGAGCAACTGGCGTGTACCGACCGACCAGGCACTACGCAACGGCCTTCGCGATATCCGCGGCCCTCCTGGTCGCAGGCTGTTCCAGTAGTGGCGATATGACCCCGGCGGCCTCCGACTCGGAGCAGGAACTCTTCCTGCAACCCGTGGCCGATGCCGGCCCCGATCCCTTCACCGAGTCCACCGCGAAGGAGCCCGAGAGCGAGCCACCGGCCACCCGAACGGAGCAACCCTCCCCGAGCCCCACCACTCCCTCCCCGAGCGAGGAGGGCATCCGTTCCATCTCCGGCGACACCCCCGGCCTGTACGGCGGTACGCAGAACGTGGCGAGCTGCGATGTCGACGCGCAGATCCGCTTCCTCACCGGGAACCGGTCCAAGGCCAAGGCGTTCGCGGACACCGTCGGGATCGCTGAGGACGGGGTGCCGAGCTACCTGCGCGGACTGACCGCGGTCCAGCTCCGCGGCGACACCCGGGTCACCAACCACGGCTTCCGCGACGGCCACGCCACCGCGTACCAGTCGGTGCTCCAGGCCGGTACGGCCGTACTCGTCGACAACCGCGGGATGCCGCGCGTGCGCTGCTCCTGCGGCAACCCGCTGACCCCGCCGGCGGCGCTGAAGGCCAACCCCAGCCCTCAGGGCAAGCCGTGGCGCGGATACCGGCCGACGAAGGTCGTCGTGGTCACTCCGGCACCCACCGTGATCACCAACATCACGATCATCAACATCAACGTCAACATCACCAACAACACCAACGTCTGGATCGAGCGGCCGGTCGGCCACCACAAGGGCAAGGACAAGGTGGTGCCCCCACCGAAGCCCACGCCCAGCCACACGTCGCCCAGCCCGACGTCGCCCAGCCCCACGTCGCCGAGCCCGACCTCTCCGAGCCCCACGTCTCCGAGCCCCACGTCCCCGAGCCCAACCTCTTCGAGCCCGACGCCGACCTCGTCGAGCCCGACACCGAGCCAGTCCTGCCCGACGGTCCTGCCCCCGGACGGGCGTGACCCGACGCTGCCGCCCGGCTGCCCGACACCGCCGGAGGAGCAGGGCAGCTCGCCCTCGGGCAGCGAGGAGCCCTCGCCGGGCTCGGACGAGATCCCGGTCCCCGAGGACAGCACCGACCTGCCGACCAACGGCACCCTTCCGGACGGGACCGGCAGCCAGGAATCCGTAACGGACCCGGCGTCCGTCTCACCGACAACCACAACCACAACCACAACGACAACGCCGAGCGCCTTCAACGGCTGACCAGCCACACCCCGCCCCGCGCAGCTCCGCTCCGGCCGTGCGTCCCGGACGGAGCTGCGCGGAACGGCCCCGAACCGTCGATCCCGAAACCATAAATCTCGAAAAATCCCCCGACTGATGACAAGGTGGGGCGCATGGTCGATCAGGGTGCCGATCAGAGGTCCGCTGGTCGGAGCGATCAGGGAGCCGCTGAACAGGGAGGTGACCGGCAGGCCGACGGACGGGCCGACACTCCGTCGCCGCCGGGGGACGTGCGCCCCGACCGCATCCTCGCCCTCAACCAGCTGGGCACCTTCGACTGGGACCTCGACACCGGCCTGATGCACATGGACGCCAGGGCGCACGAACTGTTCGACGTGCGCTCCGACGAATACGACGGCGACCCCGCGAGCCTCGCGGACCGGGTGCCGATCGGCGAGGGCAACCGCCTCGACGCGGTCGTCTCGCAGGCACTCAAGGACGGCAGCGAGAACTACGGCACGTACTTCCGGATCCGCCGCCGCGACGGCGTCCTGCGCTGGGCGCACACCCAGGGCTACATCCGGCGCGACGGGTCGGGCCGCCCCCGCCGCATCATCGGCGTCATCCGGGACGCCACCGAGGAGCTCAGCGACACCCGGGTGCAGATGCTGCGGGACGCCGAGACCCGCCGCCAGACCAGCGTCGTGGAAGGCGCCACGGCCGCCCTCTCCTACGCCCGCACCGTCGAGGACGTCATCGACGTACTGAAGGACAACGACGGCCTCTCCCACCTGGGCGCGTCCAGCATCGTCATGGGCCTGGTCGAGGCGGGCCGCATCCACATGGTCGCGGACGGCCCGGCCGGGGCCTTCGTGCCCGGCACCCGATTCACGCGCGTCGACGAGCCGTACCCGATGAGCGAGGTGGTGCGCACCCTCGCCCCCCGGTTCATCGAGAGCCGCGACGACTTCGCCGACTCGTACCCGCTGCTCTGGCCGCACATCGAGGGCCTGCAGATCACCTCGGCCGTCTATCTGCCGCTGATCGCGCAGGCCAGGCCGATCGGCGCGCTCGGCCTGCTCTACCGCGACAAGACCGGCTTCACCGCCGAGGAACGCAACCTCCTGGTCGCCCTCGGCAGCGGCATCGCGCAGAACCTGGCCCGCGCGATGCTCTACGAACAGGACAAGGACCTGGCGCAGGGTCTCCAGCAGGCCATGCTGCCGCGCACCATCCCGGCCGTGCCCGGCGCCGACATCGCCGTCCGGTACCGCGCGGCGAAGATCGGCCGGGACATCGGCGGCGACTGGTACGACCTGATCCCGCTGCCCGGCGGCCTGGTCGGCGCGGTCATCGGGGACGTTCAGGGCCACGACACGCACGCCGCGTCCGTCATGGGCCAGCTCCGCATCGTGCTGCGCGCCTACGCCGCCGAGGGGCACACCCCCGCCACGGTGATGGCCCGCGCCTCGGTGTTCCTGCACGAACTGGACACCGACCGCTTCGCCACCTGCCTGTACGCGCAGGCCGACCTCACCACCGGTGTCGTGCAGATGGTCCGTGCCGGGCACATCGAACCGCTGGTCCGGCGCATCGACGGGACCTGTCGCCGGGTGCCCGTGGACGGCGGCCTTCCGCTGGGCCTGTCCGCCGAGTTCGGGCAGCTCGAATATCCCGTCGCCACCTTCGAGCTGGACCCCGGCCACACCTTGCTGCTCTGCACCGACGGGCTCGTCGAGCAGCCGGGCTCCGACCTCGACGACGGCATGCAGCGCCTCAGCCGGCTGATCCGCTCCGGCCCCCTCGACCTCGGCGAACTCGCCGACCGGCTCTGCGAAGTGGTCGAGGACCGGGACGGTTCCGACGACGTGGCGCTGCTGTTGCTGCGCCGCCGGCTCAGCGACGCCCCGCGCTCCGGCGGCCGCCTCAAGGAACACGTGGGACCGGGCGACCCGGACGCGCTGACCGGCGCCCGGCACATGATCCGCGCCGCCGTCCGCGCCTGGGGCGCCGGGGAACGCGCCGACGAGATCGAGCTCATAGCCGACGAACTCATCACCAACGCGCTGATGCACACCGACGGCGCCGCCGTCGTCACGCTCCGGGTCCTGACCGGCGTCGACCGGCGGCTGCGCGTCGAGGTGGAGGACACGTCGAGCGCCCTGCCGAGGCGCCGCGAGGCCGGTGACTCCGGGGTGTCAGGACGCGGACTCCTGCTCGTCGACCGGATCGCCGACGTCTGGGGCGTGGAGCCGCGCGGCAGCGGAAAGTGCGTCTGGTGCGAGTTCCTCGTGCCCGCCCGCGAGACCGACGACTGGACCCGAGACACCGAAGACCGGACCCGCGAGACCGACGCCGGGGCCCGCGAGACCGAAGACCGGACCCGCGAGACCGACGACCGGAGGTGAACGGCCGTGCCGGAACTGCCCGAGGTGGAGGCCCTGCGTGACTTCCTCGACACGCACCTCGTCGGCCGCCGCATCGCACGGGTGCTGCCCGTCGCGATCAGCGTCCTCAAGACGTACGACCCGCCGCTGACCGCACTCGAAGGCCGTACGGTCGAACTGGTCGCCCGGCACGGCAAGTTCCTCGACCTCGCCACCGCCGGGGGACCGCACCTGGTCACCCATCTCGCCCGCGCGGGCTGGCTGCACTGGAAGGACCGCCTCCCGGACGGCGCGCCCCGCCCCGGCAAGGGCCCGCTCGCGCTGCGCGTCGCCCTGGACGACGGCGCGGGCTTCGACCTCACCGAGGCCGGAACGCAGAAACGCCTCGCGGTGTACGTGGTCCACGACCCGGCCGACGTACCCGGCATCGCCCGCCTCGGCCCTGACCCGCTCGCCCCCGGCTTCGACCGGCAGGCGTTCGCGGACCTGCTCACGGGTGAACGCCGCCAGATCAAGGGCGCGTTGCGCGACCAGAGCCTGATCGCCGGCATCGGCAACGCCTACAGCGACGAGATCCTGCACGCCGCCCGCATGTCCCCGTTCAGACTCGCCGCGAGCCTCACCGAGCAGGAGACCACCACCCTGTACGAGGCCCTGCGCGCCACCCTCACCGAAGCGGTGGCCCGCTCCCACGGCGTGGCGGCGGGCCACCTCAAGTCCGAGAAGAAGACCGGCCTCCACATCCACGGCCACACCGGCGACCCCTGCCCGGTCTGCGGCGACACCATCCGCGAGGTCTCCTTCAGCGACTCGTCCCTCCAGTACTGCCCCACCTGCCAGACAGGCGGCAAGCCGCTCGCGGACCGGCGGATGTCGCGCTTGCTGAAGTGAGGGACCCTCGGGCCGGGCGGCGGGGTCGGCCGGTGGGGCCGGTCGGCGTCCGGGCACCCGACTCAGAGTCGGCGTCCGGGCGCCCGACTCAGAACAGATGAATCGCCAAGTGCCCCAGAGGCAGCCCCAGTTGCCAGGCCGGGGTCCACACCTGGGGCCCCTCGTCCTCGTCGGGGAGGAAGCCGTGGTCGAGGAGGGCCGCGTCCAGGTCGGGGGCGAGGAGTTCGGTCTCCTCCAGCCAGCGCCAGGCCGCGCGGGCCAGGTCCAGGTCGGGGTCCTTGCCGCCGGTGGCGCGGGCGGTGGACTCCAGGAGGCCCATGCGCTCGCAGACCCAGACCTCCCACGCCCGGTCGTACGCGGTCAGCGAGAGCCAGGTCTCCAGTTGGGAGACGACCCGGATGCCGGCGAGTTCGCCGTCCACGTCGGCGAGGTAGATCGTGAGGGCCAGCGCGTCCCGGCCCGCCCGGTACTCGAAGGACGTGGGTGGCATGAGTTCGCCGGTGCGCAGCAGCTCGTCGGCGATGTACTCGGCGTAGAGCCAGGCCATCGGCACGGTGAGTTCGCCCCGGCCGTCGGCTCCGTTGGTGCTTCTGTGCGGCATCCTGATCGCCTTCCTCAGGTCTCCTCCGGTGTCTCCGGGCCGTGCGTCGGCGAGGCCGTCCCTGCCCGCACCGCCGCACGTAGGGGACCAGCCGATTACGCGACGGGGCGGCGAGCAAGGGGTTTTGCCGAGGCTTGACCCGGCCGTCGGTTTCTCCGCAGGTCGCGGGGTACGCCGTCGGGTCGTGCCGGGTGCGGCTCGCTGCCGTGCCCGTACGGGTTCGCCCGCACGGGCACCACACGGTACCGGGGCCGTGGCGTGCCCAGGGCCAGGACCGTACCGACTACGACAGGCGAGTGCCCCCGAGTGGACACCGGGACGCAGGGGTACGCGAGGACAGCTGACGCACCGCCATATGCCGTGCACTGGAAGTGACTTGATGGGCCGTCAGGACGTATGCCGGTATTGCGGCTTGTACGACGGTATCGGGCGAATGTGGATTCGGGAGGTCACCGACCCCCGATCCACGGAGCCCACCCGATGTCCCAGCGCAGCAGCCGCACCCGTCACGGCGCCGTCGCCCTCGCCGCCGTCCTCCTCGGAGCCACCGCGTGCTCCGCGGGCCAGGACGCCGACACCGCCCGCAAGCCCGCCGCGCCCCCGCCC
>NZ_JAAAHS010000090.1 GCF_009908195.1 Streptomyces boluensis | reverse complement strand
CCCCGCCCCCGAACCTGTCGCCCAGGTCGTGGACGCGACCGCCGACGGAGTGCCCGTCCGCGTCTACGACCCGGACGCCGGACCGGACGCGCCGCTCGTGGTGTTCCTGCACGGCGGCGGCTTCGCCCTCTGCGACCTCGACAGCCATGACGCCTTCTGCCGTGCCATGGCCGTCGCCACCGGGTCCGTCGTCGTCTCCGTGGACTACCGGCGCGCCCCGGAGTTCCCGTTCCCCGCCGCCCCCGAGGACGCCTTCACCGCCCTGCTGTGGGCGGCGAAGACGTATCCGGACCGGCGGATCGCCGTCGCGGGGGACAGTGCGGGCGCCAACCTCGCCACGGTCCTCACCCAGCTCACCCGCGACCGCGGCGGCCCGGAGATCGTCTTCCAGGCGCTCTACTACCCGATGCTCGACCCCGCCAGGTCCCGCCCCTCGCACCGCGAGAACGCCCAGGGCTACTTCCTCACCGAGGACCACCTGCGCTGGTACTGGCGGCAGTACCTGGCTTCGGACCGGGACGCGGAACACCCGTACGCGGCACCGCTGCACGCCACCGGCCTCGGCTCGCTGCCGCCGGCCCACATCGTCACGGCGGAGCTCGACCCGCTGCGGGACGAGGGCGAGGCCTACGCGGCGGCCCTCGCGGACGCGGGCGTACCGGTCCAACTCCGGCGCTGCGACGGCATGTTCCACGGCTTCCTGACCATGGCCGCGGGCGCCCTGCCCGAAGCGGCCGAGGCCCGCGACAGAGCGTTCAGCACCCTGCGCGCGGCGCTGAACGGGGAGTTCGGCAACGGCTGAACGAACGGGCACAGCAACGCGCGCCCCGCCCTCCGGAATCCGACCGGAGTGCGGGGCGCGCGTCATGCCGGGTGGGCTCAGCCGGGCAGCAGGTCGAAGCCCTTGTACCCCGACGCCGCCACCTCCGCGATGATCTCCCCGTACACCCCGAAGCCGCCGACGAACGGCATGAACACCCGTGGTTTTCCTGGGATGTTGGCGCCCAGGTACCAGGAGTCCGCCGACATCATCAACGTGCCGGCCGCGCGCTCGCGGCACTCGGTCACCCAGTCCTCCACGGCCCGCCCGCTCGCCTCGATCGCCGCGTACCCGTGCTCGTCGAGATGGCCCAGGCAGTCGGCCA
Source organism: Streptomyces boluensis (assembly GCF_009908195.1). Classification (GTDB taxonomy): domain Bacteria; phylum Actinomycetota; class Actinomycetes; order Streptomycetales; family Streptomycetaceae; genus Streptomyces; species Streptomyces boluensis. The sequence continues at coordinate 21,805 of NZ_JAAAHS010000090.1, read as the reverse complement.
GCCAGTCGACGTGCTGCTCGGCGCAGAGGATCACATTGGCCAGGACGCAGGGGCTGCCGGGACCGGTGAGGTTGAACAGGTTCGGGAAGCCGTCGGTGCCGAGGCCGAGGTAGGTGCGCGGCCCGGCCCGCCAGTCGTCCGTCAGGAGCCGCCCGCCCCGGCCGCGGATCGCGACGCGGTCGAGGGAGCCGGTCATCGCGTCGAAGCCGGTGGCGAACACGACCGCGTCCAGGGCGACATGCGTACCGTCCGCGAGCAGGACGCCGCGCTCGTCCATCCGCTCGATCGGGTTCTCGCGGAGACCGACGAGGCGTACGTGCTCCTGGTTGAACGTCTCGTAGTAGTCCGAGTCGGTCACGATGCGCTTGGTGCCGATGGGATGGTCGGTGGGGACGAGCAGGTCGGCGACGGCGGGGTCGCCGATGCGGGCGCGGACCTTCTCCTCCCAGAAGTCACGGGCCTCGTCGTTGGCGGCCAGGTCGACGAGCTGGTCGGGGAACGTCTTGGAGTACAGGACCCCGCCCAGCTCCCAGCGCTTCTCGAACGCGTCCCGCCGCTCCGCCTCGCTCACGTCGAGCGTCTTGCGCGGATGCGTCATGAACGGCGAGCCGCCACCGCTCAGCCGCGCCAGGCGGCGCCGCTCGGCGTACCCGGCCTTCAGCTCCCGCAGGGTCGCCGCGTCGATCGGGCTGTTCCCGGCCGGGATGCTGTAGTTCGCGGAGCGCTGGAACACCGTCAGCTCCGTGGCCTGCTCGGCGATCAGCGGGATCGACTGGATCCCGGACGAGCCGGTGCCGATCACCCCGACCCGCAGTCCGCTGAAGTCGACGCCCGCGTGCGGCCATTCACCGGTGTGGTACGTGTCCCCGGCGAACGTGTCGGCGCCCGGAATCGAGGGCCGGTGGGCGCTGGACAGGCACCCCACCGCGAACACGCAGAACCGTGCGGAGACCACCTCGCCCCCGTCCGTGCGCACCGTCCAGCGCAGCGCCTCCTCGTCGAGCTCGGCGGAGAGCACCGAGGTGTCGAAGGTGTAGTCGCGGCGCAGCTCGAAGCGGTCGGCCACATGGTCCAGGTAGCGCATGATCTCCGGCTGGGCGGCGTACTTCTCGCTCCAGTCCCAGCCCTGCTGCAGCTCCTCGTCGAAGGAGTACGAGTAGTCCAAGGACTCCACGTCGCAGCGGGCGCCCGGATAGCGGTTCCAGTACCAGACACCGCCCACGTCGGCGCCGCGCTCGAAGCCACGCACCCGGTACCCCAGACCGCGCAGCTTGTGCACGGCGTACAGGCCGGTCACGCCCGCACCGACGACCACGACGTCGACGGACTCGGTGATGTTGTCGTTCACGTTCCTGTTCTCCTCATCCTGGGGTCAGCTAGGGGGTGTTGGCCTCGGCCACGGCACGGGTCCCGGCCTCGGCCAGGCCGCGCAGCGCGTGCTTGTCGACCTTGCCCGCCGCGTTGTGCGGCAGCCGGGGCAGGGCGTGGAAGGCGCGCGGGGCCTTGAAGTTGGCGAGCCGCTCACGCGTGTACGCGGTCAGTTCCGCCGCGTCGATCCGGGCCCCGTCCGCCGGTACGCAGTAGGCGACGCCGACCTCCCCGAGCCGTTCGTCGGGGGCGCCCACGACCGCCGCGTCCGTGACGGCGGGGTGGCCGCGCAGCACATGCTCGACCTCCGCCGGGTACACGTTGAACCCGCCCACCACGAGCATGTCCTTGAGCCGGTCCGTGACCCGCAGGAACCCGCGCTCGTCGAGGACCCCGACATCCCCGGTGCGCAGCCAGCCGTCCGCGTCGACGGCCTCCGCGGTGGCCTCCGGGTCGTCGAGGTAGCCGTGCATGACGTGGTAGCCGCGGGTCAGGATCTCGCCGGGCTCGCCGGGCGGGGCGTCGATACGCAGCTCGGTGCCTTCGAGGGCAGGGCCGGAGGTGCTGGCCAGGGTCTGCGGCGACTCGTGCGGCCTGCAGATGGAGACCACGCCGGTGGCCTCGGTCAGTCCGTACGCCGTGAACACGTTCCGGGCGCCGATGAACTCCCGTATCCGCTCGATGAGTTCGGTCGGGATGTTCGCGGCGCCCGTGCCCGCCATCCGCATCGAGCCGAGGTCGTACGCCTCGCGTCCGGGGTGCTGGATCAGTGAGGTGAAGACGGTCGGGGCGCCGGTCAGGACGGAGATCCGCTCGTCCCGCATCCGGCCGAGCACGGTCGCCGGGTCGAAGACCTGCTCCGGCACGATCGTCGCCCCGTGCAGCAGGCAGGCGATGATGCCGGCCTTGTAGCCGAAGGTGTGGAAGAACGGGTTCACCAGGAGGTAGCGGTCGCCGCGCTGGAGTGTGACCGCACGGGCCCACGCGTCGTACACGCGCAGCGTCTGTTCATGCGTGGTGGGCACGCCCTTGGGCCGGCCGGTGGTCCCCGAGGTGAACAGGATGTCGCCGACATCGCCGGCCCGCACGGCGTCCGTACGGGCGAGCCGTTCCTTGGGGCTGATGCGTTCCGCACCCGCGAGGAACGTCTCCCAGCCGTCCGCGTGCAGCGCCACCGTCCGCCGCAGCAACGGGAGTTGCTCGCCGGACCCGGCGAGCAGCGCCGGGTAGTCCGTGCCCAGGAAGTCGTGCTCGGTGAAGAGGAGCCGGGCGCGGGAGCGGCGCAGGATGTCGGCCGCCTCCGCCGCCTTGTAGCGGGTGTTCACCGGCACCAGGACACAGCCCGCGGCCATCGCGCCCAGGGCGGCCGCCACCCACCGGGCGCTGTTCGGCGCCCACACGGCGACCGAGTCCCCCGGCCGCACCCCCTGCGCGAGGACCGCGCGGGCCACCCGGTCCACCCAGTCGCGCAGCTCCTCGAACGTCCAGCGTTCACCGTCGAAGACGAGGGCTTCCGCGTCTCCGTACCTGCGCGCCGCCCAGTCCGCGAGCCGGGCGATCGTCTGCGCACCGCTCATCCGTCACGTCCTCCTCACCGCCCCGCCCCTCGGTGGGGGCGGCCTTGAACCACAGCGGTTCGGAGAGTGGCAGGGACGGCCGGTGCGGCACAGGAGAGGGCTCCCGGTCAGTGGGATTTCGCTCGCCCCGGTGTGCTCAGGAGGGTGCTCAGGAGGTTGTGGGGGGCAGGAGGTTGTCCAGGAGGTGGCTACATCCAGTCGCTGGAGCGGAGCCAGCCCATCATGTTGTCCATCGAGTGCTGCGGAACGCTCGGCGCGGACACCTCTTCGGCCGTCTCGAACTCCTTCCAGGTGTGCCGCCCGGGGCCGAACATCGACTGCCACACCTGCCGCGTACAGCCGAGCACGATCGGCGCGATCCGCTCCAGGTCGCGGTGGGCGCCGTTGCCGCACACCGAGATCGAGGCGATGGCCCGGCCCGCGCCGCGCAGGGGGGCGGCCACGCAGAACACGCCGCGGAACGCCTCCTCGTAGTCGAAGGCGACCCCGGACTCGCGCACCTTGCGCAGCTGGTTGCGGAGGAACTCGGGGCGGGTGATCGTGCGCGGCGTCCGCGGCCGCAGCCCCTGGCGGACCACCTGCTCGACCGCCGCCGCCTCACTGAACGCCAGGATGGCCTTGCCCGCGGCCGTGCAGTACGCGGGCTGCCGGCCACCCACACGGGACGGCACCCCGGTGTCGTCCGACCTGCCGATCCGCTCCAGGTACAGCACCTCGGCGCCGTCGAGGACCGTGAGGTGCACCAGGTGTCCCGTCGCCTCGTGCAGCGCGTGCAGATGGGGCAGCGCCGCGCGGCGCAGCCGGTTGTGGTGCGAGGCCAGGGCGCCCAGTTCCAGCATGCGCATGCCGAGGCGGTAGTCCCGGCCCTCGCGCTCCAGCCAGCCGAGCTGCACCAGCTGATCGAGGATGCGGTGCGCGGAGGACCGGGGGAGACCGGAGCGCTGCACGACATCGGTCAGAGTCAGCCGGGGCTGGGAGCCCCGGAACGTGCTCAGTACCTTCGCCGCCTTCTCCAGCAAGGAGAGCGGCGTGCATTCGGCCTCGACAGTGTGCGCCGTCATCGGCACCTCCTCTACGGACAGCCGACAAACCCCTGGCCACGGCCGTTACTCCGATGTTGCGTGGAGATTGCCAGTGGGTTCCAAGGGCTGGGAAGAGGTATTCCGTTTCGGAACAGTAACGCGTAGTTTCCGTCGCGTCATCCATGAGGACCAGAGGATCTGCGAGGCCCCCGCATGCACACCGGCGACGTCCTCACCGCGGTCCGCGCGCTCGTCCCCGCCCTGCGCGAGCGGGCCGGCGAAGCGGAAGCGTGCCGCCGCCTGCCCGACTCCACCGTCAAAGAGCTCGCCGGGTCCGGCTTCTTCCGGCTGCTCCAGCCACGGGCGTACGGCGGGCTCGCCGCCGACCCGGACACCTTCCACACCGTGGTCGAGGAGATCGCCAAGGCGTGCGGCTCGACCGGCTGGGCCGCCTCCGTCCTCGCCCTGACCCCCTGGCACCTGGCCCTCTTCGACGCGCGGGCCCAGGACGAGGTCTGGGGCGCCGGCGCCGACAACTCGGCCCTGATCTGCTCGTCCTACGCGCCCACCGGCACCGTGACCCGGGTGACCGGCGGCTTCCGGATCTCCGGGCGCTGGCACTTCTCCTCCGGCTGCGACCACGCCCAGTGGGCCCTGCTCGGCGGCCTCGTGACCGACGGCGACGGCAGGCCCGTCGACATGCGCACCTTCCTGCTGCCGCACTCCGCGTACACCGTCGACGACGTGTGGGACACCGTCGGACTGCGCGGCACCGGCTCCAACGACATCGTCGTCGACGACGCGTTCATCCCCGAGCACCGCTCCCTCGGCTACGCGCCGGTGACCGCGCTCGCCTGCCCCGGACACGAGGCCCACCCGGACCCGCTGTACCGCCTGCCGTACGCCGCGCTGTTCACCACCACCATCTCCACGTCGATCGTCGGCATCGCCCAGGGCGCGTACGAGGAACACCTCGCCGCGGCCCGGCAGCGCTTCCGCTCGGCGGGCGGGCAGCAGGCCGCCGAGGACCCGTTCGCGCAGGTACGTACCGCCCGCGCGGCCAGCGAGATCGACGCCGCGCGGCTGCAGTTGGCGCACAACATGGCCGACATGTACGCGACCGTCAGGCGCGGCGAAGGCGTGTCGATGGACCAGCGCGCCCGCGCCCGCAGGGACCAGGTGATGGCCACCGAACGCGCGGCCATCGCGGTCGACCTCCTGGTGGGCAACGCCGGTGGCGGCGTCATGGGCCAGGGCGGCGACGTACTCCAGCGGGCCTGGCGTGATGTGCACACCGGCCGCCGCCAGGCCGCCAACGACGTGGAGCGGGCCCTCACCCTCTTCGGCCAGCACGTGCTCGGGGTCGAGGTCCACGACACGATGGTGTGAGCCGCCCGGCTGCCCGCAATTCTCTTCGCCGCGCGCGGAGTTCCCACCCAACGGGATCCCGCGATGGCCACCCCTTCGCGCGTGGGCCGATACTCGGTCGCCCCCCGCCCACCGCTTCGAAGGGTCGAGATGGCGAACACGCAGAACACATGGGACCAGGAGTGCGACGTCCTGGTCGTGGGCTCCGGCGCAGGCGCGCTGACCGGTGCGTACGGCGCGGCCGTCCGCGGCCTCGACACCCTGGTCATCGAGAAGACCGGCTACTTCGGCGGCACCACCGCCTACGCCGGAGCGGGACTGTGGCTGCCGGGCAACCACGTACAGGCACGCGACGGCGTCGAGGACTCCGCCGACCTGGCCCGCGCCTACTTCCGCGCGGTCGTCGGCGACGCCACCGACCAGCGGGTACAGGACGCCTACCTCGACCGCGCCGCGGAGACCGTCGCGTTCCTGGAGGACAGCCCGCACGTCCGCTTCGAGTACCGGCCCTTCCCCGACTACTTCGCCGCGCCCGGCCGCTTCGACGCGGGCCGTGCCGTCTTCCCCGTGGAACTCCCCGCGGACGCGGGCCCGCAGCACCTGCTCGACGCCGTACGCCCCCCGGCCTGGGCGGAACGGCTCGGACTGCCCGTGCCCGACGGCCCCCTCACCGACGGCCGCGCGCTCATCGGCCGTCTGCTCCTCGCCCTGGAGTCCACCGGCCACGGCCGCACCCTGCTCGACACCGCCCTCACCGGTCTGATCACCGAGGACGGCGCGGTCGTCGGCGTGGAGACCGAACACGACGGCCGCACCCTGCGTATCCGCGCACGGGGCGGGGTACTGCTCGCGGCCGGTGGCTTCGAGGCCAACGCCGAACTCCGCCGCGACTGGCAGGAGTTGCCCGGCGCGGACTGGACGATGGGCGCGCCCGGCGCCAACACCGGCGACGCGATCACCGCCGCCGTCAGCGCCGGCGCCGCCCTCGACCTGCTCGACCAGGCCTGGTGGTGTCCCTCCCTGCGCTTCCCCGACGGCTCGGCCGCCTTCACCCTCGGTCTGCACGGCGGCATCTTCGTCGACGGCTCGGGCCACCGCTTCGCCAACGAGTCGCTGCCGTACGACCGGATGGGCCGGCAGATGCTCGGCGCCAAGGCGGGCACCGCCCACGACAACCCGGTCTGGTGGATCTTCGACGGCCGGTTCGGGGACGAACTGCCCGGCATCACGGTGGTCCCCGCCGACCGCACCGCGTTCACCGACGCGGGCCTGTGGCGCACCGCCGACACCCTGGACGGCCTGGCCGAGCGGATCGGCGTCGAGGCCGGGGCCCTGCGCGACACGGTGCGCACCTTCAACGGTTACGCCGCCGACGGGACCGACGCGGACTTCCAGCGCGGCGAGGACCCGTACGACCGCTTCTTCGCCCAGGGCACGGGTCCCAACCCCTGCCTCGTACCGATCGACGAAGGCCCGTACCACGCCGTGCAGATCGTCCTCGGTGACCTCGGGACCAAGGGCGGTGTCCGCACCGACGCGCAGGCGCGGGTGCTGCGGGCGGACGGCGGAGCGATCCCCGGCCTGTACGCGGCGGGCAACACCGCCGCCTCCGTCTCCGGCCGCTGCTATCCGGGCCCCGGCGTGCCGATCGGCTCCGCCATGGTCTTCGGCCACATCGCCGCCGACCACATCGCGGCCGCCCGGCACACGCAGCACTGACACACCAACGCCCCGCCGGACTCGTACGGTGACCCGCTCGCCTTGACTTGCTCCTCGGGCTGAAGCCCGAGGATTCCGGCCTTCCCGCCCGAAGCCCGTGCCTTTATGCGGCGCGGACTTCGGGTGGGTATCCGTGGCTTCCTGCTTCATGGCGCTGTGCCAGAACGGGTTCTGGTCTTATCGGCGCTCCACAGGCTGATACCGCCAGTCCGGCGGCCTGTTTCACGTTGCGTGCGGAGTTGATGTCCCGGTCGAGGAGCGCTCCGCAGGCGGGGCAGGTCCACTCCCGGACGTGGAGGGGTTTGGGCCCGTCGCGGTGGCCGCAGTTCGAGCAGGTCTGGCTGGTGGGTTCGAACCGGCCGATCTTGATCAGGGTCCGCCCGTACCGTTCGGCCTTGTAGACGAGCATGGCGACGAACTGCGCCCAGCCCGCGTCGTGCACACTCTTGGCCAGCCTCGTGCGCGCCAGCCCATTCACCGCCAGGTCCTCCACTGCGATCGCTTGGTTCTCGCGGATCAGCTTCGTGGAGAGCTGGTGGTGAAACTCGCGGCGGGCGTCGGCTACTTGGGCATGGGCGCGGGCGACTTTCAGGCGGGCCTTCTCGCGGTTCTTTGAGCGTTTCTGTTTGCGGGACAGGGCCCGCTGGGCCTTCTTCAGCTTCTTCTCCGCGCGGCGCAGGAAGCGTGGGGAGTCGATCTTTGTGCCGTTGTCGAGGATCGCGAAGTGCGTAAGCCCCAGATCGATTCCGACACTCTGGTCGCTGTCGGGCATGCGGGTGGCATCCGCGTCCTGGTTGGTGTCGATGACGAACGAGGCGAAGTACCGCCCGGCCGCATCCTTGATCACGGTGACCGAGGTCGGAGTGCTGGGCAGGGTGCGTGACCACTTCACCTTCACCGCCCCGATCTTCGGCAGGCTCAACCGTCCGCTACCGGTGACCGACCAGCGGGCATTGGCAGTGAACCGGATCGACTGACGGGCATCCTTGCGGGACTTGAACCTCGGCGCCCCCACTCTGGACCCCTTGCGCTCGCCTTTGATGGAGGCGAAGAAGTTCCGGTAGGCCGTCTCCGCGTCGCGCAGGGACTGCTGCAGCACCACCGCGGAAACCTCACCCAGCCACGAGCGGGCCGCGCTCCGCTTCGCCTCGGTGATCAGACGCCTGGAAAGCTCCCCGGCCTTCGGGAAGGGCAACCCCGCCGCCCGCGCGTCCAGACGGGCACGTACAACGTCGTTGAACACGACGCGAGCGCACCCGAACGCCCGCGCCAACGCCGCACGTTGGACCCGATCCGGGTACAACCTGAAGGCGTACCGAAGCTGCATACGAGACAACGTACGCACGTACGACCACCAGCGAGACGCGAGACTGGAACTGTCCGACACTGCACGTTCGTGACGCATGCGCCCATAGTTGCCGCGATCAAATCCGGCACAACGTGTTCACGGACGATCACCTGACGGGCCAACACATTGCGGTCGTGCCCTGCCTACGTGAGCCCTGCCCGGCTCCACCGAGACCAAGCGCTCGAATCCCGGTGGCCGCCGCCGCGCTTGTTCTCCATACAGGGGAGGTGGCCGCGCGGCGCGGGTGCGGCGAGCCCAAGGCGCCCCCAGGGCGCGAACTCCCCCCGCCGCACGGCAGTCGACACAACCCCGGCCCCTCGCGCACCCCCGCCGGACAGGCGCCTGCTTCCCGCTCAGTGGGAGCAGCGCATTTCGCTGCCGAACGGCACGTCGTACGTTCCCCCCACTTCGCCACCACCACCCGAGAGGGGATGTCCCATGGCCGATGACGTCCTGGCAGCGGTCCGCGACCTCGTCCCCAGCCTGCGCGAGCGCGCGGCCGAGGCCGAGACACAGCGCCGTGTGCCCGACACCTCCATCAAGGAGCTCGAGGACACCGGCTTCTTCCAACTCCTGCAGCCCAAGGCCTTCGGCGGCCAGGCCGCCGACCCGCTGGTCTTCTACACCGCCGTCAAGGAGATCGCCAAGGCGTGCGGCTCCACCGGCTGGGTCGCGTCCGTCGTCGGCGTCCACCCCTGGCACGTCGCCCTGTACGGCCCGCGCGCACAGCAGGAGGTGTGGGGCAAGGACCCCAAGACCCGCATCGCCTCCTCGTACGCGCCCACCGGCAAGGCCACCCCCGTCGACGGCGGCTTCCGGCTCTCCGGGCGCTGGCACTTCTCCTCGGGCTGCGACCACGCCCAGTGGGTGCTGCTCGGCTGCCTCGTCGCGGACAGCGAGGGCAACGTCGTCGACATGCGCACCTTCCTGATCCCGCGCACCGAGTACCGCGTCGACGACGTGTGGGACACCGTGGGCCTGCGCGGCACCGGCTCCAACGACATCGTCGTCGAGGACGTCTACGTGCCGGACCACCGCGCCCTCAGCTTCGGCCCGGTCACCGCCCTGGACGTCCCCGGCCACGAACTCAACCCCGAACCGCTGTACCGGCTGCCGTACGCGGCCGTGTTCACGACCACCATCTCCACACCGATCGTCGGCATCGCCGAGGGCGCCTACGAGTCGTACGTGGCCGCCACGACCGAACGCATCCGCGTCTCCTACGGCCAGAAGGTCGCCGAGGACCCCTTCGCGCAGGTGCGGATCGCCCGCGCGGGCAGCGACATCGACTCGTGCTGGCTCCAACTGACCCGCAACATACGGGAGTTGTACGAGCTCGCGGAGCGCGGCGCGGAACTGCCGACCGAGCTGCGCGCCCGCACCCGCCGCGACCAGGTGCTCGCCACCGAACGCGCCGTCGGCGCCGTCGACCTGCTGATGGAGAACGCCGGCGGCAACGCCATGCGCACCGGGCCCAACCCGGTCCAGCGGGCCTGGCGCGACGTGCACACCGGCCGGGGCCACGCCGCCAACGACCCCGAGCGCGCCCTGCTCGTCTACGGCCAGGCCGCTCTCGACCTCGAGATCCAGGACACGATGCTCTGATGGGGGCCCAGGTGACTCAGGTGACTCAGGTGAACGCTCTCGACTACGAGTCGACCTCGCGTACCGCCAAGACCGGCGGCCTCACCCTGCACTACCACGAGGCCGGACCCGCCGACCGGCCCGACGCACCCGTCGTGATCATGCTGCACGGCGGCGGCCCCGGCGCCTCCGGCTGGTCCAACTTCGGCCGCAACCTGCCGGTCTTCGCCGAGCACTTCCGTACCCTCCTCGTCGACCAGGTCTGCTTCGGCCGCTCGGACAAGCCGGAGCTCGACAAGGACTACTTCAGCTACAGCGCGGACGCCGTGGCCGCCCTCATGGACGAACTGGGCGTCGCGCAGGCCCACTTCATCGGCAACTCGCTCGGCGGCGGCACCGCCGTACGCATGGCCCTGAACCACCCCGGCAAGGTCGGCAAGCTCCTCCTGATGGGGCCCGGCGGGGTGTCCCTCAACCTGTTCGCCCCGGACCCGACCGAGGGCATCAAGCGCCTCTTCGAGTTCAGCGGCGCCCCCGAGCCGACCAAGGACCAACTGCGCGCCTTCCTCGGTGTCATGGCGTACGACCAGTCCATCGTCACCGACGAACTCGTCGAGGAGCGCTGGGCGTCCGCCACCGACCCCGAGACCCGGCTCGGCAACGCCCGGATGGGCGCGGCCTTCGCCAATCCCGCCTGGCAGCAGGACTGGATGCTGTGGCGCGAGGCCCACCGCATCACCCATCCCGTGCTGCTCACCTGGGGCCGGGAGGACCGGGTCAACCCGCTCGACGGCGCCCTGGTCGCCCTGAAGACCATCCCGGACGCCCGGCTGCACGTCTTCCCGCACTGCGGGCACTGGGCGCAGACCGAGCAGGCCGACGAGTTCAACCGGCTTGCAGTGGACTTCTTCTCGCACTGATCCGCCGAGGCCCGGCCTTTGCCGCGCATCGCCTCGCCGCACCCCCGTACGTACTCAAGGAGAACCCTCATGGATATTCGCTCGCTCGGCTATCTGCGCCTGGAGACCACGAAGTTGGACGAGTGGCGCACGTACACGCTCGACATCCTCGGCATGGTCGAGGCGTCGGGTTCCACCGAGGACACGCTCTGCCTGCGCATGGACGACCGGGCGTACCGCATCACCATCCAGGCGGGCGCCAACGACCGGCTGCTCGCGGCCGGTTGGGAGGTGGCGAACGCCGCCGCGCTCGGCGAGGTCGCCCGGGAACTCTCAGCCGCGGGTGTGGCCGTCAAGGCCGCCGACGCCGACGAACTCACCGAGCGCCGCGTCCGTGGCCTCCTCCACGTCACCGACCCGGGCGGCAACCCGCTTGAGATCTACTGGGGCCAGGCGCAGGACCACTCCGCGCTGGGCACCCCCTATGGCAATCGCTTCGTCACCGGCGACGACCTGGGCCTCGGCCATGTCGTGCTGCCCGTGCCGGACATCGAGGCCGCCCTCGACTTCTACGAGAACCTGCTCGGCCTCCAGTTGCGCGACTCGATGAAGCTGCCGCCGCAGGCCGTGCCGACCGCCACCGAGCAGCGGGACTTCCACTGGATGCACTTTCTCAGCCCCAACAGCCGCCACCACAGCCTCGGCCTGTACCCGGGCGCGCTGCCGCCAGGCATCGTGCACTTCATGGTCGAGCTGGAGACCCTCGACGACGTGGGCCGCGGCCTCGACCGCATGAACGCGGCGGGCATCCCGATCGCCTCCAGCCTGGGCCGGCACACCAACGACCGCATGGTCTCCTTCTACGCGCAGGCGCCGGGCGGCTTCCAGGTCGAGTACGGCTGGGACGGGCTGATCGTCGACCGCGCCACCTGGGTCGCCAAGGAGATCACCGCCGACAGCTTCTGGGGCCACCAGTGGAACGGCTGATCGACCCCGGCGCCTTCCGGGACGTGCTCGGCCGCTTCGCCAGCGGCATCACGGTCGTCGCGGGACTCGACGGCGAGGAACCGGTCGGCTTCGCCTGCCAGTCCTTCGCCTCACTGTCCCTCGACCCGCCGCTCGTCATGCTGGCCGTCGGGCGTACGTCGAGCAGCTGGCCGCGGATCGAGCGGGCGGGCCGGTTCTGCGTGAACATCCTCGCCGCCGAACAGCAGGAGATCTGCAGCGCGTTGGGCCGCAGCGGCCCCGACAAGTTCGCGAACGTCCCCTGGACCGTAAGTGAGTACGGGACGGTGCGCATCGAGGGCGCGCTGGCCGCCGTCGAGTGCGAGCTGCGTGCCGTGCACGAGGCCGGCGACCACTACCTGGCCACCGCCGAGGTGGTGGCCCTCGACGCCCGCGAGGACGGCCGACCGCTGCTCTACTTCCGCAGCCGCTACGCCGTGGGGGCCTTCTGATGCCCCTCGACGTGGAGAAACTCACCTCGGCGCCGCCCGTCCGCACCGAGGTCACGTGGGACGACCGCGACGTGCGCCTCTACCACCTGGCGCTCGGCGCGGGCGTACCCGAGACCGACCCGGCCGAGCTGCGCTACGTCTACGAACGGCACCCGCAAGGGCTTCAGGTCCTGCCGCTTTTCGGGGTGGTGGCCGCGGGCGTCGGCTTCCAGGTCTTCGACCAGGCGGGCGCGGACATCGACCTCGCGCAGGCCCTGCACGGCGGCCAGGAGGTCACCGTGTACCGGCCGCTGCCGGCCGCGGCGAAGGCGACCGCGATCACCAGCGTCACCGACGTGTACGACAAGGGCAAGGCGGCCGTGATCGTGCAGGAGTCCACCCTCGTCGGCGAGGACGAGGAGCCGCTGCTCACCCAGCGCAACCAGATCTTCGTGCACGGCGAGGGCGGCTTCGGCGGCGAACGCGGCCCCTCCGGGCGCACCCCCGTACCGGACCGCGCCCCCGATGTCGTACTGGAACTGCCGACCCTCCCGCAGCAGGCGCTGCTCTACCGCCTTACCGGGGACTGGAACCCCCTGCACGCCGACCCGGCCACCGCCCGCGCGGCCGGTCACGACCGGCCGATCCTGCACGGCCTGTGCACCTTCGGCATGGCCGTCAAGGCTGTCGCCGACCGCTTCCTGGACGGCGACGCGGGGGCCGTCACCGGCTGCCGCACCCGCTTCGCGGGCACCTTCCACCCCGGCGAGACGCTGCGCGTACACGTGTGGTCGGACCCCGCAGGCCGCAGCCACCTGCTGCGCGCCACCGCGGCGGACCGCGACGACGCGCCCGTACTCGACCACGCCCTCGTCACCACCCGCTAGCCCGTCCCGACCCGACAACTCGTCACCACCCGCTAGCCGTCACCACGCACTAGCTCGTCACCCGCTAGGGAGAACCCGATGAAAGAGCCCTGGGACCACACGTACGACGTGGTGGTGGTCGGGTCCGGCGCCGCCGGGATGGCCGCGGCGCTCACCGCCCGGCTGCGCGGACTGACCGCGCTCGTGGTCGAGAAGACCGACCGCTACGGCGGCTCCACCGCACTGTCCGGCGGCGGCGTGTGGATCCCGGACAACCTGCACCACGCCGCGGCCGGTCTTGGCGACACCCCCGAGCAGGCCCGCGCCTACCTCGACGCCACCGTCGGCGACCGCGTCCCGGCCGAGCGCAAGGACGCCTACCTCGCCCAAGGGCCCGCCATGCTGCGGGAGTTCCACGACAAGACGGACGTCCGGTTCGTGTACGTGCCGGACTACTCCGACTACTACCCGGAGCGTCCCGGCGGCCTCCCGCAGGGGCGCTCCATCGAGCCGGAGATGTTCGACCTCAAGCGGCTCGGACCCGCCCAGCGGTCCGGGCTGCGCCGGGCAGGCCTGCCCACGTACGGACTCACCATCACCACCCGCGACTTCCGCCACCTCAACATGGTGGGCCGCACCTGGAAGGGCCGCCGCACCTCGCTCAAGGTCGGCCTGCGCGCGGTGAAGAACCTCGCGACGGGCAAGCGCATGCTCTCGCTCGGCGAGGCGCTTGTCGCCCGTATGCGGTACTCGCTGGAGCGGCTCGGCGGCGACCTGTGGCTGTCCGCGCCCGTCACCGGCCTGGTGACGGAGGGGGAGCGGATCACCGGCGTACGGATCGACCGGAACGGTGAGGAGATCGCCGTACGCGCGACCGGTGGCGTCGTCCTCGCCTCGGGAGGCTTCTCCCACAACCGGGAGCTGCGCGAGAAGCACCTGCCGTCGCCCACCTCCACCGCGTGGAGCGCGGCCGCCGAGGGGCAGACCGGCGACGGCCTCGAACTGGCTGTGGAGGCGGGCGCCGCGACCGACCTCATGGACAAGGTGTGGGGCGGCCCGATGGTCGTCGCACCGGGCGCCAAGCCGTTCTTCCTGGTCGCGGACCGAGGCATCCCCGGCATGGTCATCGTGAACCAGGCGGGCGAGCGCTTCACCAACGAGGCCTGCCCGTACCACGAGTTCGTCGACGCGATGTACGCCAACGACCTGCCCGACGCGTCCACCGTCCCGTCCTGGCTGATCCTCGACGCGGCCGCCAAGTCCCGCTACATGATCACCGGCCTTTTCCCCGGCCAGCCGTTCCCCAAGGCGTGGACCGACAGCGGCTTCGTGAAGAAGGCCGACACCCTGGACGAGCTCGCGGTGCGCACGGAGCTGCCCGTGGCCCGGCTGCGGGCGACCATCGAGCGTTTCAACGGCTTCGCCCGCGCCGGCCGCGACGAGGACTTCCACCGCGGCGACAGCGCGTACGACCGCTACTACGGCGACCCGACCCTCACCAACCCCAACCTGGCGCCCCTGGAGAAGGGCCCGTTCTACGCGGTCCCGCTCCAGCCCGGCGACATCGGCACCAAGGGCGGCCCGGTCACCGACGCCACGGCCCGCGTGCTGCGCGAGGACGGCACACCGATCGACGGCCTGTACGCCTCGGGCAACGTGTCGGCCGCGGTGATGGGGGAGACGTATCCGGGGCCGGGTGCCACCATCGGCCCCGCGATGACGTTCAGCTGGATCGCGGTCAACCACATCGCGGGCGCGCGGGACGCGACGGGCGCGCGGGAGGCGTGACCAGGACCGCACCCGCAACCTCAACCTCAACCTCAACCTCAAATCGATTGAGAACAGGAGCAACCACTCATGCCCCGTACCTGTCTCGTCACCGGAGCCGCCTCCGGCATCGGCCTCGCCACCGCTGAGCTGCTGCGCGGCCGTGGACACACCGTGATCGGGTCCGACCTCAAGGACGGCGACATCACCGCCGACCTGTCGACCCCGGAAGGCCGGACCCAACTCGTCGAGCGGGCCCGTGAGTTGACCGGCGGCCGGCTCGACGTGGTGATCGCCTGCGCGGGCATCGCGGCCTTCGAGGCCGTCACCGTCAAGGTCAACCACTTCGGCGCCGTCGCCACCCTCGACGGGCTGCGCCCGCTCCTCGCGAACGGCACCGCGCCGCGTGCCCTCGTCGTCGGCTCGGTCGACGCCGTCCACCCGACCGACGACGCCATCGTGGCGGCCTCCCTCGCGGGCGACGAGGACGCGGCGGTCGCCGCCTCCCAGGCCGCCGTTGACCGTGGGGAAGGGCACCTCGTGTACTCGTCGTCGAAGGCCTCGGTCTCCCGTTGGGTGCGGCGTACGGCGATCACCGATGACTGGGCGGGCGCGGGCATCGCCCTCAACGCGGTCGGCCCCGGAGTCGTCCGTACGCCCATGACCCGGCCCCTCCTGGACGACCCGGAGATGCGGGTGCTGGTCGAGCGGAGCGTGCCGATGCCGCTGCACGGCCACACGGAACCGGACCAACTGGCCCCGCTGATCGCCTGGTTGACCTCCGAGGAGAACACCGTGGTCACCGGCCAGGTCGTGTTCGCCGACGGGGGAGCGGAGGCGGTGCTGCGCGGCGACAGTCTCTGAGGCGGCCTTTGCGGAAGCACCCTCACGGGCCCTCACGGCAGGAGCTCGACGTACCCGGCCGTTCCGTGCACGCGGATCCGCTGCCCGTCCCGGATCAGGCGGGTGGCCTGCCGCACGCCCACGACGGCCGGGAGCCCGTACTCCCGGGCGATCACCGCGCCGTGCGTCATCAGGCCGCCGACCTCCGTCACCAGGCCCGCGATGCCGACGAACAGCGGCGACCAACTCGGGTCCGTGAAGGGCGTGACGAGGATGTCGCCCGCGTCGAGATCGGCGTCCGCCATGTCGAGGACGACGCGGGCCCGTCCCTCGACGGTGCCCGCGGAGACCGGCAGTCCGGTCAGCGCACCGTCCGGCACGTCGTCGCGCCGGTACGCCCCGCTGACGGCCTCACCGTCCGAGGTGAGCACCCGGGGCGGGGTGAGCGCGCGGTACGCACGGAACGCCCGCTTGCGCTCCTCGATCAGCCCGCCGTCCACCTGGTGCGAGCGCACCGCGTCGTGGAGTTCCTGGAAGGTGAGGTAGTGGGCGTCCTCCCGCGCGCCCAGCACACCGGCCCGCACGAGACGCTCGGCCTCCGCCGACAGGGCCCGCTTGTACACGAAGTAGCGGCTGACGATGCCGTACTTCGGGTACTCCCGGTACCCGATGAACGTGCGGACCCGCTCGATCATCCGCCGCGCCTCGTCGGCCTTCAGCTCCCCGTCCGGCAGCGCCTGCAAGCGTGCCAGTACGTCCAGTTCCTTCTGCCGCGCCTTTCGCCGCCCCTCCTCGAACCGCCGCTCGGCCGCGCCCGGTTGGAAGTTCCTGACGTGGTCGAGGATCACGGGTACGAGCGTGCCGGGGCGTTCCCGCCACCGGGGCCGCGTGAGGTCGATCTCGCCGACGCAGCGCATGCCGTACCGGTCGAGGTAGCCGTCGATGGCGTCCCGCGCCGCGCTCCCGCCGGGGACCTTCGCCAGCCGGTCGAGGAAATCCGGCTCCGCGTCCGCCCCCACCGTCCGAAGAAACGACACGACCTCCGGACACGGGCGGATCACGTCCGCGACATCGAGCAGCGCGAGGCCCATCTCGGAGGTGACGTTGTCGGGCGCGGACAGCGTGAGCGTGTCCGCCGCGTTCTTCTCACCCAGCCACTCCCACAGCTTGTCGTTGAGCCACCACGTGGCCTCCATCCCCGCCATGACCGCCCGCATGCTCCGCGGATCGCCGAGGACGCGCTTGTGCTCCTCGAACGCGTCGAGGAGGAATGCGAAGAGTGCCGGTCCGCTCTTGGACCGGATGTCCCGCTCAAGGGTGGCCACGGACGCCCGGCTGTGCGCGATCAACTCCGCGACGAGCGCCGGGTCGGCCGGGATCGGCTCGGTCGGAATCGGGCCGGGCGCGGTCCGGGCGGGTGGACTGCCGGGTTCCGGGTCCGGCAGTGAAGGGAGGAAGTCGTCGCGGTCGAGGACGGTCTCCAGGGCGTCCCTGATCAGCGGATCGCCCCTCCCCACGAGGTCCAGGAGCGCGGCACGGCTCGCGGGCGAGGCCAGGCGCCGGGTGGCATCGACCCACAGCCGCCCGCCCGCCTCGTACATCGGCGCCATGGCCGTCAACTGCCATACGGACAGCCCCAAGGGCTTCATGGGGTCGGTCATCATCTGCTGATGGCCGACGGAGAGATAGACGCGATTCTCCTCGCGTTGCGCCCCGTCATGCGCCTCGTCATGCGGCTCCTCACCGGTCTTTGGTACGGGGAACAGCGTCGTGATCGGTCGGCTCTGCACGAACTCGAACTCGCCGTCGACCAGGCACCATTCGATGTCCTGCGGGCAGCCGAAGTGCGCTTCGATCCGTCGCCCGAGCCGTACGAGCCGCACGGCCTGCGCGTCCGTCAGGGATGGCTGCTCCTGTCGCTCCGCATCGACCGCCACCTCCCGCGTACCACCGCCCGGAAGGGCGTGAACGGCGCGCTGTTTGGCGGCGATCGTCCGCGCGACGACCTCGCCGCCGCGCACCTTGAACACGTCCGGGTTCACCACACCGGAGACCAGGGCCTCGCCGAGGCCGAATCCGGCGTCGACGGTGGCGACCTTCCGGTTGCCGGTGACCGGGTCTGCGGTGAACAGGATGCCCGCCGCCTGCGGGAAGACCATCCGCTGCACGACCACAGCCATGTGCACCGCACGGTGGTCGATGCCGTTCCGCAGGCGGTAGATCACGGCCCGCTCGGTGAACAGCGAGGCCCAGCACAGGCTGATGTGCCGCAGGACCTCCGCCGGCCCCACGACGTTCAGGTACGTGTCCTGCTGACCGGCGAACGACGCGGTCGGCAGGTCCTCCGCCGTCGCGCTGGACCGCACGGCGTACGCGGCCTCCTCGCCGTACCGGGCGAGCGCGCCGGTGACCGCTGCCGCGCACTCGTCCGGGAGAGCGACCCCTTCGATGGTCCGGCGGATCTCCGCACTCAACGCACGGACCGCCTCCCTGTCTCCTTGGCTCTCCCGGCTTTCCAGGTCCTCCGGGTCCAGCCGCGACAGCCGGTCGAGCAGGTCGTCGAGCGCGGGCGCCGCTGCCACGATCCGTCGGAACGCGTCCGTCGTCACACAGAAGCCCGCCGGTACGCGGACGCCGTCGATCCGCGAAAGCCCGCCCAGGTGCGCGCCCTTGCCCCCGACGACCTCGACCCGCGCCTCGCCGGGCGCGCGCAGGTCCCGTACGTACTGCTCGATCATCGTGCTGCCTCCACTCGGTGGCCCGCTCTGTGGCCCGCTCGCTAGCCCGCTCCGTTTCCGCAGGTCGGGGCGGTGGCCGACGATTCTGCGCCCTGACCCGGGCCTTGCCGCAAGCCCCCCGCCGCGCTATACGTTGAAAGTGGAAGGGCTCGCCCTGGGTGGACGCACGTGGCGCACGCACATGGTTGGACGCACGTAGGCGCACGCGCATGGTTGGGCGCACGTGGTTGGAGCCCAGTGCACGGCCCCGAAGTGTGGGTTCCGACCACATGGGGGCCGTCCTGGTGGCTGCCTAGGGTTCCCGCATGACCGCCTCTCCCTTGACCCGCGCCACCTCCGACGCGACTACTCCTCCGCTCGGCGGGCCCTCCGCCGACGCGTCCGACGGCCCCCGCCGCTCCGTCGACCTGACCGGGCGCACCGCCCTCGTCACCGGCGCCGCTTCGGGCATCGGCCGCGCGTGCGCGCTGCGTCTCGCCGCGGCGGGTGCCGAGGTCAGGGCGGTCGACCGGAACGCCGACGGGCTTCGCACCCTCGCCGACGAGGCCGCGGACAGCGCGGGCGCGATCGAGGCTCACGCCCTCGACCTCACGGACCTCGACGCCGCCGAGCGCGCCGCCGCGGGCAGCGACATCCTGGTCAACAACGCCGGACTCCAACTGGTGCGCCCCATCGAGGAGTTCCCGCCCGAGGTGTTCCACACGGTGCTCACGGTGATGCTCGAAGCGCCGTTCCGGCTGCTCAGGGGCGCCCTGCCGCACATGTACGCGCAGGGCTGGGGCCGGGTCGTCAACGTGTCCTCCGTGCACGGGCTGCGCGCCTCACCGTTCAAGTCCGCGTACGTCGCGGCGAAGCACGGCCTCGAAGGCCTGTCGAAGACCGCGGCGCTCGAAGGCGCCCCGCACGGTGTGACGTCGAACTGTGTGAACCCCGGTTACGTCCGCACCCCGCTGGTCGAGCAGCAGATCGCCGACCAGGCGGCGGCCCACGGCATCCCGGAGGAACAGGTGATACGGGACGTGCTGCTGCGCGACAGCGCGGTGAAGCGGCTGATCGAACCGGAGGAGGTGGCCGAGGCGGTGGCCTACCTGTGCGCCCCGCACGCCTCGTTCATCACCGGCACGTCGATGGTCCTCGACGGCGGCTGGACGGCGCACTGACGCCTGCGGCAGCGGGGGGAGGAGTTATCCACAGGCCTGGCGGTGAAGTCGGTGCTGTCGGTCATGCTGTCCTCATGTCCATCGATCACCTGCCGACCGCCGAGAGCGCGGAGGCCCCTTTCCTGGAGCTCCTCGCCCGGGACGCGGACGCGGAGGCGTACGAACAGCCGGTGCGGCGCGCCCGCGCCGAGGCCGCGCCCGCGGAGCGGATCGCGGTGCTCGAGCACGCCAAGCTGCTCGCACTGCGGGTGCGGACCGAGCTGGAGGGCCGCAGACGCCGGGAGGCCGAGCTGTCGGCCCTGTTCGAGACCGCCCACGACCTGGCGGGGCTGCGGGACCTGGACCAGGTGCTCCAGGCCATCGTGCACCGGGCGCGTTCCCTGCTCGGCACGGATGTGGCGTACCTGTCCCTGAACGACCCGGTGGCGGCCGAGACATACATGAGGGTCACTGAAGGGTCGGTCTCGGCACGGTTCCAGCAGGTGCGGCTCGGCATGGGCGAGGGGCTCGGCGGCCTCGTCGCCCAGACCGCCCGGCCGTATGTGACCGATGACTACTTCCGGGACGAGCGCTTCCACCACACCCAGTCCATCGACACGGCCGTGCGGGACGAGGGCCTGGTCGCGATCCTCGGGGTGCCGCTGCTGCTCGGCACCGAGGTGATCGGCGTGCTGTTCGCCGCCGACCGCAGGGCCCGGGTCTTCGAGCGGGAGCAGATCGCCCTGGTCCGCTCCCTCGCCGCGCTCGCGGCGGCGGCCATCGACTCGGCGAACCTGCTTGCCGAGACCCGCTCCGCCCTCGCCGACCTGGAGCACGCGAGCGACATCATCCGGGACCGCAGCGGCGTCATCGAGCGCGCCTCCGACGTGCACGACCGGCTGGCCCAGCTGGTGCTGCGCGGCGGCGGGGTGCAGGACGTGGCGGCCGCCGTGTCCGAAGTCCTGGACGGCACCGTCGAGTTCATGGACGGCACGGCCGAGTTCATGGGAAGTACGGCAGCACCGGCACGGGCGGTGGAGCGGTCGAGGGCCGACGGTCATGCCGTGCCGCACGGCGAGGACTGGATCGCCGCGGTCGCGGCCGGCGGTGAGCTGCTCGGCGCGCTCGTCATGCGCGGCCACCCCGGACTCGACCCGGTCGACCAACGCACCCTGGAGCGGGCCGCGATGGTGACCTCGTTGCTGCTGCTCGCCCGACGGTCGGCGGGCGAGGCGGAGCGGCGCGTGCGGGGTGAACTCCTCGACGACCTGCTCGACGCCCGCGACCGCGACCCGCGCCTGCTCCGCGAGCGTGCGGCCCGGCTGCACGCCGACCTCGACGCCCCGCACGTGGTGCTCGCCGCGCACCTGGCCCCCGACACCGCGTCCGGTGACGGCGAGGGCGCGGCCCGCGGCAGGCTCTGGGCGGCGGCCTCCCACCTGGCCGCCACCCGGCACGGCCTGGCCGCGGAGCGCGACGGCGGCACGGTCCTGCTCCTCCCGGTCCCGGCGACCCTCCCGGCCGGTGCGGCCCATCCGGCCCCTGCGGCGGCCCTTCCGGCTCAAGAGACCGCCTCCGCCGCCGAGTTGGCGCAGGAAGTGGCGAAGCTCCTCGGCTCGGCGGTGCGGGAACCGGTCACGGTGGGCGCGTCAGGTCCGGTGACAGCGCCGGCGGCCGAACCGGAGGCGGTGTCGGGTGGGTACAGCGAGGCGAGACGCTGCGTGGACGCGCTGCGGCTCCTGGGGCGTTCCGGACAGGGCGCGGCGGCGGAGGACTTCGGCTTCCTCGGTCTGCTGCTCTCGGACGGGCGCGACATAGCGGGCTTCGTCGGCCGCACCATCGGCGATGTCGTCGGGTACGACGAGCGGCGCGGCACCGACCTGGTCCGCACCCTGGACGCGTACTTCGACTGCGGTATGAGCCCGGTGCGGACGAAGGACCGGCTGCATGTGCACGTGAATACGGTCGCGCAGCGCCTGGAGCGCATAGGGCACCTGCTCGGCCAGGACTGGCAGAGCCCGTCCAGAGCCCTGGAGATCCAACTCGCCCTGCGACTGCACCGCTTGGGTGGCGCGGTCACCGGCTAGAAGCGAGCGGTCCGGCCGCGCGCGGGGGCTGCGCGGCCGGACGG
>NZ_JAAAHS010000009.1 GCF_009908195.1 Streptomyces boluensis | reverse complement strand
GTTCTTTGCGGTGCCGTCGACGGGCGGGCGCATGTGCGGGCCGCATATCGCGAGCCGTTCCGTGGATTTCGGGTGGTACTGGCATTACGTGACGTGGAGTCATGAATGCCTGGCTTGCCGGGGGTTCGGGAGCCGGTGCGCGACACCGGCAGTCGTTGTCCACAGGCTGTGGACAGTTCGGTGGCGGTGTGCCGAGTGGACGGCTCCGGACAAGATCCATCGCGGCGCCCTACCAGGTCACGGGGCAGAGGTGACCCAACGCGCGGGCCCGCAAGGCGATTTCATCCGGTTCGCCCATTGGCGGTAACCCAATGGCCTAAGGGTTCAGTCGCCGGGCACACCGGCCGACAACCCGACCATGATGACCACGCAGCCCCTGATCGCCCCCACCGCCGTCGCCGCCCTGCGGGACGCCCTGACGGCCCACGGCTACACGCGGGAGGGCATCGTGACGCGCGTCGGGATCGAGGCCGCCCAGGGCCTGAACCGCTACGACCCCACGCTGACCCTGCAACTGCTCGGCAAGGACGACCCGTTGGCCGTCCTCATCCAGCTTTTCATGTGCGGCCGCGCGGTACCGCTCGACGACGTCGAGCCCGCCGTCGTGCCGCTCCTGGAGTCCACCGGCGACGGCGCCGTGCGCGCCAGTGTGCATCTCCATCCGTACGACAAATGGTGGGCGATCTCCGACTTCCCGACGTTCCTGCGGCCCGATCCGCAGGACCGGCGGGCCGACGCGGTGGCGCCCATCGGTCTGGACGCGACGCTGCTGCGGCGGGCCACGCTGACCCACCGGGTGGCGTCGGCCCTCGATCTGGGCACCGGCGGCGGGGTGCAGGCGCTGCACCTGAGCGGGCAGGCGGAGCGGGTGACCGCGACCGATCTGTCGCCGCGCGCCGCCCGGTTCGCGGCGACCACGGCCGCGCTCAACGGGTTCGACTGGGAGATCCTGCAGGGCGACATGGCCCAGCCGGTCGCCGGGCGCCGCTTCGACCTGGTGGTGAGCAACCCGCCGTACGCGGTGGGCCCCGGCACCGTGCACAGCGAGCACCGGGACTCCGGGCGGCCGGGGGACGCGCTGTGCGCGGAACTCGCCGGGTCGGCCGGGGAGTTGCTGACCGAGGGCGGGCATCTGCAGTTCCGGGCGCACTGGGTGCACCGGGCCGGGGAGGACTGGCGCGAGCGGGTCGGCGGGTGGATCCCGCAGGGCGCCGGGCTCGACGCGTGGATCGTGCAGCGGTCCGTCACCGGGGTCGTGCCCTACGTCGACCAGTGGCTGGAGCTCTCCGGCGGCGAGGAGGCGCTCGGGCAGCGCGAGGCGTGGCTGCGCTGGTTCGAGACGCAGAAGATCGAGGCGATCGGCGCGGGCACCGTCGTCGTGCGCCGCTCCGGGCACCGGAACACCCTGGTACGGGTCGAGGAACTCTCGCCGGAAGCGGGCGAGTTGACCGGGGCGCAGGTCGCCGGGTGGTTCACCCGCCGGGACTGGCTGCGCGCGCACGACCCGCTCGCCGCCCGGTACGTACCGGGCCAGGGCCTGACCCTGTGGCAGCAGGCCGACCAGCGCGGCGGCACCGGCTGGGAGCTGACCCGGCAGGTCCTGAAGGTGCCGGGGGACGGCCTGAACTGGAGCGAGAGAGTCACGCCGCTCGCGGTCGCCCTGCTCGGCGGGGCGGGCCGGGAGGCCACGCTCGGCGAGCAGTTGACCCGGATCGCGGAGGCCGAGGGCGCCGATCCCGAGCGGCTCGCGGAGGCGGCCATGCCGGAGGTGACGCGGCTCGTGGAGCGGGGCGCGCTGGTGCCGGCGGAGCTGCCGGAGCCCGGGTGAAAGGCCCGGGTGAGGGGCCCGGGTGAGAGGGGCGGGGCGGCTCGCGCGCCCTCTGCGGGAACGACCCTGCACGGCCGACCCGTACGCCTCAACTGGACGAGCAGGAGCGGCGGTTGACGTACCCGTGCCCGGCCCGCGCCCCGAACCCCTGTCCATGTCCGGAGTTGATCACAACTGGGCAACCGGTCGCCGCAGGCCGGACCAGGTGTGGAAGCCTTGCGCCGGTGGACGCGCTCAAGCCTCAGGACCCGGCACACATAGGTGCTCACACCCTTCTCGCCCGCCTTGGCGCGGGCGGCATGGGGCAGGTGTACCTCGGCCGTTCGCCGGGTGGCCTGCTCGTCGCCCTCAAGGTCATCAGGGACGAGATCATCGAGCACCCGGAGGCGCTGGCCCGCTTCCGCCGGGAGGCGGAGACGGTACGCGCGGTGCGCAGCGCGTACACGGCGAACCTGATCGACGCGTCCCTGGACACGGTGCCGCTCTGGCTGGCCACGGAGTACGTGGCGGGGCCGACGTTGAGCGGGGCGGTGGCGGGGCGGGGCGCGTTCCCCGCCGAGGCCTGCCAGGGTCTCTTCGCCGCCCTGGCGGAGGCGCTGGCCAGTGTGCACGCGTACGGGGTCACGCATCGCGACCTCAAGCCGCAGAACATCATCCTGTCGGAGCGGGGCCCGCAGCTCATCGACTTCGGTATCGCGCGCGGCGCCGAGCACACCGCCCTGACCCGCACCGGAGTCGCCCCCGGCACCCCCGGTTTCACCGCGCCCGAAGTGCTGATGCGCAATGAAGTGGGCGCCGCCGCCGATGTGTTCGCCCTGGGCGCGACCCTCGCGTACGCGGCGACGGGACGGCCGCCGTTCGGTTCGGGGCCGATGGACGCGGTGTCGTACCGGGCCGTCCACGAGCCCATCGACGTGGACGGCGTGGAGCCCGCTCTGGCGGCACTCATCACGGAGTGCGCCGCGAAGGAACCCGCCGACCGGCCCGAGCCCGCCGAGATCATCCGGCGCTGCCGCGTCACCGCCACGCTCACCGGGAGCCCGTTCTACGTCGGCCTCGCGGAGCTCGGCTCGGCCGCCCCGCGCGACCTGCCGACCGCCGTGGCCGCCGGGCTCGTACCGCAGGGGCACGGCGCACCGACGCCCGCACCGACGCCCGCGCAGCCCACTGTCGGTGCCGGGCCCGTCCAGCGGCCGACCGTCGGTGCCGGGTACGTGCCGACGCTGGCCCCTGACGTCCAGGCCGTCGCCGCGCGGGGCCGCTCGCGCCGCGGGCTCTGGCTCGGGCTCGGCACGGCCACCCTGGTCGCGGGCCTCGCCACCGCCCTGGTCGTGCAGTTGCTCCCCGGCGACGAGGGCGGGAAGGGCACGGAGGCGGGCAAGGGCGGCGGCACGTCGAAGACGCCGTCGGACAAGGCCTCGGGCGGAGCCACCGGGAAGCCGCCCGCGTACATCGAGAACGACCGGATCAACCGCGACTTCTGGACCCTCTCGGAGAACGAGATGCAGGCCTCGCACGGCGTCGGCCAGTGCAGCCAGATCTCCGAGGAACGGGCGCCCGGCGCCGACCTGCAGGTCGGCGCGACCGACGCCGACGACCCGGGGAGCGCCACCGTCTCCGGCCGGGTGAAGATCCAAATGCGTATCAAATACGCCGAGTTGGAGCAGAAGAAGCCCGGTCCGTACTACGTCTCCGTCGGCGTGAAGCCCGAGCACGACATCGACATCGAGACCGGGCGTTCCTCCGGGTCGGAGAACAAGACGATCGGCTACACCAGCAAGCCGGTCGACATCTACAAGTACTGGAAGACCGGAGGGTGGGTCGAACTGACCTACCCCGACGACTTCGAGAGCCACGCCGCGGGCAAGGTCTGGCCCAGCATCCCGGTCGAGAACGACCCCGGCGACTGGACCGTGCTCTTTTACCATGTGAAGGGCAGCCCCACGGACTACGCGAGCATCTCGTGCCACGGCTTCCGCGTGGGCTGACCGGGGTTCAGTGGGGTGACGGGGCGTCACATGCCGGAAATAGCGGTGAACCCCGGCCGTGTGGGGGAGGGTTGAGTCGTGCGTAAAGTCTGGGTCGTCTCAGGAGTCGGGTTCGGGCTCGCCCTCAGCTTTGTGGCGCTGCTCGTCGTCGGTACGTACATGACGGCGGGTGGCATGGCCGGCGGGGCGGGCAAGGGAGCCGTGGGTCTCGCCAAGGGCGCGGTGCCCGCCGCGTACCAGTCGCTGGTGCAGAAGTGGGGCACCCTCTGCCCCGCCATCAACCCGGCGCTGCTCGCCGCGCAGCTGTACCAGGAGAGCGGCTGGGACCCGACCGCGGAGAGCCCCGCCGACGCGCGCGGTATCGCCCAGTTCATCCCCGGCACCTGGGCCGCCCACGGCGTCGACGGCGACAAGGACGGCGACCGCAACATCTGGGACCCCGCCGACGCGATTCCGTCAGCCGCCTCGTACGACTGCAAGTTGGCCGGATACGTGAAGGACGCCCCCGGCGATCCGACGCACAACATGCTCGCCGCGTACAACGCGGGCGCGTACGCGGTGATCAAGTACGGGGGCGTGCCGCCGTACCGCGAGACGCAGAACTACGTGAAGACGATCACCGATCTGTCGGACAGCTTCGCCCGCCCAGTGGGCCGGGTCGACCCCTCGAAGCAGGCCGCCGCGGCGATCTCCTTCGCGCAGGACCACCTGGGCGAGCCCTATCTGTGGGGCGGCGACGGGACGCCCGAGGACGGCGGGCGGTTCGACTGTTCCGGGCTCACCAAGGCCGCGTACAACACGGTCGGGGTGGAGCTGCCGCGGGTCGCCAACGACCAGTACAACGCGGGGCCGCACCCCAAGCGGGAGGAACTGCTCCCCGGCGACCTCGTGTTCTTCTCGGACGACCTGAGCAATTCGCGGGCCATCCGGCACGTCGGGATCTACGTCGGCGGCGGGTACATGATCGACGCCCCGCGCACCGGTGCCGTCATCCGCTTCACGGCCATCGACACCCCGGACTACTTCGGCGCGACCCGGGTCACCGAGGACGGGGCGAAGGCGCTCGCGATGCGGTAGCGGGAGCAGGGCGCGAGCGGCGCGGAGAGCGGTCCGGGTGGCTGGAACCATGCGCTGCGCGGCCCTTCTGAACTGCGACGTCGAGTCACTCTTCGATAACGTCTGGGTGATCTTTCGGTGGACCGTGGAACGTAGACGGGGGAACCGGTCGTTCCCTTGACTGGAGACACCAGCACCGAGAACCGGCGGATCGGCACCGATCACCGGTTTGATCAGCACCGATCACCGGTGGATCAGCACCGGAGAACCACAGCAGCACTGACCAGCTCTGAGGCACGGGGGTTGAGCGAGGGCACGCAAGGCGCGCGCCCGTGGGCGACTAGGACAAGGGGTCACGGCACCATGGCTGGACCAGAGGCTGGACCAGGGACCTCGACAGCGAACCCCGATGTCGGGCTGCTCTACGACATCAACGGCGTCGCCAAGGCCGCACCCGAGTGGGTCGACCGGCTCGTCGGCTTCGTCGGTGAGTACGGACTGCTTCTCGCCATGATCCTTCTCGTCCTCTGGTGCTGGCGCACCGTGCGGCGCGGGCCGGACGCCGAGACCTCCGTCGCCGCCCTCGTGTGGGCCCCGCTCGCCGCCGGGATCGCGGTCCTCGTGAACATCCCGATCCGTGAATTCGTGGAGCGCCGCCGCCCGTTCCTCGACCACGACGGCCTCGACGTGCTGGTCGACGGCAAGACCGACTTCTCCTTCGTCAGCGACCACGCCACGCTCGCGATGGCCCTCGGCGTCGGACTCTTCGTCGCCCACCGCAAGTTCGGCCTCATCGGTATCGGACTCGCGCTGCTCGAAGGGCTCTGCCGGGTCTACATGGGCGTGCACTACCCGACGGACGTCGTCGGCGGCTTCGCCCTCGGCACCGCCGTCACACTGCTGCTCGCGCCGATCGCGATGGCCCTGCTCACCCCCGTCACCAAGGCCGTCGCCCGCTCGCCGAGGGCCGGTTTCCTGGTACGGGCCCGCGCCCACGGCCCCGTCGTGCCGGGCGCGCTCGGCCTGCCGGGCCCGCGCACCGAGCCGACCCCGGAGTCCGACGAGAACGACCTCGCGGCCTGAGCCGTCAGCCGTCCCTCGTACGTACGGCGGCGGGGCGGCGCTACTCCGGCGCCGCATCCGTGCGTGTCTCGCGTACCGCGCTGATCACGAGATTCGAGTCCCAGTGCCCGTCGCGGCCCAGCGCGCCGCCGCAGGTGATCAGGCGCAACTGCGAGTCGCGCACCGGGCCGTAGACCTTCCGGGTCGGGAAGGACTCCGTTGGGTACGTGTCCACGGCGGTCACCCGGAACCGCACCGTCCGCCCGCCTTCGCTCCAGGTCTCCACCCGGTCGCCGGGCACCAGGCGGTCGAGGCGGGCGAAGACGGCGTCCCGGTAGCCGGGGCGCGGCGGCGCGGCCGGTGCGTCCCGGTGCCCCACGAGCACCGTGGCGCCGGAGGAACCCGGGCGGGCGCCGAGCGTGTACCAGCCGACCTTCATCGCGTCCTCGAACCCCGGCACCTCGATCGCCCCGCCCGCGTCCAGGCCGAGCGGCAGCACCTCGGCGTCCACACCGATCGCCGGGACCCGGAGCCGGACGGGCGCGGTCGCCGGGTCCGGTACGGCAGTTGAGGCCGCCCGGCGCGTGCCGCCCGAGGTGAGATCGGCGAGCGAGGCGGTCACCGCCGCCCTGACCGAACCGTCTAGCCACGGGAACTGGTGCAGCAGCAGCGCGGCCAGCAGACACAGCGCCGATGCGGAGAACAGCACCCTGATCGCGGTACGGGGACCACGCGGCGGACGGCGGTGCCGGTTCAGCTGGGGCCGTCCGCCGGGCCGGAGGCGTCGCCCCGTTCGCGGCGCCGGCGCAGCAGGGCGAGGCCGACCGTGCCCGCACCGGCCGCCACCGCGGCGGAGCCGAGGGCCAGCGGTCCGGCTTCGGGGTGCTCGTCGGCGGCGTTGCGCACCGAGTGCGGGGCGCCGCCGCCTGCCGCGCCGGACGGGGACGCTCCGTCGGACTGGGACACCGAACCGTAGGGGGCCACGGACTCGCCCGTACCGCTGCCCGGCTTCACCGCGTCGCCGTTCGCGCCGATCAGGCTCCAGCCCTTGACGTTCTGGCCCTGCGGCTCGTTCGGCTTGTCGTTCTTGAAGTAGTAGAGCGGGTGCGTCTCGTAGATGACCTGGGGCTGCTCGGTGCCCTCGGCCTTCTCCTCGGTCTGCGCGGTCTCGCCGGTGACGCCCGCGGCCTTCGTCGGATAGCCGATCGCGGCGGGCCAGTTGGCGGCGCAGTCGCCGGTGCAGCCCGGGGTGTCGGCCTTGTCGGCGTCGCGGAGGTAGAGCGGATTGCCGTCCTTGTCGGCGAGTACCTGGCCGTCCGGGGTGTCGATGAGCGTCAACTCACCTGGTTCCGTGGGCTGATCGACCGCCGCGGCACCGGGCGCGGAGACGGCGAGCAGGAGCGCGGCGGCGAGCGTGCCGAGGGTGGCTATTCGTGGTGCGGCGTGTCCGGTCATGGTCGTCCTGCCCTGAGTGGGGTCCGTGGACCTTCAGGGCAACGCCGCCGCGGCGACCGGGCAAGGCGGAGGGGGCCGTACGGGCGGAGCTCGGTCTCGACCGGCGGTCAGCGCTTGCCGTCGGCCACCGGCCGTGCTGCCCGCCCCGCTCCGCCCCGCCGTCCGCTCACAGCGCCTGCGGGAAGTCGAACAGCCGGTCCGGGTCGTACCGCTTCTTGAGCCGCGCGAGGCGTCCCGCCGCGGGGCCGTAGTACGCGCTGCGCCAGTCCTTCAGCGACGGGTCGGCGTAGTTCTGGTACGCCGAGCCCGAGGCGTACCGCCGCATCGCGGTGTGCGTGCCGTCCAGCCAGCGCCGTGCGGCGGTGCCCGAAGTACCGGCACGCCAGGCCCCGATGTACTGCGCGAGCATCCGCTGCCGACGGTGCGTGAACGCCGTCGCCGTCGGGTCGACCCGGTTGATCGCGCCGCCGAGCGCGGTCAGGGACACGCTGCCGGGACCGCCCTCCACCTGTTCGAGCCGGGTGAGCAGGGTGCGTACGCCGGCATCGGAGAGCGAGCGGGCGAAGAAGTCGGAGCGTGCCGCGTACGTCTCGCGGCCGAGCGCGCCGGCCGAGTCCCGGCCGGGGGTCGAGCCCGGCAGATGACACTGTGCGTCATCACCGAAACCCGCACACCCCGCGTACACCTCCATCGCGTCGAGGTACGAGCGGCGCTTCAGCGAGACGTTGGAGGCGGAGCCGGGGCCGCCGGGGCCGTCGGCGAGGCGGTCGACGGCGTTCTGCAGCTCGCCGTAGCCGCCGAGCGAGAACACCGCGAGGGAGACCGTGGGGGCGGAGCCGGGGGCGGCGTCCAGGTGCAGCGAGGACCAGATCTCGTCGTCCTGCTCCGGCCCCCACTTCTGCCAGGCGCTCAGCAGCGTGGCCGCCTTCCGCCAGGGCCAGGTCAGATACGCGGTGACGGCCTGCGGCGCCGGGTGCGTACGGAACCGCAGCTCCGTGACGACGCCGAAGTTGCCGTTGCCCGCGCCGCGCAGCGCCCAGAACAGGTCGGTGTTCTCGTCAGCCGAGCAGACCAGGCGGCGGCCGTCGGCGGTGATGAGCGTGGCCTGGGTGAGGCTGTCGCAGGTCAGGCCGTAGGCCCGCGAGGTGACGCCGTGGCCGCCGCCGAGGGTGAGCCCGGAGACACCGACCGAGGGGCAGGAGCCCGCGGGCACGGTGGCGCCCTTGGCGGCCAACGCCCGGTAGACGTCGATGAGTTTGGCGCCCGCGCCGACGGTCGCCGCCCCGGCGGCGGCGCGCACCGACTTCAGCCGGGACACGTCGATGATCAGCCGGTCGTCGCCGGAGGACCAACCCCCGTACGAATGGCCGCCGTTGCGTATGGATATCGGGGTCTTGGCGCGGCGCGCGAAGGACAGGGCGGTGCGGATGTCGTCCTCGTGCGCGACATAGGCGACCGCCGCGGGCTTCAGGGCGTCGTAGCGGGTGTTGTAGAGCTGCCGCGCCGAGGCCCAGTCGCTGTCGCCGGGGCGGACGAGGGAGCCGTCGAGGTCCTTCGCGAACGCGGTCCAGGCCCCGGCCGCGGGGCGGCGCGTGCGCCCGGCGCCGGCCGGCCGGGTACTGGTGCCCGCCACCTCGGCCGGAGCCGTGCCGCGCGCGTCGTCGACCGGTCCGGCCTCGCACGCCGTCGCGGCCGCGCCCAACGCCAGTGCGGCGCCTGCGGTGATGACTCTGCGTCGGTCCGTACTGCTGCGGTCCGTCCTGCGGTCCATGTCGCCTCCCGCAGGACGAGACGACGACCGCGACGTACGGGTTCCACCCCGGAGGGCCGGGCTCAGTTCCCGGCGAGGTGCTCCTCGGCGTCCGACCGTGCCTTGGAGCGGGCGCGTCTCGCCGGGCCGCGCCAGCCGCAGGTGCAGCGGGCCGTGCAGAAACGGCCCTGCTCGACGGTGCTGGTGCGGTGCTCGGCGGCCGCGGGCGGGTCCTGATGCAAAGACACGGCGTCACCGTAGCGGCCCGAGGTGAACGCGCGACACGGGCCCGGCGCCCCGCCGTGGGCGTGACGGGTTGCGGCAGCGGTCGTTAGGCGGGGCGTGAAGGGGGGCCGTGGGACGGCCCAGTGTTGGGGGTAGGCAGGCGATGGTGGCGCAGCAGCACAGGCGCGGAGGCGGGCGGGCCGCCACCGCGATGGTGAGTGGGGCTCTTGCCTCCCTGGTGTTGGCCACGACCGGGTGTTCCGGCGACGGAGCCGCGGCCGACGACCAGCACGCGGCCGACCCGGTCGACACGGTGCACCGCGCGGTCGACGCCCTGCGCGCCGTGGGCAGCGCGAAGGCGCGTACCTCGATGGAGATGGCCAGCGGCGGCACCCGGGTCACCATCAGGGGCGAGGGCGCGTACGACTTCGCGAAGCCGCTCGGGCGGCTCAAGGTGATGCTGCCGCAGGACCCGGCGGGCGTCGACGCGCACCGTCCGATCACCGAACTCCTCGCCCCCGGCGCCCTCTACATGAAGAACCGCGGCGCGGGCGTCCCCGAGGACAAGTGGGTGCGCGTCGACACCACGTCCCTCGCGGACGGCAACCTGGTGACGGGCGGCGCCACCGATCCGCTGGCCGCGGCGGAGCTGCTGCGCGGCGCGCTCGCGGTGAGCTACGTGGGCGAGACCCGGCTCGCGGGCACTCCGGTACGGCACTACCGCGGCACCACCGACATCGCGCGCGCGGCGGACCGCGCCACCGGGACGAACCGGAAGGTGCTGCTCGCGGCGGCGAAGGGCTTCGCCGAGGACACGGTGCCGTTCGACGCGTACCTCGACGACAAGGGCCGGCTCCGCAAGATCCGGCACCGCTTCAGCTTCGCCAACGACGCGAAGAACGGCAGCGGAGCGGGTGTGCGGGACGAACGCGTACGGAGAGATTCGGCCACCGCGGGGGGCGGCGACGTGATGGTCGCCTCGACCACGCTGTTGTACGGCTTCGGGGCCGCGGTGCCGGCGGAACTGCCCGCTGCCGAGGACATCTTCGCCGGCGAGATCGCCGGGCAGTAGCGCTTCCGCCGCCGTGAACGGGACTGTGCGGAGGGCGAGTTCGCGTCGCAAATAGCCCGTCCGTGCCATGCGCGGTGAGTGGCCCGGTCCCTACCCTAGGTCGACGGGGCCAGGATCCGGCGACGGCGGGAAGAGGTGAGGGGCGTGCCAGCTAGGGCCGGTAAGGCGGCGGTCCACGACCCGGTCGCCCTCGCCGAGATCGAGCTGTGCGGTGAGTTGATCATCGCGGCGTCCACCGCGGACGGGGACCGGCTCAGCGTGGACCGGATCGACGAGGTGCTGAAGGTGTACGAGGCGAAGCACCCTCGTAAGGCGAGCGGGGCCGACCCGGAGTGAGCGCGGGGCCGTGCGGTCAGGTGCGCAGCAGGCGGGCGATGGCCTTCGTCGCTTCCTCGACCTTGGCGTCGATCTCCTCGCCGCCCTTGACCGCGGCGTCCGCGACGCAGTGCCGCAGGTGCTCCTCGAGGAGCTGCAGGGCGAAGGACTGCAGGGCCTTTGTGCTGGCGGAAACCTGGGTAAGTATGTCGATGCAGTAGACGTCCTCGTCGACCATGCGCTGCAGACCGCGGACCTGGCCCTCGATCCGGCGCAGCCGCTTGAGGTGCTCGTCCTTCTGCTTGTGGTAGCCGTGCACACCGTGGTCGTGGTCGGTGATCGGGCTCTCCGCTCCGGCGGAGGGGGCCGCGTTCGCAGCCGCGCCGGCCTCGGTCGTCGTCATCGCGTCCTCCTGTTGTCCCGCAAGGGTTCGTATACCCCTGGTGGGTATATGGTACCGGATATTTCGGGTCCCCGACGGGCCCCGTGCGGATGACTCTGCCTGATGGGCGACACTGGAGGACGGCCGGTTAGCCGTGGCCGGATGATGCGCCTAGCATCAGCCTGACCGAATCCAAAGCACCCCGAGGACCCCACGTGCGCTTTCGTCTGACCCCCAGGGAGACGAGCTTCTACGACATGTTCTCCGCATCCGCGGACAACATCGTCACGGGCTCCAAGCTCCTCATGGAACTGCTCGGGGCGGACACCTCCGCCCGAGCCGAGATCGCAGAGCGGATGCGGGCCGCGGAGCACGCCGGAGACGACGCGACGCACGCGATCTTCCACCAGCTGAACTCCTCGTTCATCACGCCGTTCGACCGCGAGGACATCTACAACCTCGCGTCGTCCCTCGACGACATCATGGACTTCATGGAGGAGGCCGTCGACCTGGTCGTCCTCTACCAGGTCGAGGAGCTCCCCAAGGGCGTCGAGCAGCAGATCGAGGTGCTCTCGCGCGCTGCCGAGCTGACCGCCGAGGCCATGCCGCACCTGCGGACCATGGAGAACCTCACGGAGTACTGGATCGAGGTCAACCGCCTTGAGAACCAGGCCGACCAGATCCACCGCAAGCTGCTCGCGCACCTCTTCAACGGCAAGTACGACGCCATGGAGGTGCTGAAGCTGAAGCAGATCGTGGATGTGCTGGAAGAGGCCGCTGACGCCTTCGAGCACGTGGCGAACACTGTGGAGACCATCGCGGTCAAGGAGTCCTGACCCCTCCATGGACACCTTCGCCTTGATCGTGACCATTGGTGTCGCGCTCGGATTCACGTATACGAACGGCTTTCACGACTCCGCGAACGCCATCGCCACCTCCGTCTCCACGCGCGCGCTGACGCCGCGCGCGGCGCTGGCGATGGCCGCGGTGATGAACCTCGCCGGTGCCTTCATGGGCAGCGGGGTCGCCAAGACCGTCAGTGAGGGGATCATCGAGACCCCGCACGGCGACAAGGGCATGTGGATCCTCTTCGCCGCGCTCATCGGCGCGATCGTCTGGAACCTCATCACCTGGTACTTCGGACTGCCCTCCTCCTCGTCGCACGCGCTTTTCGGCGGCATGGTCGGCGCGGCGCTCGCGGGCGGTATCGGCGTCATCTGGTCCGGGGTGCTCGACAAGATCGTCATCCCGATGTTCCTGTCCCCGGTGGTCGGCCTCGTCGCCGGTTACCTGGTGATGTGCGCGATCATGTGGATGTTCCGCAAGTCCAACCCGCACAAGGCCAAGCGCGGCTTCCGGATCGCGCAGACCGTCTCGGCGGCCGGTATGGCGCTCGGTCACGGTCTTCAGGACGCGCAGAAGACGATGGGCATCGTGGTGATGGCGCTCGTCATCTCCGATGTGCAGAGCGCCGATGCTCCCATTCCGATCTGGGTCAAGATCGCCTGTGCGCTGATGCTCTCCGCCGGTACGTACGCGGGTGGCTGGCGGATCATGCGGACCCTCGGCCGGAAGATCATCGAGCTGGACCCGCCGCAGGGCTTCGCCGCCGAGACCACCGGTGCCGGAATCATGTTCACCACCGCGTTCATGTTCCACGCGCCGATCTCCACCACCCACGTGATCACCTCCGCGATCATGGGTGTGGGCGCGACCAAGCGTGTGAACGCTGTGCGTTGGGGCGTCGCGAAGAACATCATCCTCGGGTGGTTCATCACCATGCCGGCTGCGGCGCTGGTCGCTGCGCTGAGCTTCTGGATTGTGAACCTGGCGTTCCTGTAGGGCTCTTACCTGCCGGTCCGTTGTGGCTGGTCGCGCCCGCGCGGCGGAGCCGCAAGTGTCACAGCCCCGCGCCCCTTACGGGGCACGGAAAGAAGGGCCCGTCCCCGGGAATCGGGGACGGGCCCTTCTCGTCCTCGCGGCGGCACCGCCATGCAGCGCCGCGAGGAGTCCGTACGGGCCTAGCCGAAGCGGCCCGAGATGTAGTCCTCGGTGGCCTGGACCGACGGGTTGGAGAAGATCCGCTCCGTCTCGTCGATCTCGACCAGCTTGCCGGGCTGGCCGACGGCCGACAGGTTGAAGAACGCGGTGCGGTCCGAGACACGGGCCGCCTGCTGCATGTTGTGCGTCACGATGACGATCGTGAAGCGCTCCTTCAGCTCGCCGATCAGGTCCTCGATGGCGAGGGTCGAGATCGGGTCGAGCGCCGAGCAGGGCTCGTCCATGAGCAGCACCTGCGGCTCCACCGCGATGGCGCGGGCGATGCAGAGCCGCTGCTGCTGACCGCCGGAGAGACCGGAGCCGGGCTTGTTCAGGCGGTCCTTGACCTCGTTCCAGAGGTTGGCGCCCTTGAGGGACTTCTCCACGATCTCGTTCAGCTCGGCCTTCTTGTACGAGCCGTTGAGCCGCAGGCCCGCCGCCACGTTGTCGAAGATCGACATGGTGGGGAAGGGGTTGGGGCGCTGGAAGACCATGCCGACGGTGCGGCGTACGTTCACCGGGTCGATGCCGGAGGCGTACAGGTCGTCGCCGTCCAGGAGCACCTTGCCCTCGACGCGGCCGCCGGGGGTGACCTCGTGCATGCGGTTGAGGGTGCGCAGGAACGTCGACTTGCCGCAGCCGGACGGGCCGATGAAGGCCGTCACCGAGCGGGGCTCGACGGTCATGGAGATGTCGTCGATGGCCTTGTGGCTGCCGTAGTAGGCGGAGAGGCCGCTGACGTCGATTCGCTTGGCCATGGGATCACTGCTTCTTTCGAGGGGGGTACGTCGGTCGCTGTTTGGCCGCGTCAGCGACCGGACTTCGGGGCCTTCCAGCGGGCGATGCCGCGGGCCGCGAGATTGAGGATCATGATGAAGCCGATGAGGGTGAGCGCCGCCGCCCAGGCCCGGTCGTACGAGGCCTCGGAGCCGGCCGCGTACTGCTGGTAGATGTACAGCGGCAGCGAGCCCTGGGCGCCTTCGAACGGGTTGTTGTTGATGAAGGGGTTCACCCACACCAGGAGCAGCACCGGGGCGGTCTCGCCCGCGATACGGGCGACGGCCAGCATGACGCCGGTCGTGATGCCGCCGATCGCGGTGGGCAGGACCACCTTGAGGATGGTGCGCCACTTCGGTACGCCGAGGGCGAGCGAGGCCTCGCGCAGCTCGTTCGGGACGAGCTTGAGCATCTCCTCGGTGGAGCGGACGACCACCGGCATCATCAGGATCGACAGCGCCATGGCGCCGGCCCAGCCGGAGAAGTCGAAGCCCAGTATCAGGATCCAGAAGCTGAGGACGAAGAGACCCGCGACGATCGACGGGATGCCCGTCATGACGTCGACGAAGAACGTGACGGCCTTCGCGAGCTTGCCCCGGCCGTACTCGACCAGGTAGATCGCGGTGAGCAGGCCGATCGGTACGGCGATGAGCGAGGCCAGGGCGACCTGCTGGAGCGTGCCGACGATGGCGTGGTTGATGCCGCCGCCCGGGTCCTTGTCGGCGACGACGCCCATGGAGTGGGAGAGGAAGTACGGGCTGAAGACCTTCGATCCGCGCTCCACGGTCTCCCAGATCAGGGAGGCGAGCGGGATCACGGCGAGCAGGAACGTGACCCACACCATCGAGGTGGCGAAGCGGTCCTTGGCCTGGCGCTTGCCCTCGACCACGGAGGCGAGGACGTACGCGCCGACGACGAACAGCAGGGCGGCGATCAGGCCCCACTGGACGCGGCTGTGCAGTCCGGCGCCGAGGCCGATGCCGACCGCGGCGGCGACCGAGCCGAGCGCGAGCAGCGGGTTGGCCCAGCGGGGCAGGCGGGCCGCGCGCAGCGTGTCGGGCGTGGCGGCCCTGGCGGCGGGTGCGGTGGGTGTGGTGGTGCTCATGCGTTGGCCCCCGAGTACTCCTTGCGGCGGGCGATGATCATGCGGGCCGCGCCGTTGACCAGCAGCGTGATGAGGAAGAGAACGAGTCCGGAGGCGATCAGGGCGTCCCGGCCGTACTCACTGGCCTCGTTGAACTTGCTGGCGATGTTCTGCGCGAACGTGCCGCCGCCCGGGTCCAGGAGCGAGGCGCCGATCAGGAAGTTCGGGGAGAGCACGGTGGCGACGGCGATGGTCTCGCCGAGCGCGCGGCCCAGGCCCAGCATGGAGGCGCTGATGATGCCGGAGCGGCCGAAGGGGAGCACCGACATCCGGATGACTTCCCAGCGGGTGGCGCCGAGGGCCAGCGCGGCCTCTTCGTGCATCTTCGGGGCCTGGAGGAAGACCTCGCGGCTCACGTTGGTGATGATCGGCAGGATCATGATGGCGAGCAGGATGCCGACGGTCATCAGGGAGCGCGGGGCGCCGCCCTGGTACTCGAAGACACCGGTCCAGCCGAGGGTCGTGTCGAGCCAGCTGTAGAGGCCGGTGAGGTTGGGGGCCACCACGATGGCGCCCCACAGGCCGTAGACGATCGAGGGCACCGCGGCGAGCAGGTCGATCACGTACGCGATCGGGGAGGCCAGCTTGCGGGGCGCGTAGTGCGAGATGAACAGCGCGATCCCGACGGCGACCGGAACGGCGATCACCAGGGCGATGATCGAGCTCACGACGGTGCCGAAGGCGAGGACCGCGATGCCGAACTTCGGCGGGACCGCGGTGGCGTCCCACTCGAAGGTGGTCAGGAAGTTCCCCGTGTTGTCCGAGAGCGCGAGCGCGGCCCGGTAGGTCAGGAAGGCCGCGATGGCCGCCATGATCACGAGGAGGACGATGCCCGAGCCACGGGAGAGGCCGAGGAAGATCCGGTCACCCGGACGGGTCGCGCCGCTCGTGGCGCGCTTCTTCTCGGTGGTGGCGGGCGGTGGTGGTGGGGCTGTTGCTGTCTTCGTAGATATGTCCATGAGGATTCTCCGGTTCTGCGGAGCCTCGGTACGAAGGTGGCCGTACGGGAGGCTCCTGGCGGCGGTGCACCGGACGGTGCGGCCCGGCTCACGTGCGTGAACCGGGTCGCACTCGGGTCAGCTCAGGGCCGCGACGGTCTCGCGGACCTTGGTGATGATCTCGCTGGGGATCGGCGCGTAGTCGTTCTCCTTGAGAACCTTCTGGCCGTCCTCGCTCGCGATGTAGGTCAGGAACGACTTGGTGGTGGCGAGGGTCTCCGCCTTGTTGCCCTTGTCGCAGACGATCTCGTACGTGACGAGGGTGATCGGGTACGCGCCCTCGGCCTGCGGCTTGTAGTTCAGCTCCAGGGCGAGGTCCTTGCCCTTGCCCGTGACCTTGGCCTCGGAGATCGCCTTGGAGGCGTTGTCGACGGTGGCCTCGACGGGCTCCTTGGCCTCGGTCTTCAGGTCGACGGTGTCGATGCCGTCGGCGTAGGAGAGCTCGAAGTAGGAGATGGCGCCGGCGGTCTGCTTGACCTGGCTGGACACACCCGCGGAGCCGTTGGCGGACTGGCCGCCCTTGGCCTCCCAGGTCTTGCCCGGCTCGTGCGGCCACGCGTCGGCGGCGGCACCCTTCAGGTACTTGGTGAAGTTGTCCGTGGTGCCGGACTCGTCCGAGCGGTGGAAGGCCTGGACCTTGGTGTTCGGGAGCTTGGCGCCCGGGTTCAGCTTCTTGATCGCCGGGTCGTCCCAGGTCTTGATCTTGTCGTTGAAGATGTCGGCGAGCGTCGCGGCGTCGAGGACGAGGTTGTCCACGCCGGGGACGTTGTAGCCGACCGCGATCGGGCCGCCGACCATCGGCAGGTCGACCGCCTGGCCGCCCTTGCAGATCTTCTTCGACTTCTCGATCTCCTCAGGCTCCAGGGCGGAGTCGGAGCCCGCGAAGGCGGTCTGACCCTGCAGGAACGCGGTGATGCCCGCGCCCGAGCCGGTCGGGTTGTACTGGACCTGGACACCCTGGCAGGCCTGGGCGTACGCCTTGGTCCAGGCGTCGATCGCGTTCTTCTGCGCGGACGAGCCGGAGGCGGCGAGCTGCCCCTTGGCGTCGTCGCACTTGATGTTGGCGGCGTTGGTCGTCTTTCCGCCTTCGCCACCGGTGGATCCGGTCTCGTCCGAGCCGCACGCCGTGAGGGCCAGGGCGCCGGAGACGGCGAGAGCACCGAGGGTGAGGGCCCGCCGGTTCATGCGCTGAAGCTTCACTGTCGGGATTTCCTTCCAGGAGCCGCCGGAGGGGGACGGCGTGCGTGGTTGTCTCGTTTCATGTGCCCGTGCGGGCCGGCCGTTGTGACCGCACCACGCTTCGCGCAAGTCCGAAATTAGGCAGGACAGGTGAAGCGGCCGAAGGGCGAGAGTGAACGGGGGGTGAACCTCGGAGGGCGGTGCGGTTAGGTCACGGCGGGGTTACGTGCACCGTGGTCGTGCGGCACCCTCACGGGGCTCCGCCCCGGACCCCATCGTTCGGCTGCCCCGCCGTCGTGGCTGGTCGCGCAGTTCCCCGCGCCCCTGTCGGGGCTCTTTTTCAGCCCCTCCGGCGCTTGAGGAGGCCCGTCCGGTAGGACTTACGGGAAGGGGCGGGGCTGGGGAAGAAGGGCTAGCCACGCGTCGATCAGTTCCCGGTCACGGGCCTGCGTGAGAAGGGACCTGGCCTCACCCGGCGGCAGCCACAGGACCCGGTCCACCTCCGAGTTGGGGACGAACGCACCCGCCCCCGCCTCCGCCGCCCAGTACCGCACCAGCTTCGGCCGCCCCCCGACGACGTACCGCGCCGTGGGCAGAGCCGGGCCCGGGACGCAGGTGTGGCCGGTTTCCTCCTGGACCTCGCGCACCGCCGCCGCCAAGGCATCCTCGCCGGGCTTCAGCTTGCCCTTCGGGTGGGACCAGTCGTCGTACTTGGGGCGGTGGACCAGGCACACCTCGATCCCGGGGCGGGCGTGGCGCCACAGCACGCAGCCCGCCGCCAGGATCGGGGCCCGGTCCGGGGTCGTCATGGCGTGGGCACCGCGTGATCGGGGGAAGGGGCGCGGCGCCAGGCTGCCTGGAACGTGAAGCGGGACGCTTCGACCTCGTGGCGTTGGTCGGCGTGCAGGACGCCGAGCGCGTACGCCGTGGCGGGGGCGATGCGCGGGGTGCGGGCGGCCGAGGCGGCGGCGGTGGCGGCCTCGGCGGCGTCGCGGTGGCGGTCGAGGGACTGGCCCGCGCTGATCAGCCGCACGTCACGGTCGGGCCGGGCGCCGGTGGCCTCCTGGGCGTACCGGTGCAGGCGGAGCAGTAGCCGTACCTGGTGCCAGGGCGCGTCCTGGGACTCCGGCGCGGCGTCGGCTGCGAGGCCGTGCAGGAGTGCCTCGGCGTTGTACGGGTGCCCGGCACGGACCAGCGGCAGCGCGGTGACCGCTTCGTCGAGGCGGGCCTCGACATCGGCGGCGAAGGGCGCGAGCGGGTGGCCGCCCGCGTCCTTGCGCAGCGGCACCTCGCTGGCGAGTACGGCGGCGCCGTCGGCGACCGCGTGGAAGCGGGACGAGCCGAGCGCCTGCAGGGCGGTGGAGTGGGCGCGGGTGCGGGCCAGGGTGAGCTGGCGCTCGATCAGCGCGCCGGCCTTGGCGGCGCCCACGGTCAGGCCGCCGTTCTGGGAGGGCACAGATGAACGAGGACCCGCCGAGGGGGAGAGCCGGTGCAGGGCGCCGATGAGGCGGTCGAGCCGGGCCGCGTAGGCGTGCTCGCGCGCCAACGTGCCGGACAGCCACGCCAGTTCGGTGCGCAGCCGGTCGGACCAGTCGGCGTCGAGCAGTGGCCGGAAGGTGTGCAGGGCGCCGCTGATGCGGCGGGCCGCGGCGCGCAGGGCGTGGGCCGGTTCCGCTGCCTCGTCGGCGCCGCTCTCGCGGTGCTGGCGCAGGGCGCGCAGGAATTCCGTGGCCTGTTCGCGCAGGTAGGGCGCGAGCACCTCCCCGGCCACGGGGGTGTCGCTGTCAGGGTGTCGCTGAGCCACGCCGGCGCCTCCGGGCGTCTATGAGCATCTCCTGTACGTTCCGCAGCGGCTTGCCCTCCGGGTCGATGGCGTGCCGGGTCCAGTCGCCGTCCGGGCCGAGGTGCCAGGAGGCGGTGGTGTCGGAAACGCCGGTTTCCAGAAGGCGGTTGAGGGCCGCGCGGTGGGCCGGGTCCGTGACCCTGACCAGTGCTTCGATACGGCGATCGAGGTTGCGGTGCATCATGTCCGCGCTGCCGATCCACACCTCCGGCTCACCGCCGTTGCCGAAGGCGAACACCCGTGAGTGTTCGAGGAACCGGCCCAGTACGGACCTGACCTGGATGTTCTCCGAGAGTCCGGTGACGCCGGGGCGGACCGCGCAGATGCCGCGCACCCAGATGTCGACGTGCACGCCCGCCATCGAGGCGCGGTAGAGCGCGTCGATGACGGCCTCGTCGACCATCGAGTTGACCTTGATACGGACATGGGCGGGGCGGCCCGCGCGGTGGTGCTGGACCTCCTTGTCGATGCGCGAGATCAGGCCGTCGCGCAGGGACTTGGGGGCGACGAGAAGGCGTCGGTAGGTCTCGCGGCGCGAGTAGCCGGAGAGCCGGTTGAACAGGTCGGAGAGGTCCGCGCCGACCTGGGGATCGGCCGTCAGCAGGCCCAGGTCCTCGTACAGGCGGGCCGTCTTCGGGTGGTAGTTGCCGGTGCCGACGTGGCTGTAGCGGCGCAGGGTCTCGCCCTCCTGGCGGACCACGAGCGACAGCTTGCAGTGCGTCTTCAGGCCGACCAGGCCGTACACGACATGGCAGCCGGCCTCCTCCAGCTTGCGGGCCCACTTGATGTTGGCCTGCTCGTCGAAGCGGGCCTTGATCTCGACCAGGACGAGGACCTGCTTGCCGGACTCGGCCGCGTCTATGAGGGCGTCGACGATGGGGGAGTCGCCGGAGGTCCGGTAGAGGGTCTGCTTGATGGCGAGTACGTCGGGGTCGCCCGCGGCCTGTTCCAGGAAGGCCTGTACGGAGGTGGAGAAGCTGTCGTACGGGTGGTGGAGCAGGACGTCGCGCTCGCGCAGGGCGGCGAA
Source organism: Streptomyces boluensis (assembly GCF_009908195.1). Taxonomy (GTDB): domain Bacteria; phylum Actinomycetota; class Actinomycetes; order Streptomycetales; family Streptomycetaceae; genus Streptomyces; species Streptomyces boluensis. The sequence continues at coordinate 30,828 of NZ_JAAAHS010000009.1, read as the reverse complement.
GATGTCGGGCGCCGACGCCGACTCGACCTCGGCGAGGTCGCGGTGGGTGCCCGCGACGAACTTCGGGTACTTCAGCTCGGGCCGGTCGAGGCCCGCGATGCCGAAGAGGCCGGTGAGGTCGAGGGGGCCCGGCAGCGGGTAGACCTCGGCCTCGGAGATCTTCAGCTCGCGGATCAGCAGGTCGAGGATGTGGCGGTCGATGGACTCCTCGACCTCCAGGCGTACGGGCGGGCCGAAGCGGCGCCGCATGAGCTCCTTCTCCAGGGCCTTGAGGAGGTTCTCGGCGTCGTCCTCCTCGACCTCCAGGTCCTCGTTCCTGGTCACCCGGAACATGTGGTGGGCCTCCACCTCCATGCCGGGGAAAAGCTCCTCCAGGTGCGCGGGCGCGGCGATGACGTCCTCCACGGGGACGTACCGGCCGGGCGAGGCCTCCAGGAAGCGGCTGAGCAGCGGCGGGACCTTGACCCGGGCGAAGTGCCGGTGGCCGCTGACCGGGTTGCGGACGACGACGGCCAGGTTCAGGGAGAGCCCGGAGATGTACGGGAAGGGGTGCGCCGGGTCGACGGCCAGCGGGGTCAGGACGGGGAAGATCCGCTGCCGGAACAGGGTGAAGAGGCGGGCCTGCTCCTTCTCGGTGAGCTCCGCCCAGCGGATGATGCCGATGCCCTCGTCGGCGAGCGCGGGCGCCACGTCCTCCTGGAAGCAGGCGGCGTGCCGGGCCATGAGCTCGCGGGTGCGGGTCCAGATCAGGTCGAGGACCTCGCGGGGCTGGAGTCCGGAGGCGGAGCGGGTGGCGACGCCGGTGGCGATGCGGCGCTTCAGACCCGCGACCCGGACCATGAAGAACTCGTCCAGGTTGGACGCGAAGATCGCCAGGAAGTTGGCGCGCTCCAGGAGCGGGGTGTACGGGTCCTCGGCGAGTTCGAGGACCCGTTCGTTGAACGCGAGCCAGCTGCGTTCCCGGTCCAGGAACCGGCCCTGCGGCAGCTCGGTGCCCTCGGCCCCTTCGGTCTCCTTCTCGTACGCCTCGTAGGTGTCGAGATCGGCGTCGAGGTCGGGTTCCAGATCGGAGACGGCCGCGGCCACGGTGTGCGGGCGGTGGGCCGCGATCGAGCCTACGGAGGGCTGGGGGTGCTGAGCCGCCTGGGCGCTTGCCTGGTTCATGAACCCATTCTTCCGCGTCCAGGTGGTTCCGGGCGCGCCGAACGGCGAAGGGCCGAGGCCTGCTCTGGGCGTCGGGATCGACGGTTCGGGTACGGCGGGCTGCATTCCGTGAGGGTCGCAAGCCCGTCTGAATCATTGGTTACGGCGACATGACGTGCGGGACATGGGCGGGCGACCCCCGGGCGTCCTTACGGCCCGGGGGTCGGCCGGTGCGTCAGGCCGTACGGCGGCGCAGCACCCGGAACGCGGCGTACGCGGCGGCCGCGGCGAGGACGAGCACGATGCCGGACTCGATGAACTGGGTGTACCAGAAGTGGGAACGCGGGTGGTAGTCGAGGAACCAGCCCGCGATACGGGTGTCCGAGGGGCACGGGAAGTGTGCCATCTGGTCGGGCGTGCACTGGCGGGCGATGAAGCGTTCACCGGCGGCGTTGGTGACGCCGACGTCGGTCATGAAGGCGCCGCGCGGCAGGACCTTCATCCAGTGCGGCTCCATGGTGGTCGCGGGCCCGGAGGCCTGGACGACCGGCCAGAGCTGCCAGCGCACGGAGCCGAGGACCGCGAGGACGGTGCCGGTGACCAGAGCGGTGAGCGAGGCGGCGAGCAGGGTGCGGCGCACGAGCAGTCCGACGAGGGTGCCGACGGCCACGGCGAACAGGCAGTACGCGACCAGGGCGGGGCCGGTCGCCTCGTAGACGCCGCGGTCGGGCCAGTTCATGTTCCAGGCGCCGAGCAGGTCGGAGGCGCCGAACCGGAAGATGGCCATCAGGACGAGGGCGGTGGCCACGGCGAGAGTGGTGGCCGTGGCCAGCCGGGAGGCGAGCCAGCGGGTGGGCGTCACGGACTGGGTCCAGGCCAACTGGTGGGTGCCGGACTCCAGTTCGCGGGCGGTGAAGGGGCCCGCGATGAAGACGCCGATCAGGAGCGGGAGCAGGAGCAGCGCGTGGGACGCCTGGACCGTGGCTTCCCCGAGCAGGTGCTCGCCGTTGGCGAAACCGAGGAAGGTGGGCTCGCAAACGCCATCGCAGGCGCCCTCCACGGGCGGGTAAGCGCTGGCTGCCCAGCGCACGAAGGCGGTGACCGCGGCGGCGAGGACGAGGGCGATGAGTGTCGTACGCAGGGCCGTGCGGTGCAGGCGCAGTTCGGTCCAGCGGGGGCCCTTGAGCAGTGACGTACGGGGGCCCTTGAGGAGGGACGAGCTCACACCGTCACCTCGCCCTCGGCGAGCGGCGCGGCGAGCGGCGCGGTGCGCGGGTCCGTGCCCGGCGTGAGCAGTGCGGGGGCGTCGGGGGAGCGCAGGTGGGCGAGCAACAGGTCCTCCAGGGACGGTTCCTGGGCCTCCCAGCCGGGGCCCACGGGGCCTTCGGGGCGGATCAGGGCGGTGGTGCCGCGGCCGGTGGCGCGGGACTCGACGACGGTGTGCGGGGCGAGTTCGGCGACCGGGCCGCGGCCGGTGACCAGGGTGTGCGCGTCGACGAGGTCGTCGATGGGGCCGCCGAGGCGGACGCGGCCGCCGGAGACGAGGAGCAAGTGGTCGCAGGAGTCGGCCAGTTCACCGACGATGTGCGAGGACATGACGACGGTCGTGCCGTGCTCGGCGGCCTGGGCCATCAGCGTCCCCATCAGCTGGTGCCGGGCGAGCGGGTCGAGGTCGGCCATCGGCTCGTCGAGGAGCAGCAGCTCGGCCCGCTTGCCGAGGGCGAGGGCAAGCGCGACGCGGGTGCGCTGACCGCCGGAGAGGGTGCGGACGCGGGACGCCGGGTCCAACTCCCCTTCCTGCACGACGCGTTCGGCGAGCTCCGCGTCCCAGCGGCCGGGGTTCAGCTCGGCGCCGAGGCGCAGCGTGTCGGCGATGCTGAGCTGCGGGTAGAGCGGCTTGTCCTGGGCGACGTACGCGATCTTGGGGCGGGTGTCGGCCGGGGCTCCGCCGAGCACGGTGAGGGCGCCGGTGGTGGGGCGTATCAGTCCGGCGGCGAGGGCGAGCAGGGTGGACTTGCCGGCGCCGTTCGGGCCGACGACCGCGCAGATCCGTCCGGCGGGCAGCCGGAAGGAGCAGTCGTCGAGGGCCCGGCCGCGGCGCCCGTAGCTCTTGCCCAGTGCGGCCGCCTCGATGGCGGTGTCGGTCATGCGGGATCCCCCTCGGGTCCGTGCTCTTGCGTGAACTGTTCTTCCAGTACGGCGGCGAACAGCGCCGCCACGTCGTCCCGTTCGAGCCCCGCGGCGCGGGCGCGCGCGGCCCACTGGCTCAGCTCGCCGTGCAGCGGGGAGTCGGCCGGCGTGGAGCCGAGCGACTTCCGTACGAAGGTGCCGAGGCCGCGGCGGGCCTCGACGAGGCCTTCGCGCTCCAGCTCGCGGTAGGCCTTCAGGACGGTGTTCGGGTTGATGGCCGTGGCTTCGACGACCTCGCGCGCGGTCGGGAGTTTGTCGCCGGGCTCCAACAGGCCGAGGCGCAGGGCCTGTTTGGTCTGCTGCACCAGTTGGACGTACGTGGCGACTCCGCTGCGCCGGTCGATCCGGTAGGCGAACACGTCTGCTCAACCCCCTTTCACTAATCAAGTAGTGAAAGGGTGATCCAAAGAAGGGGCGGCGTCAAGAGCCGAAGCTCTTGTCACCGCCCCAACAGGCCTTCAGAGAAGGCGGATCACGCCGCTGCCGGGTGGCTCACGTCTCCGTGCGGTACATCAGGTCCGTCTCGTGGGTGACGAAGCCGATCCGCTCGTACACCGACACGGCCGCCTTGTTGTCCGCGTCCACGTACAGCATCGCCGTCGGCAGGCCCTGGGCCGCCAGGTGGCGCAGGCCGATCGCGGTGAGCGCCTTGCCGAGTCCGGTGCCCTGGGCGGACGGGCGGACCCCGAGCACGTACACCTCACCGAGCTGCTCCTCGGCGTGCACCTTCGTCCAGTGGAAGCCGAGCAGCTCGCCCTCGGCCGACTCGGCCAGGAAGAAGCCCGCCGGGTCGAACCACGGCTCGGCGATCCGGTCGTTCAGGTCGCGCTGGGTGAGGGAGCCCTGCTCGGGGTGGTGGGCGAAGGCCTCCGCGTTGACCGTGAGCCAGGCCGCGTCGTCCTGGCCGGGTACGAAGGCGCGGACCCGCACACCCGCGGGGAGCGCCGGTTCCGCCACCGAGTCGAGGCTCAACGGGCGCCGCATCTGCCGCAGTTCACGGAAGAGGGTCAGGCCGAGCACCTGGGCGAGGTGCCGGGCCGCCGAGTGCCCGCCGTGCGCCCAGACCCGCAGCCGCTTGCCGGAGGTCGCGAGCAGGGCGCTGCCGAGCGCCCGGCCGTGACCGTGGCCCCGCTGGCCCGGGTGCACCACGAGTTCACCGGCGGGCGCCTCGACCGGGTCGGTGTCCTCCAGCTGGGCGTACCCGACGAGTTCCTCGCCGACGAGCAGCAGGAGGTGGCGCACCCCGTCGCGCGGGCCGCCGCGCAACTGCAGCCGGCCCTGCTCGGACACTGCCTGCTGCCCGTCGGTGCGGGCGGCGTCCGCGAGCAGCGCGAGCACGGCTTCGGCCTGTTCCGGCGTGAGCGCGTCGAGGGTCAGGATCGAGCGCGGCGGGACCGCGGGAGCTGCGTCAGTCATGTCCTTGAGCGTACGTCGCCCGAGGCCGCGAGCCCATGGACACGGCGCCCGCCGCTCGCCCGGTGGGCCCCGGTTCGTCCTGGCGGCAACCTCCTCGTAACCCGCTACCCCCTGTTGCGCTACGCGCGTTGACTCTAGGCTGCGGCTCGCATCGTGCGGACCTGAAGGGGGATCTGATGTCAGTCGGAGCACAACGGCGCCGAATCGGGGGCCGGTTGCTGGTGGGCGTCGCGGCGCTCGGTGCCACCGCCGCAATGGTGGCGGCGCTGCCCGCGGGAGCCGAGGGGAAGCAGGACGCCGGGCGGGGCGGGCGCACGGTCGATGTGCAGCTCCTCTCCTTCAACGACCTGCACGGCAACCTGCAGCCGCCCGCGGGCTCCTCGGGCCAGGTGACCGAGCGTCAGCAGGACGGCACTGAGAAGAAGATCGACGCGGGCGGGGTCGAGTACCTCGCCACGGCGCTGCGCGAGGCGCGCAAGGGTGAGCGGTACAGCGCGACCGTCGCCGCCGGTGACCTGATCGGCGCGTCCCCGCTGCTCTCCGGCCTTTTCCATGACGAGCCCACCGTGGAGGCGCTCAACAAGCTCGACCTGGACGCCAGCAGCGTCGGCAACCACGAGTTCGACGAGGGCCGGGCGGAGCTGGAGCGGATACAGAAGGGTGGCTGCCACCCCAAGGACGGCTGCTACGAGGACGGCAAGGTCTTCGAGGGCGCCAAGTTCCCGTATCTCGCCGCGAACGTGACGGACGAGAAGACGGACAAGCCGATCCTCACGCCGTACACCGTGTGGAAGAAGAACGGGGTGAAGATCGGCTTCATCGGCCTCACCCTGGAGGGCACCCCCGACATCGTCTCCGCCGAGGGCATCAAGGGCCTGAAGTTCCACGACGAGATCAAGACGATCGACAAGTACGCCAAGGAGCTGGACAAGCAGGGCGTGAAGTCGATCGTCGCGCTCGTCCACGAGGGCGGCGAGCCGGCCTCGCAGGCGTACAACTACGACTGTGACAGCCCCGGTCCCGGCGACGGTGTCTCCGGTCCGATCAGCGAGATCGCCAAGGGCGTCAGCCCCAAGGTGGACGCCTTCGTCACCGGCCACACCCACCAGGCGTACGTGTGCAGCATCCCGGACCCGGCGGGCAAGCCGCGCCTGGTCACCTCGGCTTCCTCGTACGGGAAGCTGTTCACGGACACCACGCTCACGTACGACCGCAAGACCAAGGACATCGTGCGTACGGGCGTGGAGTCCGCGAACCGGGTGGTGAAGCGGGACGGTGCGAAGGCCGCCGACATGACCTCGCTGATCGAGCGCTGGAACAAGCTGGCCGCGCCGATCGCGGAGCAGCCCGTCGGGTACATCTCCGGTGACATCCCGGGTCGTGGCGCGGGCACGCCCGAGCAGCCGCTCGGCGACCTGATCGCGGACGCGCAGCTCGCGCACGCCAAGTCCCTGGACGACAAGGCCGTACTCGCCCTGATGAACCCCGGCGGCATCCGCTCCGACCTGGTGCACAAGGCGAGCGGCAGCGAGGGCGACGGGGTGGTGACGTACGGCGAGGCGTTCACCGTGCAGCCGTTCAGCAACACCGTGAACCTGGTCGACCTCACCGGCGCCCAGCTGATCACCGCGCTTCAGCAGCAGGTCAGCGGCCCGAACGAGGCGTCCCCGAAGATCCTTCAGGTCTCGGACGGCGTCACCTACACGCTCGACATGACCAAGTCGGGCGCGGACCGGGTCGTGGCCGACTCGGTCAAGCTGAACGGCAAGGCCATCGACAAGACCGCCACCTACCGGGTCGCGATGAACGCGTTCCTCGCGGGCGGCGGCGACGGCTTCACCGAGCTGGGCAAGGGCACCAACCCGGTCGTCGGCAGCGACGACCTGAAGGCGTTCAACGACTACCTGACCGCCAACTCCTCGGCGGACAAGCCGATCGCGCCGCCGAAGGCCGACCGCATTACCGTCGTGAAGTGAGCAACTCAACACCTGGTCAGTAAGTGGTCAGTAAGTGGTTCGTGAAAGAGATGTGACGCATTTCCGCCCTTACTGGGAGTAGGGACTTGCGGCGGGGGGCGGCGCGCATGGTCAGATGAGCCGATGCGTACCACCCCCCACCGCATAACCACGCGTCACCCCGAACACCCCGACCACACCTCCTTCCGGGAGGAAATGGATACTCCGCCGCAGGGCAACCCGTACGAGGAACTGGCCGCCCTGGCGGGCAGCCCGCTCGACGAGTTCCTGCGCGAGGACGACCCCGGCGACGACGAGGACTGGTCACCGCCGAATCACCGCCGCGGCAGCCGTCGCAAGCGCAACCGCTTCGCGGGCCTGCCCATCGCGGCCAAGATCGTGGTCCTGCTCCTGGTGGCCACGGCCTTCCTCGGCCTCGGTGACCGCTGGGCGCTGCTCTACACCGAGCACGAGTCGGCCGAGAAGCTCAAGGAAGCGATGCACCTCAGCGCCGCGCCCGAGGTCGACATCGAGGGCTTCCCCTTCCTCACCCAGGCCGTCGACGAGCGCCTGGACACCGTCCGCGTCACCGTGCCGGACGTGGCCGCCGACCGGATCTCCCTGGCCAAGGTGTCCACCACCGCGACCGACGTGAAGATCAAGGGCGGCCTGCTCGACTTCAAGGGTGCCGAGATCGGCGCCATGGACGGCGAGGTGCTGCTCTCCTTCGACGACCTGAACCGTGAACTCGGCGCCTCCCAAGTCACGTTCACCGCCGACGGCCACGACCGGGTGATCGCGCGCGGCACCCTGCCGGTCGCCGGGCACGACCTGCGGGTCGCCGCCGAGGCCCGGATCCAGCGCAGCGGCGAGCGCGGCATCTCCACCCGCATCGGCAACATGCGCCTCGACATCGGTGACCTGGCCACGTACCGGCCCGGCACCGGACCGAGCCAGGGCCTGCACCTGAGCCGCAAGTCGGTGGCCGATCTGCGCCGCGAGACCGAGAAGGTCAAGGCACTCTTCGCGGTGGACGCGGTCGTCGAGCGCCTCGGCGTACCCGACTCCGTGGTCCGCGCGGCGCTCCACAACGAGCGCAAACTCGCCGAACTCACCGGCTCCCCGCGCTTCGTGAAGAACCTCATGAAGATCAACCTGATCGATGTGGCGATGGAGCACCCCTGGCTCCTGAAGAAGCTCGGCCTCGACCCGGCCCTCCTCGACGGCCTCTCCGAACTCACCCGCCCCGCCCTCGCCGACCGCCTCTCCCTCGGCTTCCAGCTCCCGAAGCTGCCGGGCGACGCGGGCGACGTACGGCTGCGCGACGTGAAGGTGGAGAAGGAGGGGATCCGGGTGCGGCTGGCGGGTGAGGGGTTGAGGTTCGACAAGTAAGGGTGTCTCCAACTCCCGTCCCGCATTTGGCACTTACGTATCTGTCGCCCCACCCGTCCCCTGTGCTTCGCTCTCTGTCATGACCATGGACCGACGGGGATTCCTCACCGGAGCGGCGGCCCTCTCCGCCGCCGGACTTTTCACCTACGCGGGAACGGCAACCGCACACGCCCGGCCCGCCACCACCCTGGGCACCCAGGACTGGATGGCGGGTCTGGGCGACGGTGCCGCGCTCAGCTCACTGACGATTCCGGGTACGCATGACTCGGGGGCGCGCTTCGGCGGCCCGTGGACCGAGTGCCAGAACACCACCATCGCGGAGCAACTGGCTTCCGGCATCCGCTTCCTCGACGTACGCTGCCGCGCCATCGACGGCTCCTTCGCCATCCATCACGGCGCGTCCTACCAGGAGTTGATGTTCGGCGACGTCCTGATCGCCTGCCGCGACTTCCTCGCCGCGCACCCCTCCGAGACGGTTCTCATGCGGGTCAAGCAGGAGTACTCGGAGGTGGCCGACGCCGAGTTCGGCGCGGTCTTCACGGACTACCTGGACGTACGCGGCTGGCGCTCCCTCTTCGCCATCGGGGACGCGCTGCCTTCGCTCGGGCAGGCGCGCGGCAAGGTCGTCCTGATCGCGGACAACGGCGGCCTGCCGGGTGGGGTCCGCTGGGGCGACACGTCCGTCTTCTCCCTCCAGGACGAGTACATGGCGGAGCCGTTCGCCAAGTGGCCCAAGATCGAGGCCCACTTCCGCAAGGCGGCCACGGAACCGGGCCCGTTCTACATCAACTTCGTCAGTACGGCTGCGGGGTTGCCGCCGAGGTGGAACGCGGACCGTCTGAACCCGCAGGTCCACGACTTGCTGGACTCGGCCGAGGGCGCGGGGTGGCGGGGTCTCGGCATCGTGCCGATGGACTACCCGAACACGAGGTCAGGCCTGGTCGATTCCCTGATCCGGCACAACGGCGCCTGATTCGATCCGACCTCCCCGACTGACCGCGACCCGCAGCACCTCACGCAGCGACGCGACGGCCTGGGAGAGCGCGAACCGCACCGCGCGCTCCCCGGCCACGGGGTCGGCAAGCACGGCGGCAGCCCCTTCCAATACGTCCTCGCCGCACGTCAGTTGTTCCTCTTCGAGGTCGTCCGCCAGTCGACTGAGGGTGCTGAGCGGGTCGTCCGTACTGAGGTAACAGGGCTTCCCGTCAGCCGAACTCCACGGCAGCAAACGCAGGTTGGCACTGCTCACCGCCGCCCCACCTCCGCTCCGTGGATCCGACGCGGCCCCATGTCGAACCCGAGCACCGCGAGCCGAAGCTCCATCCGCCGGCGCGCACGGCGCTCGACGGGGGCGCCCCCGGCGCGGTGCCGCCCCCGCGCGGGCAGGAACAGGCTCAGTACGAGTAACAGGCAGAGCAAAAGGGCGCGTTGAACCACGGCGAGACTCCAGGCAGGGGGATGTGCGGCGAGCGGTGATCACCGTTCGTGTCTCGATGATTACGCCTCCGGCATACGCTGCAACAGGGGTTCGCTGTTGCCTGCGCAAGGGGCAACAACAGGCAACAGCAGGCAACGCAGGCAACGGAGAGGGTGAGTAATGGCTGAAATTCCGGGTGTGGAGGGGGAGTCCGGGCGCGACACGCTGGCGCGGACCCTCAGGTATCTGCGCGAGAAGTCCGGGATAACGCTCGGCAAGCTGGCCGAGGACACGACCTACGACAAGAGCTATCTGTCGCGCCTGGAGTCCGGGCAACGCTTCTCGAAACTGGCCGTGATGGAGGAACTCGACCGCTATTACGGGGCCGGTGACCTGCTGGTTTCGCGCTGGAGGGCGGCTAGGCGGGAGGTTTTCAAGGACGAGTTCAAGGGGTTCATGGACCTGGAAGAAACGGCCCGGGTCATGTGGAAGTACACGCCCAGTGTTCCGGGGCTGTTGCAGACCGAAGGCTTCGCCCAGGAGGTGTTGTCTGGGCCCCAGGCAACACGCGAACCGGAAGGGTGGGTCGAGGAGCAAGTGGCGGCCCGGCTCGGCCGACAGCAGTTGCTGAACCAGGAGCCCCGGCCCTACGTCCGCGTCATCATCGACGAGTACGCCTTAAGGCGCCCGGTGGCGTGCGCGGAGGTCTGGGGGGATCAGCTCCGGCACATTGAGGCCGCAGCTCAGTGGCCGAACATCGTGATCCAAGTGCTCCCCTTCCGGGCGGGGTTCCACCACCACATGCGCGAATCACTCACGTTGCTGTGGCAGGAGGACGGAAGCGGTGTTGTCTACGTGGAAGGCAACAGCAATGGCGTGCTGATCGAGGACAACGACAGTGTTCTGAACTATCGCCTGTCCTACGATCGGCTCAGAGACCTGGCGCTGTCCCCGTCGGACTCGCTCGCGTTCATTCGGGACGTCATAGAGGAGCACCGAGCATGAAGAACACCCTCGACCTCAGCAACGCCGTGTGGCGCAAGTCGTCGTACAGCGCGGGCGGGGACGACAACTGCATCGAGGTCGCCGACGGTTACCCCGGTGTCGTCCCGGTCCGCGACAGCAAGGTCCCCGGGGGCCCGGCGCTGTTGATCCCGGCGGGCGCGTGGGCGGCGTTCGTCGAGGAGCACCGCTCATGACCGGCACCCTCGACCTCAGCAACGCCGTGTGGCGCAAGTCCTCGTACAGCGACGGCGGAGCCAACAACTGCATCGAGGTCGCCGACGGTTACCCCGGCGTGGTCCCGGTCCGCGACAGCAAGTGCCCTGAGGGTCCAGCGCTGTTGATCCCGGCGGGCGCGTGGACGGCCTTCGTCGGTGACGTACGGGTCGACGGCTAGGGAGCCCTCCAACCGGGCCCGGCCAGGGCTTACGCCGCCGCCGTCGGATCTCCCGGCGGCGGCGTCGGTGCGCCCGGCAGCCGGATCACCGCCACCGTCCCCGGACCTCCGTCCACCGCCTGCCGCAGCGACACCTCACCCCCGCAGTGCTGCACCGTCCGCGCCACGATCGAGAGGCCGAGCCCCGAACCCGGCAGGCTCCGCGCCGAAGGCGATCTCCAGAACCGGTCGAAGACATGCGGGAGTTCGTCCTCCGGGATGCCCGGCCCCCGGTCCCGCACCGTCAGCTCGCCCCGGTCGAGGACGACATTCACCGTGCCGCCCGGCGGGCTGAACTTCACCGCGTTGTCGAGGACGTTCACGATGGCCCGTTCGAGCGCGGGCGGCTCCGCCCGGACGTACCACGGTGCGAGTTCCGCCGTGATCGTCAGCTCGGGGCCCCGCAGCCGGGCCCGGTCGATGGCGGTGCGCACCGCCGTGTGCAACGCGACCACCTGCACCTTCGCGGGCCCGGTGTCCGGTCTGGACAGCTCCTGCAAGTCCCCGATCAGCGCGGCCAGTTCGGTCATCTGGGCCTTGACCGAGGCGAGCAGCGCCTTGCGGTCGTCGGGCGGGATGGCCCGGCCGGTCTCGTCGCTGCGGGCGAGCAACTCGATGTTCGTACGCAACGACGTCAGCGGTGTGCGCAGTTCGTGGCCCGCGTCCGCGATGAGCTGCGCCTGCCGCTCCTGCGAACTGGCCAGGGCCGCCGTCATCGCGTTGAACGACCTCGACAGGCGGGCGATCTCGTCGTCCCCCTCGGCGGGGATGCGCACGGTCAGGTCCTCGGTGACGGCCACATGCTCGACGGCCCCGGTGAGCTCGTCGACGGGGCGCAGTCCGGTGCGGGCCACCCACAGTCCCGCCGCGCCGGCCCCGACGACTCCGACCCCGGCGACCAGGGCGAGCAGCAGGGTCAGGTTGCCGAGCGTGGCGTGCACCTCGGCGAGCGGACGGCCTACGGTCACGGCGCCCGTGTAGTGCTCCAACGGGTAGGTGATGACGCGGTAGTCGGTGCCGTCGGCGGTCTTCGCGTCGTGCGCGCTCTCGCTGCTGCGGCCGTCCGCGACCGCCGTGTCGTCCTCGGTCACCTTGAGCGGTTCGCCGCCGATCACACACCGCTTGCCCTGCGGGTCGACCACCTGGATGCTCAGCTTCAGCACGCGTGAACCGGGGTCGGGGTAGACGACGGTCGGCCCGGACGCCTTGCACTCGCCGCGCTGCGCCATCTCGGCCACCAGGTCACCGTCGACCCGGTTCTGCCGGAGCGTGTCGTCCAGGGAGTTGTACAACGTGTCCCGTACGAGGAACCAGCACGCGCCCGCGCTCGCCGCCACCGCCACCGCGACCGCCATGGCAACGAGCAGCGCGAGCCGGGACCGGAGTGGGAGCGAGCGGAAGCGCCGCACGGCTGCGTTCACTCCGCGCCGCCCGCCCGCAGGACGTACCCCACGCCCCGCACGGTGTGCACGAGACGCGGCTCGCCACCCGCCTCGGTCTTGCGGCGGAGGTACATCACGTACACATCAAGGGAGTTGGAGCTCGGCTCGAAGGCGAAGCCCCAGACGGCCTTCAGGATCTGCTCGCGGGTGAGGACCTGGCGCGGGTGGGCCAGGAACAACTCCAGGAGCGTGAACTCGGTCCGGGTCAGCTCGACCCGCCGCCCGCCGCGCGCCACTTCCCGCGTCGCCAGGTTCATCCGCAGGTCGCCGAACTCCAGGACATCCGTGTCCGCACCGCCCTGCTCGCCGAGCAGGGCCGCCGCGTACGAACTACGGCGCAGGAGCGCCCGGATGCGGGCGAACAACTCGTCCAGCTCGAAGGGCTTGACCAGGTAGTCGTCGGCCCCAGCGTCCAGGCCGGTGACCCGGTCGCCGACCGTGTCGCGGGCCGTGAGCATCAGGATCGGTGTGGTGGAGCCGGTCGCGCGCAGTCTGCGGGCCGCGGTCAGGCCGTCCATACGGGGCATCTGGATGTCGAGCACGATCAGGTCGGGGTCGCCGGACGCGGCCTTCTCGACGGCTTCGAGTCCGTCCGCGGCCACGTCCGTGGCATACCCCTCGAACGCGAGGCTGCGCTGCAGCGCCTCGCGCACGGCGGGCTCGTCGTCGACGATCAGGATGCGCTGGGTGTCGCCTTCGGTGGGGCTCATCGGTGTCGGGTCCTCAAGGGTCTGCACGTGGTCTTCCGGTGTCGTGCCGTCAGCGTCGCACGGAGTCGCGACGCTTGCCTCGGCCTGTGGAAAACCCCGTGCGGCGGCCTGTGGAAAACCCTTCGCGCCGCGTCTTCCGCCCGTCCCCACCTGCGGCGACGGGTGTTTCGGGGGCGCGACTCTCCCCCCAGCCGATCACCCCGGCCACGGCGTGCCGGACCCGGTTCACCGGAACGGCGACCGGACGCGTCGTACGGGACATGGCGTACCTCCTCCGCTGCGCGGCCGGGTCAGTCCGTGGAGCCGGCGCGCAGCTTCGCGAGGTCGGCCTTGACCGTGTCGACCGGGATGGCGAACCCGAGCCCGACACTGCCCGAGCTGGACCCGCTGCCCGAACTCGGCGCGTACATCGCGGAGTTGATGCCGATGATCCGGCCGTTCATGTCGATGAGCGCGCCACCGGAGTTGCCCGGATTGAGCGAGGCGTCGGTCTGCAGCGCCTTGTACGTGGTCTTCGACGAGCCGGTGTCGCCGTTGAACTGCCGCCCCTCGAACTCGAACGGCCACTGCCCGCCGCCGTCCTGCCCCTGCCCGCCCTGCTCCTGGTCCTGCCCGCCGTCCCTGGACACGGTCACGTCGCGGTCCTTGGCGGAGACGATGCCGCTGGTGACGGTGCCGGTGAGGCCCTCGGGGGAGCCGATGGCGACGACCTGGTCGCCGACGTTCACCTGCTCCGAGTCGCCGAGCGTGGCCGCCTTGAGCCCGGACGCGCCGCGCAGCTTGATCAACGCCAGGTCCTTGGCGGAGTCGGTGCCGACGACCTCGGCGGTGTAGCTCTTGCCGTCGTTGGTGCGCACCTTGACCGTGGAGGCGCCGGAGACGACGTGGTTGTTGGTGACGATCTCGCCGTCGGACGCGATGATCACGCCGGAGCCGGTGGACTGCCCGGAGGCGGTGTCGGCCTGGATCTCCACGATGCTGTCGCTCACCGCGTTCGCGACCCCGCTGACGCTGCCCTTGCTGCCCGCGGCGGCGTTGGTGCCGTTCACCCCGGTCGACGCGGAAGCGGTCTTGCCCCACAGCTCCTGCGCCGCGAACGCCGTGCCCCCGCCGACCGCCGCGGCCCCGAGCGCCACGGCGGCGAGCAGCGCGACCGGCCCCTTCGCCCGCCGCGGCGCCGCGTGCTGGGCGGGGGCGTACGGAGGCGGCGGCGGATAGGTGCCGTAGGGGTCCGAGTAGGGGCCCGCGTAGGACGGGTACTGCTCGGAGTGCTGCTGCTCGGGGTGGTCGCCGCTGCGGCGAAAACTTTCGGTCATGTCTCAGAGCTTCGACAGCCCGTATGAGAACCGTCTGAGTACGCCCTGAGAAGCCCGACAGAAGTGCGTATGCCCGAAATAAAGCGGGGGAGCAGCGGGGGGGGGAGCGGTCGCTCAGGCGCAGCCGCAGGACTGCCGGACGACGAGCCGGGACGGGAAGAGGCGCAGCCGCTCCCGGCGCGATCCGGCGACCCGCAGCGAATCGTCGAGCAGCAGGTCCACCGCGGCCCGCGCCATGGCGGGCCGGTCCGAGGCGACCGTGGTGAGCGGCGGATCGGTGAGCGCCGCCTCCTTCACGTCGTCGAACCCGGCGACGGCCAGCTCGCCCGGCACATCGATACGCAGCTCACGGGCGGCCCGCAGCACGCCGATGGCCTGGTCGTCGGTGGCGCACACGATGGCGGTGGGGCGGTCGGGCGCGGAGAGGATGCCGAGCGCGACGTTGTACGCGTCATAGCGGTTGTACGGCGCCTGGAAGAGGCGGCCCTCGGTGGCGAGACCGGCCTCGCCCATGGCCCGCCGCCAGCCCTCGACGTGGTCGGCCACCGGGTCACCGATGGTGGGCGTCGTCTCGGTGATGCCGAGGCAGGCGACGTACGCGTGGCCGTGTTCCAGGAGGTGGCGGGTGGTGAGCTGGGCGCCACCGACATCGTCGGTGACGACCGCTACGTCCTCGATGGCCTCCGGGCGCCGGTGCAGCAGCACCACGCGCGCGTCCCAGGCGTCGATCTCGGCGGCGGCGTGCTCACTCGGCCCCTGGCTGACCAGGATCAGCCCGGAGACCCGCATCCCGAGGAAGGCCCGCAGATAGTGCACCTCGCGCTCGTCGAGGTAGTCGGAATTGCCGACGAGGACCATCTTTCCGCGCTCGGCGGCGGCCTGTTCGACAGCGTGCGCCATCTCCGCGAAGAACGGTTGGCGCGCGTCCGGCACGATCATGCCTATGAGGTCGGTCCGCCGCGACGCCATGGCCTGGGCGACCCGGTCGGGCCGGTACCCCAGTTCCTTGATCGCGGCGAGAACGCGCTCGCGCGTGGCCGGGGCGACCGGCCGGGGTCCGTTGTTGATGACGTAACTGACGACCGCGGTCGAAGTACCCGCAAGTCGTGCAACGTCGTCCCGCGTCACCTTGGCCACGCACGAAGTCTACGCGTGGAGAGCTAACTCTTTGCAGGTCGCGTACCGGCTTCCACCGGCACTTCCACGCCCTTCCGGGTGACAGATGCCGCAGAAGCCGCATCCCTCCCCCCGGATCCCTCCGGCTTGGGCCGCGCCTCCGTCGCCTTCTCCCGGTCGGCCGCCCGGTCGACCTTCTCCGGCGTCACGAAGCGGTAGCCCACATTGCGCACGGTGCCGATCAGCGACTCGTGCTCAGGGCCCAGCTTGGCGCGCAGGCGTCGCACATGGACGTCCACGGTCCGCGTACCGCCGAAGTAGTCGTAGCCCCAGACCTCCTGGAGCAACTGCGCGCGCGTGAAGACCCGGCCGGGGTGCTGCGCCAGGTACTTCAGGAGCTCGAACTCCTTGAAGGTCAGGTCGAGCACCCGGCCCTTGAGCTTCGCGCTGTACGTCGCCTCGTCCACGGAGAGGTCGCCGTTGCGGATCTCCATGGGGGAGTCGTCGCCGGTGATCTCCTTGCGGCCCATCGCGAGCCGCAGCCGGGCCTCGACCTCGGCCGGTCCCGCGGTGTCCAGGAGTACGTCGTCGACGCCCCAGTCGGCGGTGACGGCCGCGAGGCCGCCCTCGGTGACGACCAGGATCAGCGGGCTGCCGGGTCCGGTGGACCGGAGCAACTGGCAGAGGCTGCGGACCTGCGGCAGGTCACGGCGGCCGTCGATCATGATGACGTCGGCACCAGGGGTGTCGACGAGTGCGGGGCCCTCGGCGGGGGCCACGCGCACGTTGTGCAGCAGCAGACCGAGAGCGGGGAGCACCTCCGTCGACGGCTGAAGGGCGTTGGTCAGGAGCAGCAGAGAGCTCATCGCGACCCACCTGCCCGGGTCGGGTGACTGTCGTGCACGTATTGCTCGCCCATTACGTCGGTTCCTCCTCGGTCCCTGCGCTGGGGGCATCTCCCACGCCATTCGAGGCGATGGGGGAGTTGTGACACTGCTTCGAACACGCACAACCGGTGGAGCTGGTGCGGCACCCGCGCCCTGGGTCCCGCCGCGCTCCTCGTCCGGTCCTCGCGAACCGGTCGTGAAAGCACGAAAGGACCCGGGGGCTGCGCTGCCCAGGTCCTTCGCCTAGGAGAATAGCCCACATGAGCACCCGACCGGCAGGGCGTGTGACGCGAACTACTCCGCGCCGACCGCGCACGACGGACACGGAGAGCGGCCCCGGCGGCACGCTCCGTACCACCCTGAGGACCGTCGACGGGGTCTCCGTGGACGCGTTCTACGAGCCTGGTCCGCGTGGTGCCGAGGGCCCCGCGGTGGTGATCGCGCACGGCTTCACCGGGGACCTGGAACGGCCGCACGTACGCCGCGCGGCGGAGGTTTTCGCCCGGCACGCGAGCGTGGTCACGTTCACCTTCAGGGGGCACGGGCGCTCCGGCGGACGGTCCACGGTGGGTGACCGCGAGGTGCTCGACCTGACGGCGGCGGTGACCTGGGCACGGGAGCTCGGGCACGCGCGCGTGGTGACGGTCGGTTTCTCCATGGGCGGCTCCGTGGTGCTGCGGCAGGCGGCGCTGTACCGGGCGCCGGAGGAGGGCCGTACGGATCGGGAGGGCGAGGGGCGCACGGACGCGCACGCCGACGCGGTCGTCGCGGTGAGCGCCCCGGCGCGCTGGTACTACCGCGGCACGGCACCGATGCGCCGCCTGCACTGGCTGGTCACCCGCCCCGCCGGCCGGGTCGTGGGGCGCCATGTGCTGCATACCCGTATCCATCACCGCGACTGGGACCCGGTGCCGCTCTCGCCGGTCGAGTCGGTCCCGCTGATCGCTCCGACCCCGCTCCTGATCGTGCACGGCGACCGGGACCCGTACTTTCCGGTCGACCACCCTCGGATGCTGGCCGACGCCGCGGCCGGCGGTGCCGAGCTCTGGCTGGAGCCGGGGATGGGGCACGCGGAGCACGCGGCCGACGACGCGCTGCTCGACCGCATCGCCCGCTGGTCGGTGTCCTGAACGGCCGGGGTTCCGCACCGTCCCGCCGGGTTATCCACAGGCGTCCCGAGCCGCCGCGCCGAGCACGGATACTGGGGCGGTAGACAACGAAAGGAGCGCCCGCCATGGCCAACGGCACGATCCGCTACTGGGCGGCCGCCAAGTCCGCCGCCGGAATCGCCCACGAGCCCTACGCCGCGGGGACGCTCGCCGAGGCGCTGGACGCCGTACGCGAGCGACACCCCGGCGAACTCGTCCGGGTCCTGCAGCGATGCTCGTTCCTGGTCGACGGTGACCCCGTGGGCACCCGCGCCCATGAGACGGTGGCGCTTGCCGAGGGCGGCACGGTCGAGGTGCTCCCGCCGTTCGCAGGAGGGTGAGCCGCACGCGATGAGTCAGCAGCCGTATGAGCCGTACGAGCAGTCGTACGACCCGTATCAACAGCCGCAGCAGCAGGCCGCGCAGTGGCCGCAGGGCGGGGGGTACGAGGAGCCGGGCCGGACCCAGACCTTCCAGGGCCAGTCCTGGGAGACCGGGTACGGACAGCCGCAGCAGGCCGCCGCGGACACCGCGTACCTGCCGCCGCAGACGCCCCAGTCACCTCAGTCACCGGAAGCCCACCAGGCCCACCAGGCCCACCAGGCCCACCAGGCCCAGCAGTTCGAGCAGGGGCAGCAAGGTCAGCAGGCCGGGTCGGGCGGCACGTCCGCACCGGCGGCCGCTGCGGCCCCGAACGACGGGGAGGCGCGGCTCACGTACGCCCAGCGGGCCCGGCTCGAAGGGCGTTCACCGATCATCGCCCCCGGCCTCAAGCCCGCCGGGCTCACCGCCCTGCTCGCCCTGCTGCTCGCGGGCGGCGCGGCCCTCGGGGCGTACGGACTCCTGGTGCCGCTGCTCCTGCTGCAGGCGCTGACGGCGGCGGGCTGGTTCCGGCTGAACGGCATGTGGCCCGCGCGCCAGGGCATCGCGCTCGCCTTCCTCGGCGGTGTGGCCGCCGACGCGGTGGTGCTGACCGTCGGCCGGGAGCACGCGCCCGCCGCGATCCTCGGCACCGGCGGCGTCTGGGTGCTGCTCACCCTCGTCCTCCAACTCCGCAGCCACGCGGGCGCGGACGAGCGGATGTACGGCCTGATGGCGACGGTCTCGTCGGCCGCGCTCACGATCCTCGCGGCGGGCGCTCTCGCCGCCGACCCGGAGGCGGTCACGGTCGGCGCGGTCGCCGTCGGTGTCGCCGTGATCGCCCGCGTGCTGCCGCTGTCCGGCCCGGTCTCCGTCGTGGTGGCGCTGCTCGCCGCCGCGGGCGCGGGCATCGCGGTGGGCGGCCTGACGGCCATCGGCGCCGCGGGCGCGCTGCTCGGCGCCGGCGCGGGCGTGGGTGCCCTGGTCGGCCTGCGGGTGGCGAGCTACGACTACCCGTCGCGCTTCGTGCACATGACGGCCGGGGTGGCGCTGCCGCTCACCGCGGCGGTGCCCGCGCTGTACCTGCTCGGACGTGTCGTCGGCTGACCCTTACGCCCCGATCGTCACAGCCCTTCGACAGGTCCCCCGTCGCGCCTCCCACCTGGAACCGCGGCGGGGGACCGGTCGTTTAGGCTCGCGGAACGTCCGTACCAGTGGGGGTAATTCAGTGGGGGGAAGCACCGAACCATGCGTGCACTGCGAATAGTCCTGATCATCGCCGTGGTCCTTGGGGGCCTCTTCGTGGCGGCCGACCGGGTCGCCGTCGGCTTCGCCGAGGACAAGGTCGCCGAACAGCTGCGCAGCAGCGAGGGCCTTGAGAAGGACCCGGAGGTGTCGATCAAGGGCTTCCCGTTCCTGACCCAGGTCCTTGGCGGCGAGCTCGACGACGTGGAGATCGGCATCGACGACCTGGAGGCGTCGAACGGCGGTGGCAAGGTCCGCATCGCCGAGCTGAACGCGCGGATGCTCGGGGTGGCCTTCTCCTCCGACTACAGCTCCGCGACCGCCGCCGAGGCCACCGGCTCCGCGCGGATCGGGTACGACGAACTGCTCAAGGCCGCCAAGGTCGAACCGGTCGAGGTCGCTCCCGGTGTCACCGCGAAGGTGGTCGGCCTCTCCGACGGGGGCAACGGCAAGATCAAGGTGGCCGTCGAGGCGACCGTGCTCGGCCAGACCCTGCCGGAGCCGGTCGAGGTGGTGAGCTCGGCGAAGGTCGAGGGCGGTAAGACCGTGCAGGTCAGCGCCGACAAGCTGCCGAAGCTCGGCGCGGTCCCGGTGGCCGAGCAGCGGTTGCGGCAGATCACCGACTTCCAGCAGGTGATCGACGGGCTGCCCGCGGGTATCGAGCTCGACAAGGTCGAGGCGCGCGGCGACGGCGTCGAGATCACCGTGACGGGCTCGCAGGTGAAGCTCGCCGGATAGCCCGCACCCGGACCCACATCCTGACCCGCGCCCCGAGCCGTACCCCGAGCCGCACCCAGCGCCACGCTCGGTGAGACTCCGGGTGCCGACGGTGATAAGTCCGCAGTGCGAGACGATCCCGTCCGGAACGTAGATGTGATGGGCGATACAGCCGCCCCGGAACCCGCTCGCGCGGGGGCCGGGGCGGTTCGCATATCAGGATACGGACGATCGTGTCTCAAAATACGACACGCCGGTGACACGGCCGCCGCTCCCTCCCTACGATCGGTCACATGAAGCGACAGGCGGACCTCACGAAGCGGCGGGCAGTAGACCTGTGCCGCGTCGCCGCCATGCTCTGTCGCTCCTTCTGAGCGGGACGTTCAACTCCCGTATTCCCCGGGCCCTTTGACGCCTTCCGGGCGTCCGCCGGGCCACCCCGTGTCGCGTACGCCGCGCTGTCGCCGCGTACCCACGAGCCCCCTCACGCACCACCCCGCCGCAACTGCCCCGGAGGAGAACAGCATGAGCCGCAGCGACGTCCTGGTAGACGCCGACTGGGTCGAGGCCAACCTCGACAACCCGAAGGTCGTCATCGTCGAGGTCGACGAAGACGCGTCGGCGTACGACAAGAACCACATCAAGAACGCCATCAAGGTCGACTGGCAGCAGGACCTGCAGGACCCGGTCCGCCGTGACTTCATCGACCAGGCCGGCTTCGAGAAGCTGCTCTCCGAGCGCGGCATCGCCAACGACGACACCGTCGTCCTCTACGGCGGCAACAACAACTGGTTCGCCTCGTACGCCTACTGGTACTTCAAGCTCTACGGCCACGACGGCGTCAAGCTTCTCGACGGCGGCCGCAAGAAGTGGGAGCTGGACTCCCGCGACCTGGTCGCCGAGGTGCCGAGCCGCCCCGCCACCGAGTACAAGGCCAAGCCGCAGAACACCGCGATCCGCGCCTTCCGCGACGACGTGGTCAAGGCGATCAACACCGAGAACCTCGTCGACGTGCGCTCGCCCGACGAGTTCAGCGGCAAGCTGCTCGCCCCGGCCCACCTCCCGCAGGAGCAGTCGCAGCGCCCCGGCCACGTGCCGAGCGCCCGCAACATCCCGTGGTCCAAGAACGCCAACGACGACGGCACGTTCAAGTCGGACGACGAGCTCAAGCAGCTCTACGTCGACGAGCAGGTGGACCTCGCCAAGGACACCATCGCGTACTGCCGCATCGGTGAGCGCTCGGCCCTGACCTGGTTCGTCCTGCACGAGCTGCTCGGTGTCGACAACGTCAAGAACTACGACGGCTCGTGGACCGAGTACGGCTCCCTCGTCGGCGTCCCGATCGAGCTCGGCTCCAACTGATCCCGGAGGACAGTGACTTATGTGTGGTGCAAAGGCAGGCGGCCCCGACGCCTCGACGATCAAGCCCGGTGAGACGACCATCCAGGGCCAGGTGACCCGCGACGGCGAGCCCGTCACCGGTTACGTACGGCTCCTCGACTCGACCGGCGAGTTCACCGCGGAGGTCCCGACCTCCGCGACCGGCCAGTTCCGCTTCTACGCGGCCGAGGGCACCTGGACCCTGCGCGCCCTCGTGCCCGGTGGCACGGCGGACCGCACGGTCGTCGCCCAGACCGGAGGCCTCGCCGAGGTCGCCATCGCCGTCTGACGGCGCGCGCCGGACGGCGCTCACTACGGCCGGAGGGCCGCACCCCTGGGGGTTGGACGCTTACCAGGACTCGGGTGCGGTCCTCCGGCTTTCGTGCTGCCGGGACGGCTGCCTCTCGTGCTGCCGGGAGGACTGCCCGGGACGGCTGTACGCGGCCGCTGTCCGGGGCCGACGCGGAGTTCTACCCTGGACGTATGTACGCGCGAAGGCGGCACGTCTACTTCGCCATGATGGGCACCTGCATCGCCCTCTTCGTCCTGGCGTGGGCCGTCGTACGCCTCTGGTCGATCCCCGTCGCCGTCGGCATGTGCGTGGTCGCCATGGTCATCCCGCCGCTCGCCGCGATCGTCGCCAACCGCCGCGGCCCGGACGACCGTTGGTGGGACGACCCCTCCGGCGACCCCAAGTCCGACGAGTGGTGGGACGAGCTGGACGGCAAGCGGCGCCACTGACCACTCAGCCCGTACGCGGCTCAGTACACGAGCGCCTGCGCGTCGTCCGCCATCGCTTCCTGTACGAAGACCTGCGCGCCCGCGATGCGTACGCCCTCCAGGACGTCCTTCTCCGTGATGTCGCGCCGGGCCGCGCACTGCGTGCACAGGGTGATCAGGCCGGCCGCCTGGATCGACTCGATCAGGTCCGGCAGCGGCGCCGCGTGCGGAAGTTCGAACTCCGCCGCCCGGCCCGGCAGCGCGAACCAGGCCGACTCGCCGGTCAGCCAGAGCGAGACCTCCACCCCGCTGGCCGCGGCCACCGCCGCCACGGTGAAGGCCTGGGAGCAGCGCTCGGGGGCGTCGGCCCCGGCGGTCACCTTGATCACGAGCTTCTTCGCCATGCCGGGAACTGTAGCCCCGTACCTGGTCAGCGCAGCCCCGTACCCGCCCCCCGCCCGGCCGGGCGGGGGGCGGGCGACCTCACAGAGAAGGACGAGGGCGGGCGGACTAAGCTGGGGCGCGGCCCCGTCCTGCTAACCGCTCATCAAGGAGCACCCCCGTGCTTGAGGCATTCTTCTCAGCCCTGCTGGTCCTGGTCTGCGTCGGCGTTCTCGCGTTCGCCGGACTGACCGTGAAGAAGCTGTACCAGGGTCAGCGCTGACCTCCGCCCCGACACAGATCGCCTGAGTAGCTCATGATCGAGATCCCGTCCGACCTTCACCCGGACCTCGTGCCCCTCACCTTCCTCCTCGGCAACTGGGCCGGTGCGGGTGTGCACGACTTCCCCGGCAGCGAGAAGTGCAACTTCGGCCAGGAGGTCAGCTTCACCCACGACGGGCGGGACTTCCTCGAGTACCGCTCCCACACCTGGGTGCTGGACGACGAGGGCAACAAGGTCAAGCCCCTTGAGTCCGAGTCCGGCTTCTGGCGCATCGGCAAGGACCGCAAGGTCGAGGTCGTGATGGTCCGCGACGACGGTGTCGTCGAGGTCTGGTACGGCGAGCTGGCCGACAAGAAGCCGCAGATCGACCTGGCCACGGACGCCGTCGCCCGCACCGCGGCCTCCGGCCCGTACAGCGGTGGCAAGCGGCTCTACGGCTATGTGAAGAGTGACCTGATGTGGGTCGGCGAGAAGCAGACCCCCGAGGTGTCGCTGCGGCCGTACATGTCGGCGCAGCTGAAGAAGGTCGTCTCGCCCGAGGACGTGGCCGAGATGGCCCGGAACCTCGGCGATCTGCCGGACGACGGCATCGCCTTCTTCAAGTAGGCACAGCTCAAGTAGACGCAGCCTTCAAGTAGGCGCAGTTTTCGAGTGGGCACAGCCTTCCAGTAGGCGTGGTTTTCGAGCAGCCCCGGGGCCGGTACCTGTACGCAGGTGACCGGCCCCGCTGGTGTCTGCCCGCGTCCGAGTGCGTACGGCACGGGGACCCCAGGTCGGGCACGCCTACACTTGACGCGTGGTGACCACCGACTGGAAGAGCGACCTCAGGCAGCGCGGCTACCGGCTGACGCCGCAGCGACAGCTTGTCCTCGAAGCCGTCGACACCCTGGAGCACGCGACTCCGGACGAAATCCTCGTCGAGGTGCGCAGGACCGCCTCCGGGGTCAACATCTCCACGGTGTACCGCACCCTGGAGCTCCTGGAGGAGCTCGGCCTCGTCAGCCACACCCACCTGGGGCACGGGGCGCCCACGTACCACCTCGCTGCCCGGCACCATCACCTTCACCTCGTCTGCCGGGACTGCGCGGACGTCGTCGAGGCCGATGTCGAGATCGCCGCCGAGTTCACCGCGAAGCTCCGGGACACCTTCGACTTCGACACCGACATGAAGCACTTCGCGATCTTCGGCCGGTGCGGCACCTGCACGCGGACCGCCGAGTCGGCCGCTGAGACGGTCGCAGAGCCGGCCGCTGATTCGGCCGGGGAATAAGCCCGGCACTTACCGAGTCGTAGTCTGAGTGGATATGAAGAGTCCCCTGCTGTCCCTGCCCGGTGCCGTCCCCGCCGAAGGCGCCGACGAAGGTGTCGCCGCGCACTACGGCGAGCTGTACCGCGAGCAGCGTGCCCTCGCCGATGGCACCGGTCTCGTGGACCTCTCGCACCGCGGCGTCATCACGGTCACCGGCGACGACCGCCTCAGCTGGCTGCACCTGCTGCTCACCCAGCACGTCAGCGACCTGCCCGTGGGTCAGGCCACCGAGGCGCTGATCCTCTCCGCCAACGGTCACATCGAGCACGCCCTCTACCTCGTCGACGACGGCAGCACCGTCTGGGCGCACGTCGAGCCGGGCACCACGGAAGCGCTGCTCGCGTACCTCGAGTCGATGAAGTTCTTCTACCGCGTCGAAGTCGCCGACCGCACCGAGGAGTTCGCGGTCGTGCACCTTCCGGCCGGCTCCATCGCCCCGGCCCCGGACGGCGTCGCCGTACGCGAGACCGCGCACGGCCGGGACCTGTTCCTGCCCCGCGCCGACCTGGAGGCGTACGCCGCGGAGCACGGACCGGCGCTCGGCATCCTCGCCCATGAGGCGCTGCGCGTGGAGGCGCACCGGCCGCGGCTCGGCTTCGAGACCGACCACCGCACCATCCCGCACGAGCTGGGCTGGATCGGCACCGCGGTCCACCTGCAGAAGGGCTGCTACCGCGGCCAGGAGACCGTCGCCCGCGTGCACAACCTGGGCAAGCCCCCGCGCCGCCTGGTCTTTCTGCACCTGGACGGCAGCGAGGTCCATCTGCCCGGCCACGGCACCGAGATCCGGCTCGCCTCCGACGGACCCGAGGGACGCAAGATCGGCTTCGTGACGACCTCCGCACGCCACCACGAACTGGGCCCGATCGCCCTCGCCCTGGTCAAGCGGAACATCCCGGTCGACGCCGCACTCCTCGTCGGTACGACGGCGGCCGCGCAGGAAGTCGTCGTCGAACCCTGAGCTCCGCCGTCTCCACTTATGGCCTCACATCTCCAGCAGCACCGTGAACGGGCCGTCGTTCGTCAGGGACACCCGCATCTGCGCCCCGAACCGGCCCGTCTCCACCGTCGCGCCGAGCGCCCGGAGTTGGGCGACCACCTCGTCCACCAGGGGCTCGGCGACCGGGCCGGGCGCCGCCGCGTTCCAGGTGGGGCGGCGGCCCTTGCGGGCGTCCCCGTACAAGGTGAACTGGCTGATCACAAGCAGCGGAGCCGCTATGTCGCTGCAGGACTTCTCGTCGCCGAGGATCCGCAACGACCAGAGCTTCCTTGCCAGTTGGGCCGCTTTCTCCTCGGTGTCGTCGTGCGTGACCCCGACGAGGACGCACAGGCCCTCGCCCTTGATCTCGCCGACCACTTCGTCGTCCACGACGACGCTCGCGCCGTCCACTCTCTGCACCACTGCTCGCATGCCGTCCATGATGCCGTGTCCGGGCCCCGGCCCCGCCGCCCTGTGGATAACCGTCCCGAACCGTCCCGCGCCCCCTGTGGACAACCTCCGGGGCCAGTTCCCCGACAGTCCGTGGCAGTCCGTGGCAGTCCGTTTCCCTCATCTGCCACGTAATGCCAACAGGCCGTCCGGCGCCCCCAACTGGGCACTGCCGTGGCGCTGCGTCCATTTGGGGGCCGAACGAGTGCACTCCGCCCCATCCCGGGTGCGAAGGGTGGCATTCTGCTGAGCAGCCGCGCGTCACTGGCGCGCCGCACCGGTCGAGGGGACGGTCATCAGCATGAACAGCACGTCGAGCACCGCGGGGCAGCCGCCGGGGCCCGTACCGACGGCGCGCAAGGCGCGTGCCGGTACGCGGCGCCCGCCCACACAGCGCACCGGGGACCGGCTGCCGGAGATTCCTGAGCACAACCTGGCGGTGCTCCGGCTGCCCGAGGTACGGACCCTGCGCCGCACCTCACAGCAGGACGAGGCCGACCTCAGCTATGTGCGCCGCCTGCTCCAGGGGCGGATCGACATCCTGCGGGCGGAGCTGGCCCGGCGCCGCGCCCCGGACGCTCCGGCGCCCGACCCGGACATGGTGGCTCGGCTCTCCGAGATCCTCACGGACACGCCCTCGCGGCACCGCTCGTCGGCCCGGCACGTCACGGTCGGTACGCCGCACGGCGAGGAGTACCGCAGCCTGGCCGCCGAGATGCTCGGCGAGGTGGAGCTGTCCGACCTGGACGCCCGCACCGACGACGAGCTGCACACCGCGATGGGCCGCCTGGTCCGGTACGAGCAGCAGGTGTCCCGGCGGCGCCAGCTGCTGCAGCGTACGGCCGACGATTGCAGTGCTGAGATCGCCCGCAGGTACCGTGAAGGGGAAGCACAAGTAGACGACCTGCTCTCCTGAGCCACCGGCCACCCCGGTGGTCCGGAGCGGGACCACCGGAAGGCCAGACCGACGATGACGCGACCCGCTACCGTTTCCGCCGCCCCGCAGCCCGCGATAACCCCGGTCCTCGCCGAGGTCGTGCGTTCCGGTTTCGTCGAGGGCCGGCACCGGGGGTCGCTGGTCGTCCTCGCCGCCGACGGCACTGTGGAGCAGGCCATCGGCGATGTCTCCGCTCCCGTCTTCCCGCGCTCCGCGAACAAGCCGATGCAGGCCGCGGCCGTGCTGCGGGCCGGTCTCGGACTCTCCGGCGAGCGCCTCGCCCTTGCCTCCGCGAGCCACTCCGGGGAGCCCTTCCACCTCGATCTCGTGCGCACGATGATCGGCGAGTTCGGCCTCGCCGAGTCGGCCCTGCAGTGCCCGCCCGACCTGCCGCTCGACCCCACCGAGGCGGAGACGTACCTGGCCGGGGGCGCGGTGCGGGAGCGGGTCACGATGAACTGTTCCGGCAAGCACGCCGCGATGCTCGCGGTCTGTGCCGAGCGCGGCTGGCCCCAGGACTCGTATCTGGAGCCGTCCCATCCGCTGCAGCAGCTGGTCCGTGAGGTGATCGAGGAGGCCGCGGGCGAGCCCGTCGCCGCCACCGGTACGGACGGCTGCGGCGCCCCGCTCATGGCGATCAGCCTCACCGGTCTCGCCCGCGCCTTCCGGCACTTCGTGCTCGCGGAGGAGGGCTCGGCGGAGCGCCGGGTCGCGGACGCGATGCGGGCCCACCCCGAGTACGTGGCGGGCACCCGCCGCCCGGACACCTGGCTGATGCGGGAGGTGCCCGGTGCCCTGTCGAAGATGGGGGCCGAGGCGGTGCAGGCGGTGGCGCTGCCGGACGGCCGCGCGCTGGCCTTCAAGGTCGACGACGGTTCGGGCCGCGCGCTCGGCCCGATCCTCGCCCGCGCGCTCGGCCTGCTCGGCCTGGACGCTCCGGTGATCGCCCGGATCGGCGCGGCACCGCTGCTCGGCGGCGCCCGCGAGGTCGGCGAGGTACGCGCGGCGTTCTGAGGCGCGTGGGGGTTCTGCGGGGCGCGCGGTGTTCTGATCCGCGCCTGGTGTTCTGAGGGACGCCCGGTGTTCTTGACGTGCGCGGGGCTGTTCAGGGGCGTCTCGGGGAGGCCGTCCGTGGCGTCGTGGCGCCGGGCTCGTAGGGGAGAAGTCGGGGAAATACCTGAGTACGTGCGGGGTGCGGGCCGCCCTACGGTGAGTTCATGGCCGTAGACGTACGCCTCCTCGCCGAGGCCGACTTCCCCGACTGGGTGCGGGCCCTCAACACCGGGTTCCTGCGCACCCCGACGTCTTCCGTGCGCGAGGTCGAGGACCGCAGATCGTCCGTCGCCCTCGACCGGGTCAGGGGCGCCTTCGAGGACGGCCGCTGTGTGGCCACGTACCGCTCGTTCCCGCAGCGGCTGACCGCGGTCGGTGGGGGCGAGGTGGCGTCCAGCGGCGTATCGAGCGTCACGGTGTCTCCGACGCATCGGCGCCGCGGCCTGCTCAGCCGCATGATCACCGAGGATCTCGGGGCGGCGAAGGAGCGCGGCGAGGTGGTGTCCACGCTGATCTCCGCCGAGTACCCGATCTATGGGCGGTACGGCTTCGGGCCCGCCACCCGGGTCGCCGAGTGGGAGATCGACGTGCAGCGCACCGGGCTCGACCCGCGCTGGGCGGAGCCGGGGGACGGCGGCCGGATCGACCTCGTGGACGGCGCCGACGTCCGCAAGCTGGGGCCCGAACTCTTCGAGCGGGTACGGAGATCGACACCGGGAGCCGTGGGGCGCGACACGCGGTGGTGGCAGGTCGCGACGGGTGAGCTGCGCCTGGACCGGATGGAGTGGAAGGAACCGTTCTACGCCGTGTACCGCTCGGCGTCGGGCGAGGTGGACGGCCTGCTCGCGTACACCTGCGACGAGAAGTGGGGCGACGGCAAGCAGCCGCTGAACTCCGCCGTCGTGCGCGACCTGATCGCCGCGAGCCCGGCCGCCGAGCTCGCGCTGTGGCGGTACGTCTGCTCGGTCGACTGGATCGTGCGGGTGCACACGGGAGTGCGGGCTCCGGACGCGTTGATTCCGGATGTCTTTCCGAATGCCCGCGCCGCCCGGATCGTGACGCTCGGGGACTGGCTGTGGGTGCGGGTCCTCGATGTCGTACGGGCCCTGGAGGCGCGGACGTACGCGGTGCCGGGCAGCCTCGTCGTCGAGGTGCACGACCGGCTCGGCCTGGCCGGCGGGCGGTACCGCCTGGAGGCCGGACCGGACGGCCGCGGGTCCTGTGTGCCGACCCGTGACGCTGCTGAACTCTCCCTGGGCATACGGGAGTTGGGTGCGCTGTGGCTGGGCGGCGAGTCCGTGGTGCGGTTGCTCGCGCTCGGCCTGGTGGTGGAGGAACGGAGGGGCGCCGCCGCCATTGCCGACGCCTTGCTGCGTACGTCCCGGCTGCCATGGTGCCCGGACACGTTCTGAGCGGCGGGCCGCGCCGCTCGGGTGTTCAGGCCAGTGCGGGTCCGGCGAGCAGGACCGCGAGGACGACCGCGCCGAGCGAACTGCACGTGGGGTCCTTCGCCTTGATCCCGATGCTGAGGAGCAGCATTCCGACGATCCCCAGGGGACCGTACCGCGACTCGATGAGCTGTTCGAAGCCGATCACGAAGAGGGCTCCCAGTACGGCAATGGCGGGCATGGTGGTTCCTCCTTCGGGTGGGGAGGAGTTACATGGCTGGCAACTTTCGCCAGGATGGTGAAGTTGGCAGCCAACTACACTGTGGTTGTCCCCACTTGGTCGGCTTGGCTAAACAACTTTCAAACAACTCCCGCTAGATGGCAGGCAGTTGTAGCGTTGGCATGTGACCCAGGAGAGCGTTGCGGTGAACGGCAGAAAGCCCTCGCACAAGGACATCGCCGACACGTTGCGTCAGCGGATCCGCAGCGGCGCCGTGCCGGCGGGCAGCCGGATGCCGACCCAGGCCAAGCTGGCGCAGGAGTTCGGGGTCGAGCGGGGTGCGGTGCGCCAGGCGCTGGCGATCCTCGCGAACGAGGGCCTGCTCATGAACGTCTCCAAGGGCAGCCCGCCCCAGGTCGCCGAGCCGTCACCGGCCGCCGACGAACCGCAGACCACGATGGTCGGCCTCGCCCCGCGCATGGTCGACGCCTTCCAGGTCCCGCACATCACCATCGACGCGATCTGCCTGACCAGCGAGACCCTGATGATGGGCCTCAGCGAGCCACTGCGCCTGATATACGAGGGCCGCCTCCGCCCCGAGTCGATCACCCTGCGCGTGCTGCTGCCCAGCAGCCGGATCAACCTGGCCTTCCCCGTACCCGCCGGCGATCCGGACGAGGCGGGCACCGGGGCTGACTCGTCGACGGTGGACGACCCGGTGCACAGCCGCTGGCTCGCCCAGCGCAACGCCCAGGGGCAGGTCCTGCGCCACAACCTCCGTGCCCTGCGCGCCAGTCACGGCATCGACATCAAGGTGGAGTTCCGCGCGCTGCCGTTCACCCCACCGATGAAGCTGTACCTGCTCAACGGCTCCGAGGCCCTCCTCGCGTACTACATGGTCACCAAGCGCGAGGAGGAGATCGGCAGCGAGAAGGTGCACATGTACGACGCCCTCGGCACGCAGTCGCTGCTGTTCTCCTTCGAGAACCTCACCGGCCACCGCGACGAGGCGTTCGTCAACGAGTCGCAGAAGTGGTTCGACGCGCTCTGGAACACCATCGCCCGGACCCTGACACTCTCTTAGATGACTTCCGAAACGGCGCAGAGCGAGCGGGTGGGTCAAGTGATCGAGAACATGCGGGACTTGGTCACACGCGCGGAGCACGTCCTCTTCGACTTCGACGGCCCGATCTGCCGTCTCTACGCGAACCACGACGCCCAGACCGTCGTGGACAACCTCGTCGGCTGGCTCACCGAGCAGCACGAGGACGGCTTGCTCACCCAGGCGGAGCGGGAGTCGGGCGACCCGCACGCCGTCCTGCGCGCGGTGCACCGCGC
The DNA here is from genome assembly GCF_009908195.1 of Streptomyces boluensis. Taxonomy (GTDB): domain Bacteria; phylum Actinomycetota; class Actinomycetes; order Streptomycetales; family Streptomycetaceae; genus Streptomyces; species Streptomyces boluensis. The sequence continues at coordinate 498 of NZ_JAAAHS010000009.1, read as the reverse complement.
CCGCCCCGGCAGCCCGCTCGAGTCGGCTCTCGAGGCCCGGCTCACCGCGGAGGAACTGCACGCCGCGGCCAGGGCGTTCCCCACGCCGTACGTCGACCGGCTGATCCGCACCTGGCACGCCACCGGCGCGCGGCTCGCCGTCGCCACCAACAACGCCCCCGAGGCCGCCCGCCACTACCTCGAAGGGCGTGGCGTCGCCGGCTGTTTCGGCGCGCACGTCCACGGCCGCCGCACCGACCGCGTCCGCTCCCTGAAGCCGGACCCGGACTGCCTGCACCGGGCGCTCGACTCGCTCGGCGCCGACCCGGCCACCACGCTGATGATCGGCGACGCCCCCGCGGACTACCTGGCCGCACGCGCGGCAGGGGTGGCGTTCCTCGGGTACGGGCAGAACGAGCGGCGCGCGAAGCGGCTGCGTTCCGCGGGTGCGGAGCATGTCGTGGACTCGCTCGGCACGGTGCTGCGCACGGTGTGGGGCGGGGCGCTGCTGTGAGGGGG
>NZ_JAAAHS010000089.1 GCF_009908195.1 Streptomyces boluensis | reverse complement strand
CCCGCCCGACCCCGGACGAGGCGCGGGCCGCGCTGGCCGATGCCGCACGCGTCCAGGAGTCGACGGCCGCCCGCTCCGCGACCCCGTGGCCGGTCTGGTTCACCGCCGTCATCACCGGGTACGTCGCGCTGTTCCCCTTCGCCTACGGGGGCATGCTCCGCGACGAGGACTGGCTGCTGCCGAACGGCGTCTGGACCGCCACGTTCGCGGTCACGACGTTCGCCTACCTGACCCTGTTCGCCTACGCCGCCCGCGCCTGGCGCCGACGCACGGGCGTGGCCCTGCGGTTCGACGTCCTGCCCAAGTCGGCGACCGTGCCGGTGCTGATCGGGCTGCCGCTCCTCCTCGTGGGTTCGGCATGGCTGTTCCGCGCCACCGGCCGGCCCGTCTGGATGTGCGTCGCGTCGGCGGTCGGCGTCGCCGTGTCCCTCGCCGCCCACTTCACGTTCGTACGGCTGCACCGCGGAGCCCTCCCGGCCACACCCGCCGCGGCCGCCCGGTGAACGGCTTCGACCACCTGATCCACGCGCCCAACCGGCTGCGCATCTGCGCGCTCCTGGACGCGGCGGGCGAGGCCGAGTTCGCGGTGCTTCAGGAACAACTCGCCCTGTCCGCCTCGGTGTTGAGCAAACACACCGGCGCCCTGATCGACGCCGGATACGTGGAACAGCGCAAGGCCGTACGCGACACCCGGCAGCGCGTCTGGCTGCGCCTGACCCCGCAGGGCCGCACCGCGTACCGGGGCCATCTGGCGGCACTTCGGGAGATCGTCGGCCCGTAGCGCGCAGCCCCAGGGGCGAACTCGGCGGCGGACTCGGCGGCAGACTCGGTGGCGGGCCCCGCGCGAGCGCGACACGCCGTTCGCCCGCCCGGCTCACACACACGGGCTACCGGCACGGCACGCGAACGGCGGCCCGCCCCACTCGTATGACCAGCGGATTCGGGGCGCGGACCGGCCGGGGGCCGCTCGTTCGGCGGCGCGGGCCGACATGCCGGGGCCGGGGCAGGCCCGTTGCATGGGGAGCGCGGCGCGGTCAGGCAGCCGACGGGTCCGAACGTACGGCCCGCGCCGGGAAGTGGGGTTCCCATGCGTCCTGCACACCTGCTCGGCTCCCTCGCCCTCTCCACGCTCGCCGTCGTCGGCGCCGCCGGAGCGGCCGTGGCGGACGAGCAGCCGTCCCTGTCCATCTCCCCCAGTCCGGGCACGCCCGGCGAATCGGTGGTGGTCTCCGTCTCCGGCGGCTGCTCGGCCTCGTCGGCGACCGCGACCTCCGACGCGTTCACCACGAGCGTGCCGCTGTCCACCGGCTCGGCCGGTATCTACACCGGCAACGCCACCATCAGGCGGAACGCCACCCCCGGCAGCCACTCCGTCAGCGTCGCCTGCCCCGGCGGCGCCACCTCCACCTACACGATCACCATCGGCCGTTCCACCCCCGAGCCCCTCGGCGTACGCGGCGGCCTCGGCGGTGCGCAGGAGGGCACCACCGGCACGGACATCGCGATCGGCACGGGTCTCGTCGCGCTCGCCGGTGCCGGTACCGCCCTGGTGCTGCGCCGCCGCTCCCGCTCGGGCGCCTGAGCCACACCGTAGGACCGGGCCGGTCCCGCCGCCGCTGCCTGCAACCCTGTTGCAACGTGCCGGCGGCTTGACTGGCCCGCATGGTTGACGAGCCCCGCGTGGAGCTGACCCCCGCGGCCGCCGAACTGGTGCGGCGGCTGCGGGCGGACCACGGACCGCTGATGTTCCACCAGTCCGGCGGCTGCTGTGACGGCAGCGCGCCCATGTGCTACCCCGACGGCGAGTTCCGCACCGGCGCCGCGGACATCCTGCTCGCCTCCCTCACCGTGCCCGGCGTGCCCGAGACCGTCGGCTTCTGGATGTCGAGGAACCAGTACGAGGTGTGGAGCCACACCCGCCTCATCGTGGACGTCGTGCCCGGCCGGGGCAGCGGCTTCTCCCTGGAAGCCCCGGAAGGGGTACGTTTCCTGATCCGTTCCCGGATGGTCGGCTTGTAGCCGGTGTCCGGCCAGTTGTCCGGTACCGCACCCTGGTGAAGTTCCCCTCGGGCTGCGACAGTTGTGCGCTGTTGCGGCTTGTTGACGTCCAAGTGGTGGGCTGCTCGCGGCAGTTGGGGCGGTCCGGGAGGCTTCAGGGGGGCCTGCGGTGCTGCGCTCTGGGTGGGTCGGACGGTACGGACGGACCAGTGGACCGGCGCCGGGCGGGCCCCGCGTCCGGATCGGCAGACCTCGGGGCGGCGGGCGCCGACGTGCCGCCCGGACCACGCTCACCTGCGCCGCCCTGGTCGGCGCGAGCCTCTTCGGGGCCGCGCCCGCCGGGGCGTCGCCGTCGCAGCCACGGCAGGGCCCGGCGGTACGGGTCGCCGCCGGGGTCGAGTACCGCACCGTCGACATCGCCGCCGCGCACGGCCCGGCCCGCGCGCACCTCGTCACCGTCGACCTGCGCGACCCCCGGACCCGGCTCGACCTGCTGCACCCCGGAGCCGTGGGCGCCCGCGCCGCCGTGTCCCAACTGGCCGACGGGGCAGGAGCGGTGGCCGGGGTGAACGGCGACTTCTTCAACATCAGCGAGACGCAGCACCCGGGCGTGGAAGCGACCGGCGCCCCGGTCGGCCCGGCCGTCGCGGGCGGCCACCGGCTGAAGGCCGCCGTACCGGACGGACAGCGCTTCGGGCCCGCCCTGCCGCCCGGCACCGACACCCGCGAGGTGCTCGGCGTGGGCCTGGACCGCAGGGCCCGCCTCGACCGGCTCACGCTGCGCGGCACGGTCCGCACCGAGCAGGACCGGCTGCCGCTCGGCGGGCTCAACCAGTACGCGCTGCCGGTCGGTTCGGTCGGCGCGTTCACCTCCGACTGGGGCACCGTCTCGCGGCTGCGCTCGGTCTGCGGCACGGACACGGACCGGGCCGCGCCGTGCAGTACGGACACCCACGAGGTGACGGTCCGTGCCGGGCGCGTCGTGGGCGCGGCGGACACGCCGGGCGCCGGGCCCATCGACGCGGGCGACACCGTTCTGGTCGGGCGCGAGTCGGGCGCACAGGAGTTGCGGAAGCTGTCGCCGGGCGACCGGGTCGTGGTGCGGCACCGGCTTGTCGCGGCGGACTCGCTGATCCCGTTCCGGTTCGCGGTCGGCGGCTACCCGGTGCTGCGCGACGGCCGCCCGCTCGACGGCCTCGACCCGCTGACCTCGGCGGTGCGTACGGCCGCCGGGTTCTCCGACGCGGGGCACCGCCTGTATCTGCTTGCCCTGGACGGCTCCCCGGAGTTCCGTACCGGCCTGACCATCGCCGAAGTCGCCGCCGTCATGCGGGCGTTGGGCGCGCGGGACGCGTTCAGCCTGGACGGCGGCGGCTCGTCGACCCTGGTGGCACGGGAGCCAGGGGCACCGGCCGTGACGGTGCGGAACCATCCGAGCGGTGGCGTGGAGCGGCCGGTACCGAACGGGATAGGGGTGTTCGCGCACGACGGGTGAGGCGCGGGCGCGCGTCAGCGGAAGGTCACCCCTCAGGCACCGCGACCGGGCCTCCCCCGACCGGGTCTTCCCCAACCAGCGGCCGGAGCGCGCCGAGCAGCGAGCCGACGCAGATGTCCCGCAACTCCCCCCGCGAGAACGAGGGTTGGGCGAGCCACTCGACGCACAGCACACGGACGAAGGCCAGCCAGCTCGCGATCACGGCACCGACCGCCTCTCGCGGGGCGTCGCCGAGCGCTCCGCTGTCGAGGATGCGCTCCCGCATCACGTCCAGCTCGTCGGCCATCATCGCCTGGAGTGTGGCGTCGCCCGCGAGGACGCGGTTGGCGGCGAGCACGGCGTGCCGGTTGGCCGTGAAGTAGTCGAAGTGGGTGTCGAGCGCGGCCGTGAGCTGCTGTTCGAGACCGGCCTCCGGGTCCATGTGCACGGTGTCGATCAGGTGGTCCGTGGCCTGCCGGTAGACGGCGGTGAACAGGTCGCGTTTGTTCGGGAAGTACCGGTAGAGCAGCGCGCGGGACACTCCGGCGCGCACCGCGACCTGGTCCATGCGCACCTCGTCGTACGGCCGCTCCGCGAACAACTCGGCGCCGATGCCGAGGAGTTGGCGGCGCCGGTCGGCGGGGTCGAGTCTCTGGCGTCGGCTCTCTGTCACCCGGCCAGCTTACTTGACATGTGTCTACTTGCGGTCTTCACTGCGCTTACTGAACACGTGTCCACCAAGGTGCGTGTCGGCCATGCCGAAAGGGCGGTGCGTCGTGACCAAGGCCGGATGGCTCAAGGGACTTTCGCTGCTGATGGGGTACGCCTGTGTGGCCATCGGACTCTTCCACGTGGTCCTCGGCGTCGCGTCCGTGCCGGGCGCGGAGTCGGCGGGGGCCACGGTCGACAGCCGGGAGCGCTTCTACAACGCGATCTTCCTCGGCTTCGGGCTCGCCTGGATCTGGGTCGCCCGGCAGTCCCCGATCCCGGCGAGCATGGTGCGCTGGCTGAGCGCGGTGTTCCTGCTCGGCGGCGTCGGCCGGCTGTTCTCGATCGCGGTGCACGGGATGCCGCACTGGTGGCAGCTCCCGCTCACCGCGCTCGAACTCGTCCTGCCCCCGGTGTACTTCTGGCTGGCGACCGCCGACGAACGCGCGAAGCGCACCCCGGCGGCCACCCCCGAGCCGGCCGGGGTCGCTACGCGTCCCGCACCGCGGCAAGACCGTTGAACACCCCGACGTACGCCGTACCGTCCGGACCGATCGTCACCGGCGCCCAGTTGTTGTCGTACGCCATGCCGGTGCCGACGAGCCGCTTCCAACGGCGTTCCCCGGTACGGAAGTCGACGGCGGTCAGGTACCAGGCGTCGATGCCCAGCTTGTTGGGGTCCTTCTCGTAGAAGTAGAGCAGGCCGTTGGCGGTGGAGAGCTTCGGCACCGTGGACGGGGAGCGCACCTCGCTCTCCCACACGGTGTCGCAGCCGCTGCCGTCCGCGCGTACGTCGATCCGGGAGGCGCCGCCGACGACGCTGCGCCCGAAGGTGAGCGAAGTGACGTTCTCGTAGCCGTAGTTGTTCTCCACGACCAGGCTGTTGCCCCAGCTGATCAGCGAGTTGTCGGTGGTGGACGCGCCGGAGCCGAAGACCGGGACCTTGCACACCAGGCGCTCGCCGGCGGGCGTGTCCGCGCCGCGGCGGTAGACGAGGACGTTCATCCGGTCGTCGGCGTTGTCGGTGATGGCGACGTACTTCTCGCCGTGCGCGCCGAACAGGTCGGGTGTGGTGCCCGAACCCTGGTTCACCGAGCCGGGTTTGGTGCCCGTGCCCCGGTCGTACTCCTGCCGCCACACGGCGCGCGGGGTGCCGTCCGGTGTCGTACGGAAGCTGTAGAGGGCGTGGTCGCTGACGATGGAGACGCCGTCCTCGGCGACGGAGAACGAGTTCTGGATCTCCTCACCGTCGAGCCGCACGGAGCGGATCGTGCCGCTGTCCGGGTCGACCGTGCCGATCCGCCCCTGCCGGGTGACCCACCAGACGCGGCCCTCCCAGTCGGGCATCACGGACGTGACGGGGTCGCACTCGCCGCTCGGGTAGAGATTGGTCCAGGACACGCAGTCGTGCGGGACGTGCGCGGTCAGGTCCCACTCCGCGTCGACCTCGAACGCCCAGTCCCCGTCGGCCTGTTGGCGGTGCGCGAGCCGCACGATGTGCTGGCGCGAGTCGGCGAGCACCAGGCGGTCCTGGTCGTCGAGGTAGGAGTACGCGCCGCCGGAGGTGTCCTTGAAGATGCGGGAGAAGTCGAGCCGGGTGATCGCCTCGATCGTGGACGGCCGCTGCGGCAGCTTGTACTCGGCGAGTGTGTCCAGGGACTTCGGGTCGAGCAGCTTCACCAGGAAGCCCTTGAACGTGCCGCAGACGGTGACGATGCGGCCCGCCGAGTCGAAGGTCACGGTGGCGCACTCACCGCCGAGCGCGGCCATCTTCTCGCTGTCCACGGCGGGCCGGTCACCGAGCGGCCCGCTCCACGGATAAGTACCGCTGCCCGCCCCGTCCGCGTGCATCCCGCTGCGGCCGTTCGGCGCGAGATACGGGTGCTGCGGCGGGCCCTCGCCGGGCACGGGCGCGGCGGTGGCGGGCGCGCCCGTGTAGCCGTCGACGAGCCGGTGTCCGGGCGCCTTCGGGATCTCCCCGGCCTGCGCGGGCGTCAGGGGCGTGAGGGCGACGACGGTCCCGAGGGCGGCTACGAGACCGGCCGGGGCGAGGGCACGACGGAAGAAGGTGCTGCGGGTGCGGGGCATGCGGCCGAAGCTAGGCCGGACTCCGTGAACTGTCCATGGAAAGGTGACAGTTGTTCATGATCTGTTGACACTTGCCGGTACCAGGCATCGAACGAAACCGGCAAACACACAGGTCAACGACTTGGGTTCACTCGGCCACGAGCGAACCCAAGTCGGGCCGTGCTGGTTCGGTGCTGGCTTACGTTGGCGCCCGTTCCAGTCCGGTCGAGTCCGTCGTACTGGATCGGTGCTGGCTCGATCACCCCGCGCGAGGCAAGGCGGTCAGCCGACGACCCTGACCGGCCAACGGCCTCCCCGGCATCCGTTCAACTCCGGCCGCCTTGTTGCCCAGCACGCACAAGCACCGAAAAGTGCGGTCAGTTTCTGAACATCCGCTTCGCGCTTCACGAGGTCAGGTTCCCAATGCGCACTTCCCGTACAGCCGTCACCGCATCCGCCCTGGGGGCCCGTCCGCCGCCCATGCCGTCCTGCCGACTGCGGCCCCTGCTTCCACGAGTGGTTACTGCACCGGGCCTGGCCCCTGGGCGGTACACGGTACGAGTGCGGTGAAGATCCGTTCGCACCCGTCGTCGAAGTCCACAGCCCGCGGTGTGCTGCGGACCGGCACCCGCATCTCATCGACGTTGACACCTCCGAACGCGTCGCCGCTGAGACGCCGGGCTCTCATCACCGCGCATGCTGCCGCCTAAAGCCTGCACACCGGGCGAAAGAATGCGGGGCGCATAGGACATCCTCCTCGCCGCATCTACAGGCAGGAGGATCCGATTTTTTCGAAGATTTCCCGATGACCGGCGGATTCCCTCGTTCTGACGAAATGCGATCCATATCCAGCGGCACCCCAAGTACAGCTCATACGATGCTGGGTGTACTTGTGACGCCACTCCCTCAGAGTCGAACTATGAGCAGGCGTCGAGTTTTATGAGAGGGATTCAGAGTTGTCCGAGATCAACCGCCGCAATTTCCTTCAAATGGTGGGCGGCGCCGCCGCCATGCCAATTCTCTCAGAGACTATTGCGCGAGCCGCAGAGGTAGAACCACACCGGACGACCGGGACGCCGAGGGACGTCAAACACATCGTGATCCTCATGCAGGAGAACCGCTCTTTCGACCACTACCTGGGAACACTTAAGGGAGTTCGGGGATTCGGTGACCCCCGACCGGCCATCCTGCCCAACGGGAAAGCGGTTTGGCATCAAGCTCAAGATAATCAGGACTGCATCCCCTTTCGACCGGACGACGTCAGGCAGGGAGATTTGGGGTTCAAATTCCTGGAAGACATTCCTCATGACTGGAACAGTGGGCACGCAGCATGGAACGGCGGCCGGTACGACCAATGGGTCGCAGCGAAGGACACGCGCACGTGCATGATGCACTACGCCAGAAGTGACATTCCGTTCCACCATGCACTCGCCGACACCTTCACCGTATGCGACGCCTACTACTCCTCGCTGAATGGCTGGACAGATCCAAACCGGTACTACATGTGGACCGGGTGGGTCGACCCTCACGCCACGGGGCACGGAACAGCACTGGACAATTTTGCGGCGGGCTCAACGCGCCCGTACACCTGGACCACCTATCCGGAGCGCCTCCAGAAGAATAAGGTGTCCTGGAAAATCTACCAGGATATCGGCCATGGGCTGACCGAGGCAAATAAGTGGGGGTGGACAAAAAACGAGCAATGCATTGGGAATTACGGGGACAACTCCCTGTTGCACTTCCAGCAGTTCCAGAACGCCGCTTCGAACACGGAACTGTACAAAAGGTCCCGTTCCGGAAGTCAGGTGAAGAACTCCAACAACTTCAAAGGTTTGCTCGAAGATCTGCGCAAGGATGTCCGGGACAACACCCTCCCCCAGGTGTCGTGGATCGCGGCGCCCGAGGCATTCAACGAACACCCGAAGTGGCCTGCTGAGTACGGATCTTGGTACATCGCTCAGGTCCTCGAAGCACTCTTGATTCGGCCAGAGGTGTGGAGCGAAACGGTGCTACTGGTCACCTATGACGAGAATGGCGGCTTCTTCGACCACGTCGTCCCGCCCAGCCCTGCCGGCGGAGCGGGGAAAGGGCTGGTGAAGGGGGAGACTACGGTCAACACCGACGACGAGCATTACCTTGAGGGCGGTCACACCGCCAACGAAGGAGTAAAGAAGGTCCCGGGTCCGTTTGGGCTGGGGCCGCGGGTCCCGGTCTTCGCCATCTCGCCCTGGAGCAGGGGCGGTTACGTGTGCTCCGATGTCTTCGACCACACCTCCCTCATCCGCTTCATCGAAACCTGCATCCCAATGGCCCCCGACGAACCACACATCAGCGCCTGGCGGCGTGAGGTGTGCGGGGATCTCACCACTGCCTTCGACTTCGCCGGGCACGACGACACACACCCACCTTTGCCCAACCCCCGCACCGCGGACGACCCCTGTAAAGAAGAGAAGAAGTATCAACCGTCGCTCCCCTCTCCCCTGGTGATGCCGCAGCAGGAAGCAGGCCAGCGCCCGGCTCGGGCCCTGCCCTACGACCTCGCCGTCGACGGTGGTCTCCACAAGGAGACGGTGCGGCTCACCTTCCGCAACAACGGAGCCCGCGGAGCCGTCTTCCGCGTCAGTTCACATACGGGTGGCCCCGACCATTACGGCCCGTGGAGCAACACCGTCGGCGCCCATAAGCACATGGAAGACGTGCCCTACCCCATCTCCGCCGACACCTACGACCTTCACGTCCACGGCCCCAACGGCTTCCTGCGTCAATTCGCCGGCCCCATCACGCCCCAGCGCCCCGAACCGCAGGTGACGGCTCAACATGTCAGCGAAACTCCCGGCGAGGGTCACCTCAGCCTCACGATCAGCAACCGCCACTCCGCTGCCATCAACGTCACCGTTGCCGACAAGTACGCTCACAAGGACGAAGACCTGACCATCGGTGCCCACGAGAGTGTCACGCATCGTGTGCAGTGCAAGGCGAACGCTCACTGGTACGAAGTGGTCGTAACCAGCGCCGGGCACCCCGGCTTCGCTCGTCGTCTCTGCGGCCATATCGAAACCGGTCGCTCCAGCCACAGCGATCCCGCCTTCGCCTCCATCCCCCGCAGCCGCTCGATGCCAGCGGCAGACACTGCGGCAGAACGGACCACCGGCTGAGACGACGACCATGCTGTCTGGCAGCCCGCACGCGGTTGGTTGGCCACCTCAACCTGCCACCGCATCCCTGACACCCCGCGGCATACCGCTGCCGGCCACCATGGAGCGGGCTGCCGGCCAGCCCCTACCCGCTACGGGCGTGCCAGACCGGGCGAGTTGGTGCACATTGACGTCAACCAACGGGGCACCCTCACGATGCAGCCGCCTACGAGCGCGGGCGCCGCCCCAAGCAGGCCAAGCTCGCCCAACGGCCCGCTCTACGCGCCTTGGTGGAAGCCAGGCTGGCTCTGTGCTGGTCACCCGAGCAGATCGCAGGCTGGCTGCGACGGCAGGTTCCTGGTGACGCCTCCATGCAGATCTCGCACGAATCGATCTGCCTCTCGCTCTACGATCCTCGCCGGCGCCAGGCGATCGACCGAAGCCTCACCCAGCGGCTGCGGTCAGGCAGGCCCATGCGCCGTCCGAAGATCGCTCGTCCGCCCACGGGACAGGGCATCATCCGCGGCATGGTGTCCATCAGCGCCCGCCCCGCGGAGGTCGAGGACCGCAAGGTTCCCGACCACCGGGGAGGGCGACCTCGTGATGGACACCCGGCGTCCGGCAGAGGTCTACGCTGACCTACTGAACAGCGGTGATGCACTGACCGTTTGGGCTCCCAGGACACCAGACCCTGGCCGGGCGGACGACGGCCCCGCCGACAGCCCCACCTGCAAGCGCGAAACGGGGTATCACGTCACATACCGCCCTCTGGCGGGGGTCACTCACTGCGGATGCCCAGGCATGGATCAGAGTCGGAAGTTCTCCGGTACGGAGGGCTATGTGTAAGCAACACTGACCGCGTCGCACAGCACTACATGGGGCCCGGACGTCGGCGGTGCCGGGCGGGAGTTCAGGAAGGACGGGGTGCGGGGCAGCCGGTGGGGACGGAGCCGAGCGTGTCGGTGCCGAGTTCGGTGAACCACATGGAGCCGTCGTTCCCGGGGATGATGCGGTGGCCGATCGGGGTGGTGGTGGAGAGCCTGTACCGGTCGGGGGCATCCGACGGGCGGTGCGGGCGAACGCGGTCGATCAGGCCGGGCTCGTTGTACTGAACCCACAGGTCGCCGCAGCCGTCGAAGGCGAGCCCTGCCATCTTCGCGCCCGGCACGTCGGTGCGGTGCTCGGTGATCCGGCCTGAGGCGGGGGCGAGTTCCGCGTAGGCCCGTCCGGCCTCCTCGGTGAACCACATGTGGCCGCGGCGGTCGGCGGCGATGGCGATGGGACGGCTGTCGGGGGTCGGGATGCGGTACTCGCGCACGGCGCCGGAGGCGTTGACCCGGCCGATACGATTGCCGGTCAACTCGGTGAACCACATGGAGCAGCGGGGCCCGCGCGCGAGGTAGATCGGCTGGCTGTTCGGGGCGAGCCGTCGCACCTGCCATGTGCCGGTCCGCGGGTGGAAGCTACCGACGGTGCCATTGGCCTTGCCCGTCCACCACACCGTGCGGCCGTCGCATCCGATGCGCAGCCCGTGCGGGCCCGCATCGGGCACGGGCAGCCGGTGACGGCTAAGCCGGTTACCGGAGGCGTCCAGCTCGACCAGCGTGTTGGAGTGCTCCTCGGTGACCCAGACATGGCCGCGGCGGTCCTTGTCGATCCCGTGCGGCGCACTGCCCTTGGGGAAGTTGACCACGCCCACCGTCGCGCCGGATGGGGAGACCCGCAGCACCCGGTCCTGCGCCGGCTGGGTGATCCACAGATTACCGTCGGGTCCGGCGATGAGCTCGTGCGTGGTCCCGACCCGCGGCTGCGGAAGCGGGTACTCCCGCACCCCCTCGGACGGAGGGGCGAGACGCCCCGGGGCGGTCGGCCCCCCGGGGCTCGCGCCGGCCGGGGTCACGAGAAGGCTCGCGGCCATCACGGCAGCAGTGGCGATGCCACCGCACAGACGTCGTCCATTCCGCATACGTGCAAGGCTCATCGCGCATCGCTCCGGTGCTGGGCAAGCGCGGGCGGAGGGCGCCTGCAAGAAAGTCGGGTCGGATCGTCACATGGGAAAGCCGAGGTCACGACAGGTGGCTTCGCACAGGACGGTAGGGCCGTGCTCCGGAGGAGGGGACAAGGCGCGCGCAGCTGTAGTCCATCGGGGCGCATCTTCCGATGCTGTTTGTTCGTAGCGCGTCTGGGGGTCGATTCAACAAGTCAGGGGCATGACCACCGGCCTTTCGCCAGGTCGGGAGGCCTTCGTAAGGTGGACGTGGCGATCAGTGCCGTGGCAGGGCCGGGTAATCAGCACCGGAGGACGCACGACGTGATCGACATCGGCGACATCGATCTCTATCTCGGCCTCGACATCGGGAACGGCGAACACCACGCCACCGCCGTCACCACGGCCGGGAAGAAGGCTTTCGACACCCAGCGGGCCGCACAGCGGCCAGCCGCGCCCGAGACGACCCAAAGATCATTTACGGGACACCCCTTGGTCCGCCCTCAACTGCCATCCTCGTCCGGCGCGTTGAGCAACTACTCGAGGGCAGTGGCGCATGGGCCGAAGAAGCCAAGCGCGACCAACTCGCCAACGTCCGCATGGCGTTCAGTAGCCATGGCAGAACGACGCAGCCAGTTGTTCATCAACGCGCAATGATCCGGCACGGTCGGCCGCCCGCGCCGGGTGTCACGAATCGAGGCGAGACGTCACGGCTTGAGGTTGCTGACGATGTCCGCTGTCGCCGACAGGCCGTTCTGGATCGTGGGCGCCATGCTCGTGCTCGCCAGGTAGAAGCCGAGCAGCACACAGACGATCGCGTGCGACAGCTTCAGGGCGCCATTGCGCAGAAACACCACCGCGAGAACGAGCAGCAGCATCACTACGGAAATCGAAACGGCCATCGTGGCAACCTCCTCCGCCACGTCAACTCCGTGGCTCACCGCGGCCAGTGTGGCGGAGCGGGGGTGCCGTCCAGGCGAGTGACATGTCCGCCGAACGTGTACTGACCGCGCCTGACAGACGTTCGACTCAGCGGTCGTACGTGTCCAAGTACCCCTCTAGCGCGGCGAGGTCGTCGGTGTTGAGGTGGTCGGCGTCGGCGGCGATCAGCTCGGACCAGACCGCGCCGCGCGCCTCGCCCGGCAGGTCAGGGGTGGCCCAGAAGCGGACGCGCTGACCGTGCGCGTGCGCGGTGGAGACGATCCGGTGCAGCTCGGCCCGCTCCGCCGCCGGCATCGGACCGACGCCCTGCCAGCCGAAGTTGGCGCTCCAGTTGTCGCTGATCAGCGGGATGAGGGAGGCGTCCGCGGGCCCGCCGAGATCGGTCAGCCTGCCGTCGTAGAACGCGTACCGCACGGGCTGCGCGGCCATCGGCTCACGCGCGGCGCGGTCCCCTGAGACCACCACGGTGACCGCCCCGCGCCGCACCCGGCCGTGGTCGTACGTGGTGAGCATGCTGCGGTACGGGCGCAGGCGCCGGTGGAGTTCGAGGTAGGTCGCCGCGCCCTCGTTCTTGAGGTCGACGAGGAGTTGGAAGGGCTGCGCGTACCCGGCGTACACGGAGCCGCCGTTGGCGCGTACGCGGGCGAGCAGCGGGTCCAGGTAGAGGGCCTCCAGGGTGCGGGCGGGGTCGAGTTGGCTCGGTTCGTGCGCGACGAGCAGGGCGCCGTCGACCAGGAACACATCGGCCTCGGCGCTGGTGAAGCGGTGGTCGAGCGCGTCGTGCAACGGCCGGGTGTGCAGGTAGTCGTTGTGCGCGTGGGCGCGGCGCAGCGGGCGCGCGGTGTGCGCGGCGGCGTACTGCGCGGGGACGGTGAGGGTGGCCGCGGCGGCGGCGAGGGTCGTGACGGCGCTGCGGCGGGTGAGGTGGGCCATGAGGGTGCCTCCCTTAGGACGACGGCGACGGGCCGGACCGGGCCTCATGGAGTATGCGGCCCGGTCCGGCCGAAACGGCAGTGTCCTGCGGGGAGTTGGCGTTGTCGTCGCCCGTGGTTCACCTGTGGCGGGAGGGCGGCCCCGCCGTACGGTTCAGGCGGCCAACTCGCTCCAGTGCACCGTGCGGTCGCACCACCGTTCCAGGAGGACCCGGTCGTGGCCGACGGCGAGCAGGCCCGCGCCGCTCTCTCGCCGGTACTCCTCGACCACCGCGACCAGGGCGGCCGTCGTGGACGCGTCCAGCATCGCGGTCATCTCGTCGCACACCAGCCAGCGGGGCCGCAGGACCAGGGCGCGGGCCAGGCAGGCGCGTTGCAGCTGGCCGTCGCTGACCTCGTGCGGGCGGCGGCCGAGGAGTTCGGGGCCGAGGCCGACGCGTTCGGTCAACTCCCGTACCGTGTCCGTGACTTCACCGGATCGCCCGTTCGCGCGCAGCGGTTCCGCGACCAGGTCGGCGAGGCGCAGGCGCGGGTCGGCGGAGAGCCTCGGCTGCTGGAACACCACGCCGAACGCGGTGCGCTGGGCGCGCGGGGCGCGGTGCCGCCAGCCGCCCGCCCGCTCGCCGTCGATGACGACGCGACCGCCGTCCGGGCGGTGCAGGAGCGCGGCGACCCGGGCGAGCGTGGACTTGCCGCAGCCGCTGGGGCCGAGCAGGCCGACGGACTCGCCGGGGGCGACGGACAGCGTGATGTCGCGCAGCACCGGGGCGCGCTGGTCGTATCCGGCGGTGACGGCGTCGAGTTCAAGCACGCTGGGCCTCCAGGGCGTGGTGGCAGGCCACACCGGCGTCGAGCCGCGGCAGCACGTCGCAGGCCGCGGTGGCGCGGTCGCAGCGCGGGGCGAACGCGCAGCCCGTCGGCAGGTCCCCGAGCTCGGGCGGCATGCCGGGGATGGGTGTGAACTCCCGCTCGGGCAGGGCGTCGAGGAGTCCGCGCGCGTACGGGTGGCGCGGTCCCGGTGCGCCGAAGAAGGCGCGGGCGTCGGTGTGTTCGACGATGCGGCCCGCGTACATGACGGCGATCCGGTCCGCGATCCGCTCGGCCGCCGCCAGGTCGTGGGTGATCATGAGCAGCGCGCGAAACTCCCCTGTATGCCGCTTCAGCTCGTCGACGGTGCGCTCGACCAGGTCGCGGTCGAGGCCTGTGGTGGGTTCGTCGGCGAGCAGCAGCGGCGCGTCGCCGATCAGGGCGAGGGCGGTGGCGGCGCGCTGGGCGAGTCCGCCGGAGAGTTCGTGCGGGTGCCGGTCGAGGTGGTCGGCGGGGAACGCGGCCCGCGCCGCGGCCGCTTCCGCCGCCTTGCGCGACCGCGGCTTGGGCACGCCGGTCAACTCCCGTACGGTCTCCTCCAGTTGGGAGCGCACGGTACGGACCGGGGTGAGGTGGGCGGCGGGTGACTGCGGGACGAGGCCGATGCGGCGGCCCCGTACCGTACGAGCGAGGGTCTGCTCGTCGGCGGTCATCAGGTCGAGGTCGCCGAGGAGGGCGCTGCCCGAGGTCTCGGCGTTGCCGGGGAGCAGGCCGAGCAGCGCGGAGGCGAGGACGGACTTGCCGCAGCCGCTCTCCCCGACCAGGGCGAGGCACTCCCCGGCCGCGAGGTCGAAATGGGCGTCGCTGACGGCCCGTACGTACTTCTCGCCGCGCATCCGGAAGCGCACCGAGAGACCGCGTACGGAGAGAACCGGCAGGGGTGTCGAGGTGCTCACAGCAGTCGAGGTGCTCACAGCATCAGCTCCGATCGGCGCCGGGGGTTGAGCCGTTCCCGCCAGGCGCCGGCGAGACCCGCGATGGCGAGGGTGGCGATGACCATGCACAGGCCGGGGAAGAGCGTCGGCCACCAGTCACCGGCGAGCAGCGGGCCGCGCGAGGACTGGACGAGGGTGCCGAGGCTGGCCTGATGGGTGGGCAGGCCGAGGCCGAGGAAGGACAGCGCGGACTCGTGCCAGATGGCGTGCGGGACCATCAGGACGGCGGCGAGTCCGGCCTGCGGAAGCACGCCCGGCAGGAGGTGCCGGACGGCGACCCGCAGCCGGGACGCGCCGCCGGAGATCGCGGCATCGACATACGGCCGGGAGCGCAGCGACAGCACTTCGGAGCGGACGATACGGGCCGTCGACAGCCAGTGGGTGAGTCCCACGGAGACGACGACGGGCCAGACGCCGGGGCTGAACATCGCCACGATGAAGATGCCGAGCAGCAGGTGCGGCACCGAGGAGAACAGGTCGACGACGCGCATCACGACCCGGTCGAACCAGCCGCCGGAGGCTGCCGCGGCGGCGCCCACGGCGGTGCCGATGACGGTCGCCACGACGGCGGCGACGACACCGACGAGCAGGGACACGCGCAGCCCGTACACACAGCGGAGCAGCAGGTCGCGGCCCACGTCGTCGGTGCCGAAGGGGTGCGCGAGGGACGGCTGCCGCAGCTTGGCGGCGAGGTCGACGGCCTGCTCGTCGAGCTGGACGAGCGGCGGTACGAGGAGCACCGCGAGCACGATCACGGCGACGGTGACGGCCGAGCCGCGCACCCGCCACGCGCGCGTGGAGCGGCGCCGGTCGCCGGTGGACTTCCAGGTGAGCTCAGCCATCGAATCCCACCCTGGGGTCGGCGAGTCCGTACAGGAGGTCGGACAGGAGGTTGCCGAGCAGCACCGCGATCGTGGCGAGCACGGTGAGCGCGGCGAGCAGCGGGAAGTCCACGGACGTGGCGGCCTGGACGGTGGCGGCGGCGATGCCGGGCCAGCTGAAGACGGTCTCCACGAGCAGCGCGCCGGTGATGAGTTCGGGCACGCGGGAGCCGATCAGGGTGAGCACCGGAAGCAGACCGGAGCGCAGGGCGTGGCCGAGGAGCACGGTGCGTGCGGCGAGGCCGCGCGCGCGTGCGCCACGGACCGGGTCCTCCTCCAGGGCGTCGGCGACGCCTTGGCGTACGTAGAGCACGAACCACGGGATCTGCGAGATCGCCAGGACGGCGGCGGGCAGCACGAGGTGGCGGGCGACCTGTTCGAAGGTGACGGTGGCCGAGCCGGTGTCGGTGAGCCCGCCCGCGGGCAGCACGCCCAGCTTGAGGGCGAACAGCCACATGGCGAGCAGCCCGAGCCAGAACGGCGGGGCCGCTTCCAGGGTGTACGCGAGCGAGCTGACGCCCCGGTCGAACCAGCCGCCCTGGCGGCGTGCGGCGAGCACGCCGAGCACGGTGCCGAGCACGATGGCCACGCCGAACGCCACGGCGGCGAGCAGCACGGACCAACCGAGCCGTTCCCCGATGACCTGCGCGACGGGCTGGCGCAGGACCGCCGAGTCGCCGAGGTCACCGGTGACGGCGTGGCTCAGCCACTCCCACCAGCGGGTGACGAGCGGTTGGTCCACGCCGAGGTTGGCGCGGAGTTGGTCGAGGGTCTCCTGCGACGCGGTGAGCCCGGCGTTGCCCGCGTACGCCTTGACGGGGTCGAACGGTGAGGCCGCGGCGACGGCGAAGACGCCGAAGGTCACGGCGAGCAGGACGGGCACGGCGAACAGGGCCCGCCGTGCCGTCATGCGTGCCATCGGGCCCCAAGGGAGGCCCGCTGTACGGGAGTTCACTTCAGCGGCTGCCAGTCCTCGACGTTCCACCAGGGGCCGGAGGCGAGTCCGTGGTCGTGCGGTTCGACCTGGGTGGAGCGTTCGCCGAAGCGGCTGTTCAACACGTACAGGTGGTCGATGTGCGTGAGGAAGGTGTAGCCCGGGTCCTTCACCAGCTCGCGCTGGATGGTGTCGTACTCGGCCTGGCGCTTCGCCTTGTCGTCGGTCTTGCGGGCGGCTTCGAGGGCCTTGTCGACCTTGGCGTTGTCGTACCAGGCCATGTTGTTGAAGCCGTCGCCGGAGAGCTTGGAGGCGAGCAGGCTGTACTGGTCGAAGTCGGGGTCGGCCGGGGAGCCGCCGCCCGCGAGGACCGCGTCGGTCTTCATCCTCGGCTCGATGACCTCCCAGGTGCCGGCCTGCACCTTGACCTCGACGCCGGCCTTCTTGGCGTCGGAGGCGTAGGCGAGGGCGTGGTCCTGGCGGAGCTTGTCGCCGGTGAGGTACCAGAGCGGGAAGGCGGCGCGCCGGCCGTCCTTCTCCCTGATGCCGTCCTTGCCCTTCTTCCAGCCGGCGTCGTCGAGGATCCGCTCGGCCTTCTTCAGGTCGTGGGAGCGCTCGGTGCCCTTGGTGAACCAGTCGCTGTCGGTGGGCACGGGCCCGTAGGCCTCCTTGCCCGCGCCGTCCAGGATGGAGTCGACCATCGCCTTGCGGTCCACGGCGACGTCGAGGGCGCGGCGCACGGCGGTGTCGCCGGTGACCTTGTTGTGCGTGGGCAGGGTCACGAGCCGGTAGTCGAAACTCTTCGCGGTGTACGTCCTGTTGCCCCCCTCGCCCTTGAAGGTCTTGGCGAGGTTGGGCGGCAGGATCGCGCCGTCGAGGTCGCCGGAGCGCAGACGGGTGGCGCGGACGTCGTCGTCCTTGATGATCGCCATGGTGAATTCCTTCACCTTCGGCTCTCCGGCCCAGTAGCCGGGGTTGGCCTTGAAGGTGAGCTTCTCGCCCTTGGACCACTTGACCAGCTCGTACGGTCCTGTGCCGATGGGCTTGGTGGTGAACGGGCCGCTGTTCACGTCCTGTTCGCCGGCCACGTGCTCGGGCGCGATGGGCAGCACGGTCCGCTCGGCGAACGGCGCGTAGGGGTACTTGAGGTGGAACACCACCTCGCTGTCCCCCTCGGCCTCGACGGACTTCAGGGCGTCCAGCTCGGTCTTGTAGGCGTTGTTGGTCTTCTCGTCGAGGATCGTCTCGTACGTGAAGACGACGTCCTTCGCGGTGAACGGCTTGCCGTCGGAGAAGCTCACGCCCTCGCGGAGCTTGTACGTGTATGTCCGGCCGTCGTCGGAGACCTTCGGCAATTCGGCGGCGAGGGCGGGCTGGAGCTGCATGTTCGCGGCGCGGGTGAGCAGGCCGTCGAAGATCTTGGAGTTGCCGTCCTTGCCGTAGCCGAGGAGCGGGCTGAGGCTGTCGGGCTCGTAGGCGATGCCGACGACCGCCGATCCGGACATCGCGCCGTCCGGGGCCGTCTCGCCCGGCGCCGAGCAGGCCGAGGCGGCCAGCGCCAGGGCGGTGACCGCCACGAGCGCGCCACCCGCCGTGCGTATCGATCGGGCCGTCATGCCCACACCCCTCTTCAAGATGGACCGTTATTGCGAACGGCTCGCAATTATGCCGTACGCGGAGGAGGGGCCGGCCGGGGCCTGGTGGTGGCAGTTCTGGGCGGGCGCCGGGGGTCGCCGGGACGCCCGCGCACTCGGTAAGTTGATCTTCTCTGGACGCCGGACAGATCGATGCCGGACAGATATACGGGGGATGCCGTGACCGACCGCGCACCACAAGAGGGCACACCGGGCCCCGTCACCCGGGACCGCAACCCGCTGGAGTACTGGGCGCGCGCCGCGGTCGGCCCGGAGCAGGCCAGGCCCGCGACGCCCGCGCCCCCGGCCTCGCCCGCGGCGGCCGAGGCGCAGCAGGAACTCCTGGAGGCGATCACCCGGGCGACGCGCTCCGTCGACACGGACGAGGCCGGCGCCGCCGCGGAACTGGAGCGGCTGGCGCGGGCGTTCGCGCTGGTGACGTCGGGGTACGCGACGGGCGGCTGAGCCTCGGCGGGGCGCGGCCAGGAATCGGCGAGGACAGGGCGACGACACGGCGAGGGCCCGCGACGGACGTGTTCCGTCGCGGGCCCTCGCGCCGTGCGGGGTGTGCGCGGGGTTACGGCGCCCGCAGGTCCATCAGTTCCGCGAGGGCCTCCCGGTGCCGCCCCGCCGATCCGTACCCGATCGCGTCGGCCTTCGCCCGCTTCAGGTACAGGTGCACGGGGTGCTCCCACGTCATGCCGATGCCGCCGTGCAACTGCAGCGCCTCCTCGGCGGCGTGCACCGCGACGGGCGCGCAGTACGCCTGGGCGAGGGCCGCGGCGAGCGGGATCTCCGGGCTCGCCGTGGCAAGCGCGTCGGCCGCGTTGCGGGCCGCGGCGCGGGCGTTGACGGTCTCCAGCCAGAGTTCGGCGAGCCGGTGCTTGAGCGCCTGGAACGAGCCGACCGCCCGGTTGAACTGGTGCCGGTCGCGGGTGTACGCGACGGTCTCCGTCAAGCACCAGTCGGCGAGGCCGAGTTGCTCGGAGGCGAGCAGCGCGGCACCGGCCCGCAGGGCACGCCGTACGGCCGTGTCCGGGTCCTCGCTGACCGGTTCGCCGCCACGGGCACCGTCGAGGGTGATGTCGGCGAGCGGCCGGGTCAGGTCGAGGGAGGTGCGCGGGGTGACGGTGACGCCGTCCTGGTCGGCGGAGAGCGCGTACAGGGCGTCGTCGGTGGCGACGTACAGGAGGTCGGCGGCCGCCGCGTCCGCGACCGCCGTGACCGTGCCGTGCAGCAGCCCGTCGGCACTGCGGCGCACCCGCGCGTACGGGGCGTGCGGCGCCGTCGCGAACGGTACGGCGAGGGCGCCGACAAGGCGTCCGGACGCCAACTCCCCGATTTGCGCGGCTACTTGGGGCCGCTCCGCCGGGCAGCCGAGCAGCAGCTCGGTGGCCACCACGGCGCTGCTGAGGTACGGCACGGGCGCCACGGCACGCCCCAGCTCCTCCAGGACCACGGCCGCTTCGCGGTGCGTGGCGCCCTGGCCGCCGAGCTTCTCGGGTACGAGGAGGCCCGCGAGCCCCATCTCCGCCGCGAGGGTCTTCCACAGCTCGCGGTCGTGCGGCTCGTCGCTCTCGATCCGGTCGAGGACGGCGGCCGCGGTGCAGTGGTCGGTCAGCACGTCCCGTACCGCCGCGCGCAGTTGGTCCTCGGTCTCCGAGTACAGGAGGTCCACAGAGGTGCTCACCTGGACAGGTCCTTCCATGCGACGTCCTTGTCGGTGCGCGGCTCGGACGGCAGCCCGAGGACGCGTTCGGCGACGATGTTCAGCAGGACCTCGCTCGTCCCGCCCTCGATGCTGTTGCCCTTGGCGCGCAGATAGCGGTAGCCCGCGTCGCGTCCGGTGAAGTCGACGATGTCGGGGCGGGTCATCGTCCAGTCCTCGTACAACAGCCCGTCCTCGCCGAGGAGTTCGAGCTCGAGCCCGCTGACGCGCTGGTTGAGCCGGGCGAAGCCGAGCTTCATGCCGGAGCCCTCGGGTCCCGGGTGTCCGGCGACGAGCTGCTGGCGGAGGCGCTCGCCGGTGAGCCGGGCGACCTCGGTCTCCACCCAGAGCTTCAGGAGTTCCTGGTGCAGGTCGTGGGTGCGCAGTTCGGGGCGCTCGCGCCAGGCGGTGACGACCGGGCCGATCATGCCGCCCTCGCGGGGCAGCCGCATGCCGCCGATGGCGACGCGCTCGTTCATCAGGGTGGTCTGCGCGACCCGCCAGCCCTCGCCGACCTCACCGAGCCGGTGCGCGTCGGGGATGCGCACATCGGAGAGGAACACCTCGTTGAACTCGGCCTCGCCGGTGATCTGCCGCAGCGGCCGCACCTCGACGCCGGGGTCGGTCATGTCGCACACGAAGTACGTGATGCCGCGGTGCTTCGGCTGGTCGGGGTCGGTGCGGGCGATGAGGATGGCCCAGCGGGCGTTGTGGGCGTTGGACGTCCACACCTTCTGCCCGTTGACCACCCAGGTGTCGCCGTCGCGCACCGCCCGCGTGCCGAGCGCCGCGAGGTCGGATCCGGCGCCGGGCTCGGAGAACAGCTGGCACCACACCTCCTCGCCCAGCCACAGCGGCCTGAGCCAGCGCCGCTTCTGCTCCTCGGTGCCGTACGCGAGGACGGTGGGCGCGGCCATGCCGAGGCCGATGCCGATGCGGCGCGGGTCGTTGTCGGGCGCGCCCGCGGCCTCCAACTCGGCGTCCACGACGGCCTGTTGGGCGCGCGGAAGACCCAGCCCGCCGAGCCCTTCGGGATAGTGCACCCAGGCCAGCCCGGCGTCGAAGCGCGCTGCGAGAAAGTCCGCGCGCGGGGTGCTCGCGGGCGGATGCGCGGCGAGGAACTCCCGCGTACGGCCTTGGAGTTGACTGTCGTCGAGGGTCACGCGGCGGCTCCTTCCGGGACGATCGCTACGCGACCGATGGTCACACCGTCGGCGAGGCGCTGCACGGCCGCCGCCCCGTCCTTCAGTGCGACACGCTCGCTGACCAGGGGCTTGATGGCGCCCTTGGCGGCGAGTCCGGTCAGCGTGTCGTGGCAGCGGCGGACCGCGTCCGGGTCCTTGGTGTTGTAGAGGCCCCAGTGCAGGCCGAGGACCGAGTAGTTCTTCACCAGGGCATGGTTGAGGCCGGGCGTGGGGATGACGCCGCTGGCGAAGCCGACCACGACGATGCGGCCCTCGAAGGCCACGCACTTGGTGGACTTGGCGTACGCGTCGCCGCCGACCGGGTCGTAGATCACGTCGGCGCCACGCCCGCCGGTGGTCTCCTTCACGACGGAGATCAGGTCGTCGCTGCGGCGGTCGATGACCACATCGCAGCCCAACTCCTCGGCCACGCGCACCTTTTCGGGGCCGCCCACGACACCGATGACCTTGGCGCCCGCGGCCTTGCCGAGCTGGACGGCGGCGGAGCCGACCCCGCCCGCGGCGGCGTGCACGAGCAGCGTCTCGCCCGGCTGCAGCGCGGCCCGGCGGTGCAGGCCGAACCAGCCCGTCTGGTAGCCGATGTGCAGGGCCGCGGCCTCGGCGTCGTCGAGGGCCTCGGGCGCGGGCAGCACGGCGGCCGCGTCGGCGACCGTGTACTCGGCGAAGCCGCCGTACGGCAGTGCCGGGTTGGCGAGGACGCGGCGGCCGTCCTCGGTCTCGCCGCAGACCTCCACGCCGGGCGTGAACGGCAGCGGCGGCCGGATCTGGTACTGGCCGCGGCAGAGCAGCGCGTCCGGGAAGTTGATGTTGGCGGCCCGCACCTTGAGGAGCAGCTGCCCGTCGCCCGGTGTGGGCACCGGCGTCGCTTCGAGCCGCATCACCTCGCCGGGCTCGCCGTTCTCGTGCACTCGCCATGCCTGCATGCGGGGCCTCCACGGAGGGTCGTAGAACCAAGCTCGACCGCATACTAAGCGGTCGCTTGCCCCCAGGGGAACCGTCCGGCGCCCCTGGATTCCGGCCCGTCCGATCCGGGTCCGCGTCGGGTCCGCGCCAGGTGCGCGCCGAGTGCGCGTCAGCCCTTCCCGTCAGCCCTTCCTCTCGGCCCTGGCCGGCTTGGCGCGTACGTGCATCCGCTCGCCCTGCGGCCCGAAGAGGCTGAGGAACTCCACCCCGCCCTCCTCGGTGGGCCCGAACCAGTGCGGCAGCCGGGTGTCGAACTCGGCCGCCTCGCCCGGCCCGAGCACCACATCGTGGTCGGCGAGCAGCAGCCGCAACTTGCCGCCGAGCACGTACAGCCACTCGTACCCCTCATGGGTGCGCTGCTCCGGCACCTCGGTGAGCTTCGGGATCACGATCTTGTACGCCTGGAGCCCGCCGGGCTGCCGGGTGAGCGGGACCATGGTGCGGCCGCGGCGCTCGATCGGCTCGGCCCGTACGCGGGGGTCACCGACGGGCGGCGCGCCGACGAGTTCGTCCAGCGGGACCTGGTGGGCGCGGGCGATGGGCAGGAGCAGTTCGAGGCTGGGCCTGCGCTGCCCGGACTCCAGGCGCGACAGGGTGCTGACCGAGATGCCGGTCACCTCGGAGAGCCCCGCGAGGGTCGCGCCGCGCTCCTTGCGCAGCCGCCGCAGCCGGGGCCCGACTTCCGCGAGCACCTCGTCGGTGCCTTGCGGGGCGGACGCGGACTCCGACGGGTGCGGGTGGGCGTGCGCGTGCGGGTGGGCGGCGGACGGGGTGCGGGG